>NZ_LZZV01000017.1:0-157312 GCF_014170385.1 Delftia sp. UME58
CCGAAGACCATCATGGTCTTGTCCATGTAGAACAGCTCGTTGTCCAGGCCCGCATAGCCGGCCGCCATGGAGCGCTTGTTCACGATCACCGTCTTGGCCTTGTAGGCCTCCAGGATGGGCATGCCGTAGATGGGGCTGCCCTTCACGTGGGCTGCAGGGTTCACCACGTCGTTGGCGCCCAGGATGATGGCCACGTCGGCCTGGCCGAACTCGCTGTTGATGTCCTCCATCTCGAAGACCTGGTCGTAGGGCACCTCGGCCTCGGCCAGCAGCACGTTCATGTGGCCCGGCATGCGGCCCGCCACCGGGTGGATGGCGTACTTCACCGTCACGCCGCGTTCGGTGAGCTTGTCGGCCAGCTCCTTGACCGCGTGCTGGGCACGCGCCACGGCCAGGCCGTAGCCGGGCACGATGACCACGGTCTCGGCATTGCCCAGGACGAAGGCCGCATCGTCGGCGCTGCCGCTTTTCACGTTGCGCTGCTGCTGGGAGCCTGCCGCCGCGCTGGTGGCCTCGCCGCCGAAGCCGCCCAGGATCACGCTGAAGAACGAGCGGTTCATGGCCTTGCACATGATGTAGCTCAGGATGGCGCCCGAGCTGCCCACCAGCGAACCCGCAATGATCAGCATGCTGTTGTTCAGCGAGAAGCCGATGCCCGCCGCCGCCCAGCCCGAGTAGCTGTTGAGCATGGACACGACCACCGGCATGTCCGCGCCACCGATCGGAATGATCAGCAGCACGCCCAGCAGCAGTCCCAGGGCGATGACCAGCACGATGTCCATCCAGCTTTGGCTGTGCCAGAAGCCGAAGACGAAGAAGGCCGCTGCCAGCCCCAGCACGGCGTTGAGCGCATGCTGGCCCTTGAACTGCACGGGCGCGCCCTGGAACAGGCGGAACTTGTACTTGCCGCTGAGCTTGCCGAAGGCGATCACCGAGCCCGTGAAGGTCACGGCGCCGATGAAGGCGCCCAGCGCCAGCTCCACGCGGTTGCCGCCCGGAATGGCGCCGCCCTTGGCCGTGATGGCAAAGGCCCAGGGCTCGGCCACGGCGGCCACGGCGATGAACACCGCCGCCAGGCCGATCATGCTGTGCATGAAGGCGACCAATTCGGGCATCTTGGTCATCTCCACGCGCTGGGCCATGACGGCGCCGGCCGTGCCGCCGACCAGCAGGCCCAGCAGCACCCAGCCCAGGCCCAGGGCGTTGCCGCCGGCCAGCTGCACGATGAGCGCCGCCGTGGTCAGCACGGCGATCACCATGCCGGCCATGCCGAACAGGTTGCCGCGTATGGAGGTGGTGGGATGCGACAGCCCCTTGAGCGCCTGGATGAAGCAGACGCTGGCCACCAGGTAGAGCAATGTGACGAGGTTCATGCTCATGACCGGCCCTCCGCCTTGGCGTCCTTGCCGTCCTTGGCCGGAGCGCTCTTGCGCTCCTTCTTGCGGAACATCTCCAGCATGCGCCGCGTGACCAGGAAGCCGCCGAAGACGTTGACCGCGGCCAGCGCCACGGCCAGCACGCCCATGGTCTTGCCCAGGCCCGTTTCCGTGAGCGCCGCCGCCAGCATGGCGCCGACGATGACGATGGCCGAGATGGCATTGGTCACTGCCATCAGCGGCGTGTGCAGCGCGGGCGTGACGGTCCACACCACGTGGTAGCCCACGTAGATGGCCAGCACGAAGATGATGAGATGGATGATGGTGGGGGATACGGCTTCCATGTCATTTCCTCCGCAGCTGGCCTTCATGGGCCATCAGGCACGCGGCCACGATGTCGTCCTCCATGTCCACATGCAGGGCGCCATCCTTGTTGATGATGAGCTTGAGAAAATCGAGCACGTTGCGTGCATACAGGGCCGAGGCATCGGCCGCCACCAGGGCGGCCAGGTTGGTCAGGCCCACGATGGTCACGCCATGCGTGACCACGGTCATGCCGGCCTGGGTCAGCGGGCAGTTGCCGCCGCGCTCTGCCGCCAGGTCCACGATGACGGCGCCGGGCTTCATGGCCTGCACCATCTCGGCCGTGACCAGCACGGGAGCGGGCCGGCCCGGGATCAGCGCCGTGGTGATGACCACGTCGGCCTGGGCCACGCGCTTGGCCACCTCGGCCTTCTGGCGGTCCAGCCAGCCTTGCGGCATGGGGCGCGCGTAGCCGCCCACGCCTTCGGCGGCCTCCTTTTCCTCGGCGGTCTCGTAGGGCACGTCGATGAACTTGCCGCCCAGGGATTCGACCTGCTCACGCACGCTGGGGCGCACATCGCTGGCCTCGATCACGGCGCCCAGGCGCTTGGCCGTGGCAATGGCCTGCAGGCCGGCCACGCCCACGCCCAGCACCACGACGCGCGCGGCCTTCACCGTGCCGGCCGCCGTCATCAGCATGGGAAAGAAGCGCTGGTACTGGTTGGCCGCAATCATCACGGCCTTGTAGCCGGCGATATTGGCCTGGCTGGACAGCACGTCCATGCTCTGCGCACGCGTGGTGCGCGGAGCCGCCTCCAGCGCATAGGCCGTGATGCCCGCATCGGCCAGGCGCTGCAGGCCTGCGGGCTGGAACGGGTCCAGCATGCCGACCAGCGTTGCGCCCTTGCGGATGCCGGGCAGCTCGTCCTCCGAAGGAATGCGGACCTTGAGCACCAGGTCGGCGCCCAGGGCGCCTGCCGCATCGACGATCTCGGCGCCCGCTGCCTCGTACAAGGCATCGGGCACGCTGGCCGCCACTCCCGCCCCCGCCTGCACGCGCAGCACATGGCCTTGCGCACGCAGCTTCTTGACGGTCTCGGGGGTCGCAGCCACCCGGGTTTCTCCTGCCATGGTCTCGGCAGGCACGCCAATCAACATATACGGCCTCCTTGGGTCATCTTGTGTCATGCGAATTCGAGGATGACGTCATCCAGCGCCAGCACATCTCCGGCCTGTGCCAGGATCCGGGAAACGGTGGCCGGTGCCTCTGCGCACAGGCTCACTTCCATCTTCATGGCCTCGACGATGCACAGCACCTCGCCCGCGGCGACGCTGCGCCCCGCTTCGGCCATCACGGCCAGCACCTTGGCCGGCATGGGGCTGCGCAACTGCATGCGCGCCTGCGCGCGTTGGCGCACGGGCATGAGGCGCAGCAGCTCGGCTTCGTGCGGGCTGAGCACCCGTGCGCTGGCCTGCAGGCCTGCATGGGTGAGCAGCCAGCCCTGCTCCCCCTCGGGCGGGATGCGGCGCACCTGCACGGCCAGTGCCTGCTCATCGACACTGCCCAGCCAGGTGGGCTGGCCCGGTACCCAGGCGCTGCGCACGCTGGCGGTGCGGCCGCTGGCATGATCACGCACACGCCAGGCGCCGGGGACGCACTCCACCGTCACGGCATGCGGCTGCCCGTCCAGCAGTACCCTGCGCTCGCGCGGTGCCAGGCAGGCATCGGCGCCGCGCGGCCAGGTCAGGGCATCCATGGCCGCGGCCACGGCCGCCAGCTGCGACGCGGCCGCCGCCTCGGGCGCTCGCGGTGCGAAATTGCCCTGGAATTCCTCGGCGATAAAGGCGGTGGACAGCCGGCCTTCGCACCAGCGCGGGTGCCGCATCAATGCCGAGAGAAAAGGCAGGTTGTGCGTGATGCCCTCGATCGCGAAGGCGTCGAGCGCCTGCGCCTGGGCCGCGATGGCCTGGGCGCGCGTGGGTGCATGCGTGACCAGCTTGGCGATCATGGGGTCGTAGTGGATGGAGATTTCCCCGCCTTCGAACACGCCGGTGTCGTTGCGCACGGTCACGCCATCGTGCACGCCCTCGGCCGGCGGTTGGTAGGTGGTGAGCCTGCCGGTGGATGGCATGAAGCCACGTGCAGGGTCCTCGGCATAGACGCGGGACTCGACCGCCCAGCCCGACAGCCGGATGTCCTGCTGGCGCATCGCCAGGGGTTCGCCGGCCGCCACGCGGATCATCTGCTCGACGAGGTCGATGCCGGTGACCAGCTCCGTCACCGGATGCTCTACCTGCAGCCGGGTGTTCATCTCCAGGAAGTAGAAGGACTTGTCCTGGCCGCAGACGAACTCGACGGTGCCGGCCGAGTCGTATCGCACGGCGCGTGCCAGTGCCACGGCCTGCTCGCCCATGAGCTGGCGCGTCTGCGGGTCCAGCAAGGGTGAGGGCGCTTCTTCGAGCACCTTCTGGTTGCGCCGCTGGATCGAGCACTCGCGCTCACCGAGGTAGACGATATTGCCGTGCTTGTCGCCCAGGATCTGGATCTCGATGTGGCGTGGCTGGACGATGAATTTCTCGACGAACATGCGGTCGTCGCCGAACGAGGAGGCCGCCTCCGAGCGCGAGCGCGCGAAGCCGTCCGCGACGTCCTCGGCCGAATGCGCGACGCGCATGCCCTTGCCTCCGCCGCCGGCCGATGCCTTGATCATCACCGGGTAGCCGATTTCATCGGCGATCTGCACCGCGTGCGCCGCGTCCCGGATCACGCCCAGGTGGCCCGGCACGGTGTTCACGCGGGCCGCGCTGGCGCACTTCTTGGATTCGATCTTGTCCCCCATGGCCTCCATGGCCTCGGGGTTGGGGCCGATGAAGACGATGCCGGCATCCAGCAGCGCGCGCGCGAAGGCGGCGCGCTCGGAAAGAAAGCCGTAGCCCGGGTGTACGGCCTGCGCGCCGGTCTGGCGGCAGGCCTCGACGATGCGTTCGATGGACAGATAGGATTCGGCCGCCGGGGCAGGGCCCACGCGCACGGCCTCGTCGGCCAGGCGCACGTGCAGCGAGCGGGCATCGGCGTCGGAATGGATGGCCACGGTCCGGATACCCATGCGCCGGGCCGTCTTGATGATGCGGCAGGCGATCTCCCCGCGGTTCGCGATCAGAATCTTGGTGAACATGGGGATTCCCCTTGCAGATAGTTCCTCTGGGCCAGATGGGACAGCGCCCGGATCACGCATTCACGTGTGCGGCGCGGAGCGATCACGGCGTCCACTTCCCCAACTGCGCAGACGGCGGCGGGCTCCAGCGCCCGCGCTGCATCGGCCTCGCTGGCGCCCAGGGCCGCGGCACCCACAGCGCCGATCAGGCCGATCTGGGCCTGCGGCCATGCGTAGACGAGATCGGCACCCAGCGAGCGGGAACCCATGAGCATGCCTGCCGCGCCGAAGGCGCGCCGCAGCACGACGGTGACCAGGGGCACGCGCACGCGCGCCTGCGCCGCCATCAATGCGGCGGCCTCGCGCGCTATTCCCGCGCGCTCCTGCTCCGCGCCGGGCAGAAAGCCCGGTGTATCGACCAGGTTGAGCAGCGGCACGGCAAAGGCATCGCACCAGCGCACGAAGCGCGCCGCCTTGCGCGCGGCCGCGGTATCGATCACGCCCGCGAGCACCCGGGACTGGTTGGCCACCACGCCGACGCTGCGTCCGTCCAGGCGCACGAAGCCGATGACCAGGTGGGCCGCATGCGCGGGCTGCAGTTCCATGAAGTCGCCGCCATCGGCGATTTCGCGGATGAGCTCCTTGACGTCGTAGCCGGCTTCGGCCTGTTCGGGAATCAGCGTGTCCAGGGCCGGCGCCTCGCGCGCCGCCTCGTCGAGGCATGGCCAGGGAGCGGTGTCGCTGCGCCAGGCGCCGTGCCGCGATTGCGGAAGAAAGGCAAACAGGCGCCGCGCTTTGAGCAGGGCCTGCACGTCGTCGTCGCAGACGCCGTCGGCCAGGCCGGATTCGGCGGCATGCATGCCGGGGCCACCGAGTGTGGCGGTGTCGGTCTCCTCGCGGGTGACTGCACGCACGGCCTGCGCGCCGCTCACGTAGAGCGCGCTGTCGTCGTTGGCCATCAGCACGAAATCGGCGAGCGAGGCCAGCAGCGCATCGGCGCCCGGGCATTCGCCCAACACCACGGCCATCTGGGGAATCTCTGCCTGCGCGCATGCGGCGCGGCGCGCGATACCGGCGAAGCCCGCGAAGGCACCCAGGCCGGCCTCCAGCCGCAGGCCGGCCGTGTCGTACAGGCCGATCAGCGGGGCGCGGATGCGTAGCGCCTGCTCCTGCAGGCGCACGATCTCGCGTGCATGCACTTCGGCCAGCGTGCCCCGGGCCGTGGCGAAGTCCTTGGCGAAGACGCAGACGCTGCGCCCCGCGATGCGCCCCTGGACGGTGACCACGCCGTCGCCGCGGGCGTCGGGTCCGACGCCCGTGGCCAGTTCGGTCATGGACCCGGGGTCGAGCAGTAGCGCCAGGCGCTCGTGCGCGGTGAGGCGGCCGCGCGCGTGCCGGGTTTCGGCCTGGCGCTGCGCCGGGTCGGGAACACTCGTGGACATGGGAAAACTCCAACTCATCGGGAACTGCAGGAAACCGCGGCGTCGCCCGCGGCGGGGGCGGGCTTCGCACGCAGGCGCGCAAGCTTTCTTTCTGTCGCGGCTTCTATCAGCGCTTCTGCGCCGCGTAGGCGCGCAGGCGCGGAACGATTTCCCGGGCAATGATCTCGATCTGCCCCATCTCGTACTTGTAGGGCACGAAGACGAGCTTTTGCACGCCCGCATCGATGTGTTCCTTGAGCTGGGCCACGCATTCGTCCACGTTGCCCATGATGGCGCTGTCCATGGTGGATTGGCTGCCCTGGGCGATGTCGAAGTCGACATTGAGCCACTTCATCATCGTTTCCTCGACCGCCGCGCGGGAGGATCCCACCATGATGGGCAGCTGGTTGCCGTTCATCAGCGTCGCAGGGTCCTTGCCGGCCTCCAGGGCGTAGGCGCAGACCTTGGACCAGGACTCGACGAAGGCGTCTGGCTTGTAGAAGTAGGTCAGCCAGCCATCGCCTTCGACCGCGGCGCGCTTGAGCACCCGGTCGGCATAGCCGCCGATCAGCAGCGGGCAGGGCTTTTGCACGGGCTTGGGGAACATCACGCCGGCCGGGATCTTGTGCGGGCCCCATTCGCCGTTGACCATGTCCTCGGTCCACAGGCGCTTGAGGATGTCGAGGTTGTCGCCCATGATCTTGCCGCGCTGTTCGTAGGGAACGCCCACCGCGTCGAACTCGCGCTTGTACCAGCCGGCGGCCATGGCCATCAGCATGCGGCCGTTGGACAGCTGGTCCATGCTGGAGATCTGCTTGGCCAGGATGACCGGGTTGCGCAGCGGCAGCACCAGGATGCCGGTGGACAGCTTGATCTTCTTGGTGCGCGCCGCGATGGCGGTCAGCAGCGTCAGCGAGTCGATGATGGGGAAATGCGGGTCCACGCCCAGGAAGATGTGGTCCCAGACCCAGATCGAGTCGAAGCCCAGCTCCTCCATGCGGACGCCGTACTCCACCAGCGCCTGGGCGTCTGGCATCTGGGGAAAGGCCGTGAAGTTGCGGGCCGCGATGCCGAAGGTTCCGTGCAGTGTGCTCATGTGTTCTCCTGTGGATATGTGGGGGCGGCGGGGTGCCGACCGGGTGTCAGGCGATGTAAAGGCGGTCGGGGTCCAGCGTGCGCAGCGCACTCAGTTCGCGTTCGCTGGGCGGGACGGTGGTGGGGATCCTGTCGTCATGCAGCAACGTGAAGCCGGTGTTGTCCTGCACCCGTTCCAGCGTCACGCCCTGGTGCAGCGCAACGATCTTCATGTGCCGCGTGGTGTCGTCGAAACCGAAGATGCCCAGGTCCGTCACCACGCGGAACATGCCGCCCGCGGGCAGGCCGCGCTCGCGCCGCGTGTCGCCGCCATCCAGGAAGCCCGGGCTGGTGACGAAGTCCACCTTGTCCACGAAGCGGCGGCGCTCGTGCTTCATCGCCACGATCATGTGGGTCAGGCTGGAGATGTCGTTGCCGCCGCCCGTGCCCGGCAGCCGGGTCTTGGGGTTGGCGGGGTCGCCGATGTAGGAGGAGTTGAGGTTGCCGTACTTGTCGATCTGCGCTCCGCCCATGAAACCCACGTCCACATGGCCGCGCTGCAGCAGCAGAAGAACCTCGGTGCTGCTCATGACCATGTTGGCGCGCTTGGTGCAGCGCTGCTCGTTCGTCGAAGGCGGCAACTTCCCAGGCTCGATGATGGGGCCGAGCACGCCGCCTTCGAACAGGATGGTCAGCCCTGGGCAGTGCAGGCCCTGCGCCAGCGTGGCGGCCAGCAGCGGCACGCCGACGCCGGCGAACACGACCTGCCCCTCCTTGAGCAGGCGCGAAGCCATCACGGCAAGGATTTCGCTGGTGGTGCAGGCGCCGGCGGAGGCTACGGCGCAGGTGGGGGTATCAGTCATTGAGCATGCTCCTTCCGCGGCGCGCGGCGTCCAGTAGTTCCTCCAGGCCCAGCAGGCCCAGGTAGTCGGTCCACGAGGCAGGATCGCGCACGTAGCGCTGGATGTATTCCTGCATGCCGGCCACAGGGTCCGCGTTGACCTTGGCCGTGTAGAAGTCCATGTGGGAAAACAGGGGCTCGTAGACGTTGGTGCATTCGTGCGGCGCGCAGCCGTAGGGCACCTCGACCACGGCATCGACGGCAATGAATGGAATCTTGGTCTGGTCGGGGTTGCGACGGATCTGGTCGTTGGACACGATGCGTTCGGTCGTCAGGATCACGCGGTTGGCAGCCAGTGCCAGGTCGATGTCCATGAAGCTCAGCCCGTCGAGCTGAGCGTTGCCGTAGGCGTCGCAGCGCTGCACATGGATCAGCGCGACGTCGGGGTTCAGTGCGGGCACCAGCAGCAGGTCCTCGCCAGTGAAGGGGCAGTGCGTTGCCATGGCCTCGGGGCGCATGCGCAGTACGTCGGAGCCCAGCATGGGCCTCATCGGCAGATAGGGCACGCCCATGGCGCCGGCGCGAAAGCGCAGGCCCATGGCCAGGTGGCTCCATTCGTCGTAGCGTGTCTGCCGGCTTTCCACATAGTGGCGCATCACCTTGGAGATGCCCCAGACGATGCCCTGGCTGAACCAGCTGGTCTGGATGCGGTCGCAGATGCCCGAGGCGAACAGCAGGTCGCCCTCGCTGGAGACGATGCTGCGCGACACGTCCAGGTGCTTCTTGCCCGAGCGGATCAGCTGCCAGATCATGGCCATCGGCGTGCGCGACAACGTACTGCCGCCGATGCCGACCTTGTCTCCGTCGCTGACCAGGGCGGCAGCCTGCTCCAGCGTCATCACTTTCTCGCGCAGGCTGCGATCGCGCCGGGCGAGATCCGCACGCAGTTCGAGATACGGTTTCACCTCCATAGGGCCTCCTTGTTCGCCGCTGCGCCAGCGGCATGCTTCTCAAAAAACGCGGGATTCCACGGCGGCCTTCCATGCGTCGGCTGCTGGAGAAATACGCGAGCGTTCCATCGGTAAACCGGACCCGGCCAGGGGCAGGTCCGTGTCCTTTGCATGGCTTGTCAATTTATCGGCTGGTCGTACTATTGTTGGTATCTTAGCAAGATAAATTGATGCCTGTCTACATGAAAACCCTTTGGATAAAAATTATCAACTGGTCATATAGTTGTTCTATTAATAGATTCATTTAACCACGATATTCGATCTGGCGCCAAGGTCACTGGCGCGGGGCGAAGGAGAGCAGGCTTTTATGAGCAAGACGGCATGTTTGACCCGGGTGGTGCAGTTCGGAGAAGCCAAGCCGGACCTGCCCCGCGACACCTTGTTCCATGCAGGCCCTCCGTATGGGGGCATGCCGCCGCAGGCCGTGCGCAATGCAGCCCTGCAGGCCGCCGTCATCGGAGGGCTGGCGCCGGATGCGGGCTGCGCCGCGCACCTGCTGGACCAGGGTGCGTTGCGCCTTGTTCCGGCGCAGGATTTCGGCCTGGCCGTGCCGCTGGCGCAGGTGCTGGCGCCGGCCATGTGGTGCTTCGAGGTAAGTGATGGCGTGCACGCGGCCTATTCGCCGGTCGCCGAGGGCCCCCCGCCCGCGTTGCGCTTCGGCTCGGACGACCCGCTGTGCGTTGGCCGCGCCCGCGACTGGTGTTCCCGCTTCGCGGCGGCATGCAATCCGCTGCTGGCCCGACGGCCCGTTGATCCGTACGCGTTGATGTGTGGCGCGCTTGGGGAGGGCGATGACTGCCATGCCCGCACCCTGGCAGGCAATGAGCGCTTGCTGGCCGCGCTGCGGGATCTGCCCGAGGCGCTGGTCGCGCAGGTCCGTGCCAATCCGGGCTTTGTCCTGGGGGTATGGATGGCCTGGGCGGCCTGGAAGGTGCGAACCGATGGCGGCGAACTGGCCGCGATAGGGGGCAACGGCTTGCAGTTCGGCATCCGGCTGCGCGGCGAAAGCCATTGGCATACCGTGGATGCACTGCCGCCGGTGGGCGTGTATTTCCCGTCGGATACCGCGCCCCAGCCGCTCGGGGCCATTGGCGACAGCGCGCTGGTGGATGCCTGTGGCTTCGGCGGACAGGCGTTGCGGCACGCGCCGAGCCTGCTCGATGAGTGGGCTGCCGTGCTGCCGGCCGGCGCCACGGACCGGCCGCAGGCGATCCTGCACCCGCATACCGGCGTGATCGATCCCGCGCGCATCGTCGCGAGCGGCATGCCTCCGATCATCAATCTGGCGATCCTGAGCCGCAGTGGCGCAGGCATGCCCATTGGCCGTGGGCACTATTGCCCACCTGCGGCCCTGTTTCAGCGAGCAAAGGAGCGAACATGAGGATGAATGGAAAGGTCGCCATCGTCACCGGTGGCGCGATGGGCATCGGCCATGCGATCTGCGAAACGCTGGCGGCGCAGGGCGCGGCCATCGTGATTGCCGATCTGGCTGGCGCGCAGGCGGCGGCCGAGAGGCTGCAGCAGGCCGGGCACCGCGCCATCGGCGTGACGGCCGATGTGTCCAGCGAGCTGGATGCGGCACGGATGGTGGCTGACGCGCTCGACGCCTTCGGCCACGTCGACGTGCTGGTCAACAATGCCGCCATCTACTCGACGCTGCAGATCAAGCCGTTCGAGGAGTTGACGGTGGCCGACTGGAAGAAGATGTTCGACGTCAACGTCATCGGCCAATTCCTGTGTTGCCGCGCGGTGCTGCCGGCTTTGCGCCGGCAAGGCGCGGGTCGCATCATCAGCATCTCGTCCGCCGTGGCCTTCAAGGGCAATCCGGGCATGTTGCACTACGTGGCCTCGAAGGGCGCGATCGTGTCGATGACACGCACGCTGGCCACTGAGCTTGGCCCGTACAACATTCTGGTCAACAGCGTGGCCCCCGGCTTCACGCTCAGCGACGGCGTGCACCAGAACCCCGAACTTGCCGGCAAGGTCTCCGGCTTCTCGGTCCGCAGCCGTGCGCTGCAGCGCGACATGGTGCCCGCGGACGTGGTGGGTGCAGTGTCTTTCTTCGCCGGACCGGATGCGGGTTTCATCACAGGGCAGACGCTTGTGGTCGACGGCGGCGCCTATTACCACTGAGCTTGGCTTGGCCTGTGCATCAACCAAATCCGACAGGAGGTTTTCATGAAATACGTACGAAACGCATGGTACCCGCTGGGCTGGGCCGAGGAGATCGGGCGGGAGTTGTCCCGCCACATGGTGCTGGAGGAGGCGATCGTCGTGTATCGCCGCGAGGACGGCAAGATCGCCGCGCTGCAGGATGCCTGTCCGCACCGCCTGGCGCCGCTCTCGCTCGGCCGACTGAAGGGGGACGCCATCGAATGCGGCTACCACGGCATGACATTCGACTGCTCGGGCAAGTGCGTGCGCATCCCCGGTCAGGACATCATTCCGGGCAACGCGGTGGTGCGTGCCTATCCGGTGGAGGAAAAGTATGGCCTGGCCTGGATCTGGATGGGCGACTCCGCGCTGGCAGACCGGGCCGGGCTGTTCCATCTCGAGCAGTACGACGCTCCCGGCTGGCGCGCCGTCAAGGGCGGTACCCTGCGCATCGACTGCAACTACCTGTCGCTTTGCGACAACCTGCTCGACCCGGCGCACGTCACCTTCGTCCATCCGAGCACGCTGGGCACTCCCGCCGGCGCCACCGTGCCGGTCAACAACGAGTATGGCGAGCGCAGCATCATCGTCTGGCGATGGATCCGCGACGCACCCGCCATTCCGCTGTTCGCCAAGTACGGCGGGTTCGCCACGAATGTCGACCGCTGGCACTACTACAACTACACCGCGCCGTGCTTCTACGCCATCGACATGGGCTCGTGCCTGACCGGCACCATCGCCGACATGGACAAGCGCCACGAGGGCGTGCAGATGTTCGCCTGCCACCTGCTCACGCCGGTGGATGAGAGCACGGTGCTGCAGCACTGGTTCCATGTGCGCAACTTCCGCACCGACGAGGCCGCGATGGACGCCGAACTGACCCGCGACATGGACCGCGCCTTCAACGAGGACAAGGTGGTGCTGCAGCGCATCCAGTTCGAGGAGGAGCGGGAGGCCGCGCGCGGCAAGCCGTACAAGCGCATCATCCTTGGCATCGATGCCGCGCCAAGGCGCATGCACAAGATGATCGACCAGATGATCGAGCAGGAGGAACGGGTCGCCGGGCACGGAGCCATGGCGGCCAGGCAGGAGAAGGTTACGGCCTGATCGCAGGCCTGGGCGGTGCCAAGCCCAGGCCTGCGGGTGGCGTCCGGCAGTCGTGCCGCGGCGCCGTTGCACATGCCCCGCGCGGAGACACTCAAATGGTAAATGTGACCTATATCGATCCAGCCGGCGCGTCCGTGACCGTGGGCCTGCCGCAGGGGTGGAGCCTGATGCAGGGCGCCGTGGCCAACGGCGTCGACGGCATCCTTGGCGAATGCGGCGGCTCTTGCGTGTGCGCGACCTGCCACTGCCATGTCGAAGAGGCGCGCCTGGCCGACCTGCCCGCGGCGTCCGCCGATGAGGTGGACCTGCTCGACAGCCTGCCCGAAGGCCGCCAGGCCAACAGCCGGCTGGCCTGTCAGATCAAGGCTTCTGCGGCCATCGAGGGCCTGGTGGTGACGGTGGTTCCGGTGCAGGTGTGAGCATGGAGCCGCACATCGTCATCGTCGGCGCGGGCCAGGCCGGGCTGCAAGCCGGCGAAACCCTGCGCACCGCTGGCTACGATGGCCGGCTGAGCGTGCTCGGCGATGAAGCACACCTGCCCTACCATCGCCCGCCGCTGTCCAAATCGTGGCTGGCGGGCGAGATGTCCGCGCAGCAGCTGGCCATGCGGGCCGAAGCCGCCTTGGCGCGCAAGAACATCGTCATTCGCACGAGTACGCTCGTGGTCGAGCTCGATACGGCGCGGCGCATGCTCCGCCTGGCGGACGGCGCGCAACTGCACTACACCGGGCTGCTGCTGGCTACCGGCGCCACGCCGCGCCGCCTGCCCTGTGTGCAGGAATGCGAAGAGGCGATCCATGTGCTGCGCACACGCGACGATGCAGGCGCCGTGTCAGAGGGCCTCAAGCGCTGCGCTGCGCACGGACTGCCGGTTGTGGTGGTGGGCGGTGGCTTCATCGGCCTGGAAGTGGCAGCCACGGCGCGCAAGCTGGGGCTGGCCGTGACCGTGCTGGAGTCCGCGCCACGCCTGCTGAGCCGGGTGCTTGCGCCGGTGCTGTCCGACTGGTATGCGGCGCTGCACCGCGCGCACGGCGTTGAACTGGTGCTCGATGCGCGCGTCGCCGGCGTTCGCCCCTGCGGCGGGCATGCCGTGCAAGTGAGCCTGCAGGGTGGGCAATCCTATCGCGCGGGCCTGGTGCTGGCGGGCATAGGAGTACGGCCCAACGATGCGTTGGCCGAGGCGGCGGGCATCGCTTGCGAGCACGGCATCGTGGTCGATGCCTGTGGCAGGACCTCTGCGCCGGACGTCTATGCCGCTGGCGATTGCACCGCACGCCGCCTGGAGGATGGCAGCTTGCTGCGGCTGGAATCTGTCCAGAACGCCATAGAGCAGGGCCGGGCCGCCGCCGCCGGGTTGCTGGGGCGGGCCACGCCATTCACCGCGGTGCCATGGTTCTGGTCCGATCAGTACGACAGGAAGCTGCAGATCGCGGGACTATCGCAGGGCGCACAGGCCTGGGCGGTGCGCGGCGACATGCATTCCGGGGGCGCATTCTCGGTCTATCACTTCCGGCAGGGGCGGCTGGTGGCAGTCGATTCGATCAACGCCGCCAAGGAGCATCTGGCCGCGCGTGCCGTGCTGGCGCTGCCGGTGCAGCCTACGCAGGAGCAGGTGGGCAGTCCCGGTTTCGACCTGCCTGCCTTTGCCAGGGCCGCGCAGTCGGCGGCCGGCTGAGGCGTATCGGTCCGCGGCGACCGGCGTGGGCTGCGGCAACCCGGTTGCGCCAGGCATGCGGCCGGCAAGGTTGGCCCGGCAGGCTTGTGCGCACGAACCCTGGCAACGAAAGAAATCTGGATGGGTACAAACCATGGTGGGGTTAGATTGTATTGATATCTGGTTGTCCTATTGTTAGATTGACTGCTCTATAAAAAATGTGATGTCGTTCATTCGCTAAGTTCCGTTGTGTTCCATTCATGTGGCATGACCCACGAGGAGTACCAATATGGTTAAGGCATTGTTCAGGTTGGCACTTGGCACGGTGGCTGTGTGCGCCGCGCTCGGTGCGCACGCCCAGTCGGGAGAAGTCATCAAGATAGGGGTCAACCAGCCCTTGACCGGCGCGGTCGCCGCTTCCGGTAACTTCGTGACCAACGGCGCCAGGATCGCCGCGGACGAGATCAATGCCAGGGGCGGAGTTCTCGGCAGCAGGATCCAGCTGGTGATAGAAGACAACAAGAGCAATCCGACCGAGGCCGCCAACGCCACGGAAAAACTGATCGTGCGCGACAAGGTGGCGGTGCTGATGGGCGCCTGGAGTTCAACCTACACGCTCGCGGCCATGCCCAAGCTGATGGAGTACAAGGTGCCGATGGTGGTGGAGACGTCCAGCTCGGACAAGATCACCACGATGGGCAATCCGTATGTGTTCCGCATCAGCCCGACCAACGCGATGGAAGCGTTGAAGTTCAAGCGCTTCATCCAGCCGCTGGGAATCAGGAAGGTCGATTTCCTGGTCGTGCACAACGACTGGGGCCTGGGCGCCGCCCAGGAGTTCGGCAAGGTGCTGAAGGAAAACGGCGTCGACGTCGGCCGTGCGCTGCACATGGATGCTGCGGCCCAGGACATGACGGCCCAGCTGTCGACCTTGCGGGGCAGCGATGCCGACACGCTGTTCATCACCACCGGCCCGGAGCAGATGACGCTGCTGCTCAAGCAGGCCCAGTCTCTCGGCCTGAAGCGCCGCATCATCACCACCGGCGGCACACTGCCCGACCAGATGATCGAGCAGGCAGGAGGTGCTGCCGACAACACTTACCACGATGCGTTCTTCACGCCGTGGTTCCCGGAGCTTTCCTCCAATCCCGCTGCCGCCAAGTACTTCGTGGACGAGTGGAAAAAGCGCGGCATCAACATCAATGGCATGCCTGAAGGGGCCCGCGGCTACGACGGCATCCATGCCATCGCCGCCGCCATTGCCAAGGCCGGGGCTGCCGATCCGGAAAAGATCCGCGCCGCGCTGTGGCAGATCGAGGTCTCCGGCCTGACCGGCAAAGTCAGGTTCAACAAGGCCGGGCCTGCCGGCAAGGAAAGCGGCCAGAGCGTTCCCGATACGCACCTCGTGAAGATCGAGAACGGCAAGATCGTACGCGCCGAGTAGGACAACAAGGGCAAGCAAGACCGGTGCCGTGCCCGCCTCGATGGCGGGGCGGTACAGCGCAATCGATATCGCGGATCCAGCGCCTTTCGCGATTGCTTCGTTCCCAGGCGCGTGCGAGAACACCAGTGGACCAACTCATCCAGCACATTGCCAATGCGCTGATCCTTGGCGGCACCTATGCCCTCCTCGGGATCGGACTGACCTTGATCCTGGGGATCATGAAGGTCGTGAATTTCACGCACGGCGAACTGTACGCCTTTGGCGGCTTCATGGCGTACTACTTTGCCGCGCAACTCCAGTGGAACTTCTTTGTTGCATTGGCGTTCTCGATCATGCTGGGCATTGTGCTCGGTGCGGTGATCGAGCGGCTGCTGCTGCGCCGCATGCGGGGCGCGGACATCGACTCCACCATGATCGTGATGATCGGCTGCTGGATCGCGATGCAGAACCTCGCCTTGCTGGTCTGGGGCGGCGTGGCCAAGGCGATACCCACCCCATTCCCCTCAGAACCCCTGGTGATCGGCCCCGTGGCCGTCTCCTGGCTGCGCCTGTTCGTGCTGGTGGTCGCCATGGGCCTGATCCTGGCGACCTACCTGCTCATGCATCGTTCGCCACTGGGCAAGGCCATGCGCGCCACCTTCCAGGACCGCGACACCGCTTCGCTGATGGGCATCAATGTCAATGCGATCTACACCGCCACATTCGCCCTGGGCTCCGGTCTTGCGGCCGCAGCGGGGGCGCTGCTCGGCCCGGTGTTCGTGGTTACCACCACCATGGGCAACATGGCTGCCCTGAAGGCGTTCGCCATCGTGATCCTGGGTGGTCTGGGCAACATCCAGGGAGCGGCCGTCGGCGGCTTCATCCTGGCCTTTGCCGAAGAGCTGGGTTCAGGCTATATCTCGTCGGGCTACCGCGATGCCATGGGGTTCATCCTCATCATCCTGGTGCTCATGTTCAAACCCACCGGCTTGTTCAGCGTTCGAGGGGAGAGAATCGGATGAAAACCATTGCCACACTCGCGTTGCTCGCGGCGCTCCTGTCCGTGCCCTGGTGGGTGACGGACCAGTACTACCTGCACATCATCATCACCACCGGTATCTTCATCGTGGGTGCCATGAGCCTGAACCTGCTGCTGGGGTTCACGGGCCAGCTGAGTCTGGGCCACATTGCCTTCTTCGGTATCGGCGCCTATGCCAGTGCCCTGAGTTCGCTGGGTTTCGACATTCCCGTGTTCTGGGGCGACGGCCGCATCGTCCACACGCCCTGGCATCCCGCAGCCGGCCTGCTGCTGGGCACTGTACTGGCAGGCGCCTGCGGCTGGTTCGTGGGGCGGCTGTCATTCAAGATCCGCGGCGCCTATTTCGTGATCGTGACCGTCAGCTTCGCCGAGGTGACGCGCCTGGTCGCCCTCAACTGGATCGACCTGACGCAGGGCCCGCTGGCGCTGAGCAACATCCCGCCACTGGGCTACAGCCTGCCGGGTCTGGGCGAGGCGCAGTTCTGGTCCAAGGTGCCCAACTACTACCTTGTGCTGGGTCTGGGCCTGCTGTCGTACGTGCTGATCCGTCGCGTCCTGCACTCGCGCATGGGCCGGGCCATGGTCGCGCTGCGCGAGAACGAGCCCCTGGCCACCTCGGTGGGCATAGATGTGACCCGCTACCTGGTGTTCGCGGCCGTGGCCTCGGCAGCGCTGGCTGGCGCCGCGGGCGCGCTGTACGCGCACTACATCCGCATCATCGACCCCGACATCTTCCTGTTCATCTATACGGTGACCATGGTCATCATGGTGGTGACGGGCGGCAAGGGCACGCTGGCCGGCCCCATCGTCGGCGGCGTGGTCTTCGGCGCTCTGCCCGTGGGACTGCGTGCCGTGGCCGCGCCAGAGGTCCAGTGGATCGTCTATGGCATCGCGATGGTGCTCGTCGTGTTCTTCCTGCCGCGCGGCATCGTGCCCGCCGTGGCCGACTGGTGGCATCGCAGGCGCGGCAGCGCGCCGCGCCACGTGCGCCAGGCGCCGGCCGATGGGCAGGTCCCTGCGGCCCCCAAGGCCGCCACGCAGCGCGCCGGGAGCCCGACATGATGGCGCCCAAAACCTCGACCTCCCCGGCCGCCCTGCTGTCCATAGACCGCGTGGCCGTGCACTTCGGCGGCCTGGTGGCGATATCGGACATGAGCTTCGACGTGAAGGAAGGCGAACTCGTCAGCCTGATCGGCCCCAATGGCGCCGGCAAGACCACCGCCTTCAACGTCATCACCGGCTTCATGCGCCCGACCAAGGGGCAGGTGCACTTCGGCGGCACGGCTTTGCACCGGCTCAAGCCGCACGAAGTGGCAGGCGAAGGTCTGGTACGCACCTTCCAGCGCACCAGCCTGTTCACTACGAACACGGTGTTCGAGAACGTGCTGACGGGCCTGCACCTTTCGGGGCGGGCGTCCGCCTGGTCCACGCTGCTGGCCCTGCCGGGCATGCGCCGCGAGGAAGCCCGGCTCCGCGAATCCGTCTGGGAAGTGCTGGACTTCGTGGGCATTGCCCACTACGCCAATGAATTGGGCGGTGCGCTGCCCTACGGTGCGCAGCGCCTGCTGGGCGTGGCCGTGGCCCTCGCGGCGCGTCCCCGGCTGCTGCTGCTGGACGAGCCCGCGGCCGGCATGAATCCCTCGGAGACGGCCGAGTTCATGGATCTGCTGGCCAGGCTGCGCCGGCGCGGCATCACCCTCTTGCTGGTCGAGCACGACATGCCGCTGGTCATGGGCGTGTCCGACCGGATCGTGGTGCTCAACTACGGAAAAATCATCGCCGACGGAACGCCTGCGCAGATCCAGGCCAACCCCGAGGTGATCCGCGCCTATCTGGGGCAGGGGATCAAGCATGCTTGAAATAAAGAACATCGTGTGTCGCTACGGCAAGGTGGAGGCCGTCAAGAATGTATCGCTGCGCGTGGGCCAGGGCGAGTTCGTCACCATCATCGGTGCCAATGGCGCGGGCAAGTCGTCAACGCTCAAGGCGATCTCCGGGCTGCTGCCGCCGTCCTCGGGCTCCATCGTGTTCGAGGGCGTGGACATCACGCGCGCCACGCCGCAGCGCATCCTGTCGCTGGGAATAGCCCACTGCCCCGAGGGGCGGCGCGTGTTCGGGCAGATGTCCGTCCAGGAGAACCTCGAGCTCGGTGCCTTTCGCCGAAACGACAAGGCTGGCACTGCCCAGGACATGCAGCGCATCTTCGAGAGTTTCCCCAAGCTGCACGATCGGCGCCATCAGATGGCCGGCACGCTGTCAGGCGGCGAGCAGCAGATGCTGGCCATCGGCCGCGCGCTGATGTCGCGGCCCAGGCTCGTACTGTTCGACGAGCCCTCGTTGGGCCTGGCGCCCAATATCGTGCAAAAGACCTTCGAGGTTATCCAGCGCGTGCGTGCGGATGGCGCCACCGTGCTCATGGTCGAGCAGAACGCCTACGCCGCGCTGGACATGTGTGATCGCGCCTATCTCTACGAGTCGGGAGCCATGACCCTGCAGGGGACGGGCGCCGAACTGATCGACGACCCGCACGTGCGCAAGGCCTACCTCGGCGGCTGAGCGAGCGCCCCCGTGCGGGGCACACTCGGCGGGCACGCCGGGCACGCCGGGCACGCCGGCCACATCGGCCATTGCTCGGCGACCGCCATCGTCTCCCTGCCCCGGGCTTGGCTTCGGTTGGTTTTGCGCGCGGGCGCTCGGCAAAACTGCAGCGCTTGCCAAGGCATGGGCCTGGCGGCTCACTGCGCCTTGTGATCACCGGCGCGCAGAGCCAGCGCGGGTACGTGAAATCGCATAGCGCGCTCTAGCGTCGTGAGTTGGTTTGCGCAGCGGGAAAGGGGGCGCCGCGCGCCCCGGGGAAACCGCCAAGCCTTTCAGGCGGCGCCTTCATCGAGCCAGGAGATCTGTGCGGCGAGGATGTCCTGCGCACCCTTGCCAACCAGTTCGCGGTAGACGCCCGGCGCCGTCGCGCCCTCGGTGCTGATGAGCAGCACGCTGGCCTGGGCATCGAGGCGGGTCCTCGCGCGCAGGGCGGGATCGCTTGCCAGGTGGATCAGGCCGGCCAGCCCGGCGGCCCCGGATTCCCCGCTGACCACTGGAACGTCGCCGTTGGCGTCTTGCACCTGGGCGAGCCGGCGCATGGCCGAAACGGCTTCCCCGTCTTCGATGGCAAGGAAGAAGTCCACGGCCGGCTGAAGGAATCGCCAGGCCAGCGGTGAGGTCTCGCCGCAGGCCAGTCCCGCCATCACCGAGTCGACCGAGCCGCTGGCCTGCGCGGCCTGGCCCGCGAGCGCGCTCTGGCAAAGGCAGTCGGCTTGGCGTGGCTCGACCACGATGAAGGCCGGCCGCCGGGCGCCGTACTGTTCGCAGAAATAGCTGGCGATCCCGGCCGCCAGGCCGCCTACGCCGCCCTGCAGGAATACATGGGTATAGGGGCAGGGCGCGTCGCTGGCTGCGGGGCGCTGCTCCAGGATCTCGTCCACGATGGTGCCGTAGCCCTGCATCACGTCGCGCGGGATCTCCTCGTAGCCTTCGTAGGAGGTGTCGGAGACCACCTGCCAGCCGTTGGCGCCGGCCAGGCGCGCGGCTTCCTCGACGGAGGCGTCGTAGTTGCCCTCGATGCGCACAATGCGTGCGCCATGCGAGGCGATGGCCTGCTCGCGCTCCAGGCTGACGTTCTTGTGCAGCACGATGACGCAGTGGCAGCCGATGTCGTGGGCGGCCGCGGCCAGCGAGCGGCCGTGGTTGCCGTCCGTGGCCGAGACCACGGTGAACTCCGAGAGCTGCGCGGCGTGGTGGCCGGCGAACAAGTCGTCGGCTGTGAAGGCCGCGCCCGGCCAGCGCCGCTGGATCAGGCGGATCAGGGCGATGGGCGCGCCCAGGGCCTTGAAGCTTCCCATGTGCGCACGCGTGGATTCGTCCTTGAGTTCGACCCGGGCGACGCCCATGGCGCGGGCCAGGTCGGGCAGCGGCCACAGCGGCGTGGCCGTGGGCGACAGCTGCGGCCAGCCAGCCAGCCAGCGCCGGCTTTCCCGGGCCTTGGCGATGCTCATGATGGCGCGCAGCTCGTCGCCGTAGTCGCCGCGCGTGGCGCGCGTGTTCTCGATCAGCATGGAATGTCTCCTGAAGTGATGAATTGGGTGATCTCGTGGAGCGGCCGACGAACGAAGGGCTTGCCGGCATTGGCCGGATGGCCGAGCGTGATCAGTCCCTGTGGCTCCCAGTGCACCGGCAGTTCGAGCGCGCAGCGGACGGCTTCTGGGCAGAACAGCGGCGCGCAGAGCCAGCACGCGCCCAGGCCGGCCGCGTGCGCGGCCAGCAGCAGGTTCTGGCCGGCCATGGCCGTGCTTTGCACGGCCATCTGGTGTTCGTTGCGGGCGCGCTCGGAATCCGGGTAGCGGTCCATGTCCTCCATGCTCAGGCACACGACGATCACGGTCGCCGCGCCGCAGATGCGCTCGCGCGAGCGGAGCACGTCGGCCTCGATGTCCGCTTCGCTGTCGCGGTCGACCTGTCGGTCGCGCCGCAGGCGCTGGCCCATGGCATCGGCCAGTGACATCTGCCGCTCGCGCTGGCGGATGACGGCGAAGCGCCAGGGCTGGCGGTTGTGGGCCGAGGGCGCGCTGCCCGCGGCGTGCAGCAGCGCTTCGATCGTCTCGGGCGCGATCGGCTGGGGCAGGTAGCGGCGCACCGAGCGCCGCCCCAGCCAGTCGGGCATGCGCGGCTGGCCGCTGCCTGCCTGGGCATCGTTGGCCGCGTCGCTCATGGCGTGCAGGCCGCCACGAGGGTGGCGCGCGCCAGGCCCTGGCCTGCGGGGAAGTCGATGCGCACGGGCGGCAGCGGGGCGCGCTGCTGGCGCGCGCGCGCCATGGCCCCGGCGTCCGGCGCGCCATAGGAGGTGGTGCGCTGGCGTGGCGTGCGGCCCATGGAGTGCAGCAGGGCCTCCATGTCGCCCGCCGTCATTTCCTGCCCATGAGCGGCGCCAGCCGAACGGGAGATCGTCTCGTTCATCAGCGTGCCGCCCATGTCGTTCACCCCCGCGTTCAGGCAGGCCTTGACGCCTTCCGCTCCCAGCTTGACCCACGAGGCCTGGATATTGGGTATCAGAGGGTGCAGCGCCAGGCGGGCGACGGCATGCATGAGTACGGATTCACGGAAGCTGGGGCCGCGGCGCGCGCGGCCCTTGCGGTAGATCGGTGACTCCATGTGCACGAAGGGCAGGGGTACGAACTCCGTGAAGCCGCCGGTCTGCGCCTGCAGTGCGCGCAGCCGCAGCAGGTGCCGCGCCCAGTGCTCCAGCCGCTCGACGTGGCCGAACATGATGGTCGCCGTGCTGCGCAGCCCCAGGCCGTGCGCCGTGCGCATGACCTGCAGCCACTGCGCGGTGTCGAGCTTGTCGTGGCAGATCACCTGGCGTACCTCGTCATCCAGGATCTCGGCCGCCGTGCCAGGCAGCGTGGACAGGCCGGCGTCCTTGAGCCGTGCCAGGTATTCGGCCAGCGGCAGGCCCAGCGTCGCGGCGCCCTGCCAGACCTCCAGCGGCGAGAATGCGTGCAAGTGCATCTCGGGCGCCTCGGCCTTCACGGCCTTGCAGATCTCCAGGTAGGTGGCCCCGGTGTAGGCGGGATGGATGCCGCCCTGCATGCAGACTTCGGTGGCACCGCGGTCCCAGGCCTCGCGCACGCGCTGGCGGATTTCGGCCAGTGGCAGGTCGTAGGGCTTGCCGCGCAGGTCCTCGCTGCCCTTGCCCTTGGCGAAGGCGCAGAACTGGCAGCGGTAGCCGCAGATGTTGGTGTAGTTGATGTTGCGGTTGACAACGAAGCTGACCACGTCCCCGTTGACCTGCCTACGCAGCGCGTCGGCTGCGGCGCAGACGGCGCTGAATTCGGAGCCGTGCGCGCGGAACAGCCGCACGATCTCGGCCTCGGTAAGCGTGTGGCCAGCCTGGGCACGATGCAGGATGCCGTCGATGGCGGTACGCCCCGCGGCCGGGGCCGCAGAGACCAGTTGCAGATCCCGCGCCGGCGGGAGTTGCTGCGCGCCGGGCGTCCAGGCGTCGGTGCGCGCGAAGCCGTCGCTGTCCACCGCGCGCAGCACGGCCGTGCGAAGGCCCGCGTCCAGCCAGCGCTGGCCATCCCGCGCATAGGCCGGGTACAGTGCCAGGCGTTCCGTCAGCTCCTTGCCGGCAGCGCGCGTGGCCTGGGCCAGCGCGTCCAGGTGCGGCCAGGGCGCCTCGGGGTTCACGTGGTCGGGCGTGACGGGGGAGACGCCGCCCCAGTCGTTGATGCCTGCGTCCACCAGCGCAGCCAGGGCGCCGGGCTGGAGATTGGGCGGCGCCTGGATGTTCATCTCGGCGCCGAAGACCAGCCGCGCCGCGGCGATGGTCCAAAGGTGTTCCTCCAGGGAGGGAGCCGGCGTGCCTGCCATCAAGGTACCGGCCTTGGGGCGGAAGTTCTGGACGATGATTTCCTGTATGTGGCCGTGCTGCTCGTGCAGAGCGCGCAGCGCCAGCAGCGCGTGGATGCGCTCGGTGCGCGTTTCGCCGATGCCGATCAGCAGGCCTGTGGTGAAGGGCACCTGTGCAGTGCCCGCCAGGCGGATGGTCTCGAGGCGTGCCGCCGGCAGCTTGTCGGGCGAGCCGAAGTGCGGGCCACCGCGCGCGCACAGCCGCTCGGCGCTGCTCTCCAGCATGATGCCTTGCGAGACCGACACCGGGCGCAGGGCGGCGAGGCTGGCCGCATCCAGCAGGCCGGGGTTCAGGTGCGGCAGCAGGCCGGTCTCCTCGTAGACGGCGCGCGCGGCTTCGGCCAGGTAGTCCAGCGTGGTGGCGTGGCCCATGTGGTCCAGCGCCTCGCGCGCCACCTGGTAGCGCGCCTCCGGCTTGTCGCCCAGCGTGAACAATGCCTCCCTGCAGCCGGCCGCCGCGCCGGCGCGCGCGATGCGCAGCACCTGTTGTAGCGGCAGGTATGGCGCCGCGATGTGACGCGGCGCCTGCGCGAAGGTGCAGTAGTGGCACACGTCGCGGCACAGCTGGGTCAGCGGGATGAAGACCTTGCGCGAGTAGGAGACGACGTTGCCGTGCGCGCTGTCGCGCCGCGCTGCCGCCGTGGTCATCAATGCCTGTGCGCCGTGCTCTGCGAGGAGGTAGGCGTCGGTGTCGTCCATGCGCTCGTGCGGCCGGGGCAGGGCAAGGCGGGGCTGGGCTGGGGAATGGGGCAGGGTCATGGTGTGGCACTCGCTCGTGAAGGACCGGGAAGGCGCGCCGCCCGGTGCAGCCGCCATGCCACGCCGCTGGACTGCAGCCAGGCGTAGGTATGCGTCTGCGCGGCGCCGGACAGCGCCATGAAGGCGCGAAGGTCGGCCGGCCGGTCGACGTCGCGGGCCAGGCGTGGCAGGCTCAGCAACAGCGGGTCGAGCCCGATGGCGCGCGCGGTCCGCACATGGCGGCGGAAGCTGTCGGGGCCGTAGCACAGGGGCAGGGCGTCCGGGGGCGAGCAGGCCAACGCATTGGTGCCGCCATCGTGGCTGGCGGCCACCAGGGTGGCGCCGCGCGCACCGCGCCGCCGGCCATGCGCCTGGGCCAGCAGCGCGAGGTCGTCGCGCGCCAGGCCGGGCAGGTCGGCGGGAACGATCAGCATGCCGTCCCGGCCGGCATCGCTGAGCGCGCGCGCGGCGCGGCGCAGCGCGGGCACCAGGCCGCAGGCGGGGCTGTCATCGAGCACCGTCGCGCCTGCGGCGCGCGCCATCGCCTGGGCCGTGGGATCGCCGCTGACGACCAGCATCCCGCCCAGGTGGGGGTGGCCCGCCAGTGCGTCCAGCACATCGCGCAGCATGACCTGGGCCAGTGCCGCGCGCTCGCTGGCGTCGAGCAGTGGCGCCAGCCGCTGCTTGGCCCGCGCCAGGGGTTTGACGGGCACGACCGCCCACAGACCGGCGTCATGCATGGCGTACTCCATGAGCGGCGGGCCGCGTCAATGCCTGGGCAAAGCCGACGACGGCCTGCGCCAGCGCGCGTTTGGACTCGGGACTGTCCATCAGCGTGGCGGCCGCATGCACCGGGATGCCCAACTCCAGTGCCTGCGCCGCATCGGCATGGTCCACCACCAAGCCGTCGAGGAGGCCCGCATAGTGCTCGGCCACGGTGCGGTTGTCTGCGCCGTGCCCCAACTCCCGCAGCATCTTGGCCGTGGGGCCCTTGACCGCCTGCCCGCCGATCAGCGGCGACACCGCCACCACGGGCGCGCGGCTGGCGCGCAGTGCCGCGCGAACGCCGGGCAGGGCGAGGATGGGGTCGATGCTCAGCAGCGGGTTGGAGGGGCAGATCACCACCATGGCCAGCGCCGGGTCGGCCAGGGCGGCGAGCAGGTCCGGATGCGGCGGGGCCGTGGCTGCGCCCGCGAAGGAAACGCCCGTGACGACTGGCCTGCAGGCGTGCCGTACGAAGTAGTGTTGCAAGGGCAGGTCGCCCTCCTGCGTGTGCACGATGGTGCGCACCGGCCGTTCGCTCATGGGCAGCAGCATGGCCTGCACGCCGCTGCGCCGCGCGAGGTCGGCCGTGACCTGTGCCAGGGTCTCGCCGGCGCGCAGGCGGCGCGTGCGCTCCACGTGCAGCGCGAGATCGCGGTCGCCGAGCGCGAACCAGTCGTCTGCGCCCCACTCGGTCAGCGCGGCCATGAAGTTCCAGGTCTCGCCCTGGCGGCCCCAGCCGCGCACGGGGTCGTTCAGGCCCGCCAGCGTGTAGAGCACGGTGTCGATGTCGGGCGCGATGTGCAGGCCCAGGTGCTCGAAGTCGTCGCCGGTGTTGACGACAATGCGAAGCGCGCCTAGAGCCTGCGAGCGCAGCAACTGCTCGAGGCCCCAGGCCAGCTTCGCGCCGCCGACGCCTCCGCACAAGGCGAGCACCCAGGGGGCGCCGGGCGATGGGCAGACGGTTGCATGCATGGCTTGTCCTCCCCTTAGCGGAACAGGTCCTGCCGCCGTGGGCGCAACAGGTCGGCGGCAGGCCGGGCCGCAGCGTCCCACCGCAGGCCACGCAGATGGACCGCAGGCTGGCCCGCGGCGGTCTGGCCCATGAGCAGCGAGGCCGCGGCCGCAATTTCGTCGGCCACGGCGATTTCGGTAATGCGCATGGCGCGGCCGAAAAGATCGTCCTGGCCCACCATGTCGAGCAGCGCGGGCAGGCCCGAGGCGCCCAGCGCCACGCCGGTCACACCCTGGCGCCAGGGCCTGCCGAAGCTGTCGTTGATGAGTACTGCGATGTCGGCGCCGAAGGCCGCGTCCAGCCGTGTCTTCAGGCGCGCGCAACTCGCGTCGGGGTCCAGGGGCAGCAGCAGCGCAAGCTCCTCGCCGTCGGGATGCTCGACATTGGACTGGTCGATGCCCGCATTGGCCATCACGAAACCCAGTCGGTGTTCGGTGACCAGCAGGCCCGGGGCGTGGCGCACGACCTCGCGGCTCTCGGACAGGATGAGCTCGACCATGCGCGGGTCCTTGCCGGTGTCCACCGCGAGCGCGGTGGCACGCAGCGAGGGCCGCACGTCGCGCAGGCGCACCAGGCGGCCCTCGGCCTTGGACACGATCTTTTGCGCCACCACCACCACGTCCTGGCTGGCCGGTGCGATGCCGGCGCGTCGCAGCGCGGCGATCAGCAGCCCGGCCAGATCGTCACCGGGCCGCACCAGCGGCATGTCCGGCAGCGCCGTCAGGGCCAGCGTGGCGCCATGCAGCTGGCCCCGGGCGGGGCGAAGGGGGGCGGCGACGACCGTCATCGCGCGATGCCGGTGATCTGGATGCCGGCGCAATCGACCCCGTAGCGCCGGTTGATGCCGATCAGCAGGGAGGTCATGGCCTCGGCGGCGGCCGCGTTGGCGATGGGTCCGGCGTCGATGCCGCGGGTGCCTGCGGCCGCGGCGAGCGCGAGCACGGTACCGCGCGCCTCGGGGTCGTTGCCGCAGACCAGCACGTCGCAGGCGATGGGACCGCCGGCCTGCAGCTTGGCGGCACCCACGTTCTGGAACGCAGACACCACGCGCACATCGTCGCCAAGGCGCTGCTGGGCTATCTGCCCGGCTGATCCCTCGGGCGGCAACTGCACCACGGCCACCCTGGGCGGCACCAACGGCACCACGGCATCGACCACGATCTTGCCGGCGACCACATCTTTGATCTCGGCCAGGGTCGCCTCGTGGTGAGAGAAGGGCACGGCCAGCACCACCACCTCGGCCGCCGCCGCAGCGCCGGCATTGCTGTCGGCGCGCACGGGCGGCGCGCCATGGCCGGTGGCGATCAGGGCCGCGGCCGCGCGGGCCTTGTCGGGGGAGCGCGAGCCGAGGATGACGGGATAGCCCGCCGCGGCCCAGCGCATTGCCATGCCGGAGCCCAGGGCCCCGGTGCCGCCGAGGATGGCGATGATGGGAAGCAGTTGCTGCATGGATGGCTCCTTGGGGTGTGTGGCTGTCAATCCAGCGCCATCTCGGTCAGGGGAACGATCTTCACGCCCGCGGCCTCGAGGCCGGCGCGCACGGCGGCGGACAGGGCCAGGGCGGTGGGTTCGTCGCCATGCACGCATAGCGAATCGATGCGGCGCTTGATGCGCTTGCCGTTGCGAGAAATGATTTCGCCCTCGGTCACCATGTGCACGACCTGGCGCGTGGCCTGGGCCGCGTCCTTGATGACGGAGCCCGGCACCTTGCGCGAGGTGAGGTTGCCGTCGTCCTCGTACAGGCGGTCGCAGAAGCCCTCGCGGGCCAGCGGCAGATCGAGTTGCTGTGCTGCCTTCTCCATCTCCGAGCCGGACAGCGCGACGTAGATGAGGTCACGGTCCACGGCCTTGATGGCGCGGCCGATGGCCATGGCGTAGTCCGCGTTCTCGGCGGCCATGTTGTTGAGCGCGCCGTGCGGCTTGACGTGCGTGACCTTCTCGCCGCAAAACGATGCCATGGCCTGCAGGGCGCCGATCTGGTAGGCGATCAGGTTCTCCAGGTCGTCGGCGCGCATGTCGATGCGCCGGCGCCCGAAACCCCAGAGGTCATTGAAGCCCGTGTGCGCACCGATGCTCACGCCCTGCGCCTTGGCGTTTTCAACCACGCGGCGCATGGTCAGCGGATCGCCGGCGTGGAAGCCGCAGGCGATGTTGGCCGAACGGATGATCTTGAGGATGCCATCGTCGTTGCCGATGTCGTAGGCGCCGAATCCCTCGCCCATGTCTGCATTGAGGTTCACGGAAAGTGTCACTGCCTTCTCCTTTTGCGCGCTTGTGGAGCGTTGCTGAAATCACCGCCCTGCGGGGCTTGGGTGTACGTGAATCTTAGTATAAGATACCAACAATAGTAAGACAATATAAATTTGATCGGTCATGGATGTGGTGCTCGCGGCGTGCTTGCCGTACACGAGGAGATGAGATGGATGTCCGTTTGCTGAGCGCTGGCGATGCCGCGCTGGTGGTGGAGTTCGGTGACCGTATCGAGCGCGGCCTGAGCGAGGCGGTGCTGCGCCTGGCCGAGCGCTTGCGCCTGGCCGGCGTGGCCGGTGTGGTCGAGACGGTGCCCACCTACCGCTCGTTGATGGTTCACTACGATCCGCTGCGCACCAGCCACGAGGCGCTGGAGCAGGCGCTGGGCGGCTTGCTGGAAGACGGCGGCGGCGGCGCTGCCGCGCCGGGCCGCCGCTGGCGGCTTCCCGCGTGCTACGAGGCGCCTCACGCGCCCGATCTGGCGCAAGTGGCCGAGCGCACGGCCATGTCGACTGCGGACGTGGTGCGCCAGCATGCCGGCACCGAATTTCATGTGTACATGCTGGGCTTTGTGCCCGGCTATCCCTATATGGGCGACCTGCCCGAGGCGCTGGTGCTGCCGCGCCGGGCCGACCCGCGCGTGCGCGTGCCGCCGGGCTCCATCGCCATCGCCTCCACGATGACGGCCATCTATCCCGTCGAGAGCCCGGGCGGCTGGCACCTGATCGGTGCCACGCCCGTGCGGCTGTTCGATCCCGCACGCGAGTCGCCAGCGCTGCTCAGTCCCGGAGACAAGGTTTTCTTCGAGCCGGTAGGCATGGCGCGTTTCGACGAACTGCGCCGCGCCAGCGCCGCCGGCGACTACCTGCCCGACAGCGAAAGGATTTGCCCATGACCGCCTGCCTGCTCGTACGCCAACCCGGCATCCACACCACGGTGCAGGACCGTGGCCGTACCGGATTCCAGAACGTGGGCGTGCCGGTCTCGGGCCCGCTCGATGGCGTGAGCCTTGCGCTGGCCAATGCCCTGGTCGGCAACGCGGCCGGCGAGCCCGCGCTGGAGATGTTGCTGCAGGGGCCCGTGCTCGAAGTGGCCTGCGCCTCCGTGCGCGTGGCACTTGTTGGCGGCGACGTGGCGCTCGAGATCGGCGGCACGAATGCGCGCCGGGTTTCGCCCGGCACCAGCGCGCGGCTGGTGCGCGGCGAGACCCTGGCGGTTGCGCGGCTGGGTGCCTCGGCCTGCGCCTACCTCGCCGTGGAGGGCGGCATACAGGTACCCCTGTGCCTGGGCAGCGCATCCACGTATGTGCGCGGCGGCCTCGGGGGAGTCGATGGCCGGGCGCTGCGTGCCGGCGACCATCTGCCGCTGGCCCGCGACTGCGTGCCCGCGCGCGGCGAGAAGCGCCTTGCCCAGGTGCCGGCCCTCGGCCTGGACCAGGCCATCCGCGTGGTGCTCGGCCCGCAGGCGGACTTCTTCGATGCGCAGGCCATCTCCATGTTCCTGTCCGGCGAGTACCGGGTATCGGCCCAGGCCGACCGCATGGGCTTTCGGCTCGACGGTCCCGCGCTGCGACATGTCAGGGGAAGCGACATCGTCTCCGACGGCATCGTGGCCGGTTCCATCCAGGTGCCAGGCTCGGGCCAGCCCATCGTGCTCATGGCCGACGCCCAGACCACGGGAGGCTATCCAAAGATCGCCACCGTCATCTCGGCCGATGTTTCCGTGCTGGGACGGCGAAGGCCAGGCAGCATGGTGCGCTTCGCCGAGGTGAGCGTGGCCGAGGCACAGGCCTTGCGCCGCAGCCAGCAGTCCGAGATCGAGCGGCAGGTTGCTGCGCTGCGCGACGCTGCGGCGCCGGCCATCGTGGATGTGGCCGCACTGCACACGGCCAACCTTGTCAGCGGCGTGGCCAGTGCCCGGTGTGAGCCCATGTGAGATCGCCAGCACGTTCTGGGGCGCTTGCGCGGTGGGGAGGCCGCTTGCGGGTATTCTGTCGTTCTATTGATGGAATGGCTGAATGACCAGTATGAAAACCCTGAACAGTACGGAACGCCGGGGCAAGATCCCCGCCTACATCCAAGTGGCCGCCGCGCTGCGGCGCCGCATCGAGACCGGTGAATGGAAGCCGGGCGAGCAGATCTCTACCTTGGAGCAACTGGAGGTCGAGTTCGGCGTGGCCCGCGTGACGGTGCGCCAGGCCATTGAGCTGCTTGAGAGCGAAAGTCTGGTGCGGCGCCAGCAGGGGCGCGGCACCTTTGTCAACGACACCGTCAGCGACAAGCGCTGGCTCGAGCTGGAAACCTCATGGGAGATGGTGCTGGAGTCGATCCGCCACAACGTGCCCAAGTTCATCAAGGTGCCCAATCCGCCGCCAGTCCCGCTGTTGCGCCAGGCGGAGGGACGGCTCGCCGAGGAATACGTGTTCCTGCGCAGCGTCCAGCTCAAGGACGGCAAGCCCTATGGCGTGGTCAACCTGCACCTGTCCAAGCCCGTCTTCGAGCGCGAGAAGGCCCGGTTCCTCAAGCACACGGCCTTGCCCATCGTGGCAGACATGGGCCTGAACATCGCGCATGCGCACCAGGTCCTGGTCATCGGCACTGCCGCGCCCGAGATCGCCGAACTGCTCGAGGTATCGCTGAGCGCCCCGACCGCGGAAGTGCGCTGGGTGTTGCGCGACGATTCGGATACGGCCATCTACGTGGCCGACATCATCTACCGCAGCGACTGCGTGAAGATGTCCACCGATTTTTTCCACCCTCATCGTCCCAAGGAAGAGGTTCGCAAATCCAAAAAGAACTAACATCCTATAAATAGTATGTTATATTGATCCGACATGATGCCGAGAAGGCGCCCGGCCTGCTCCGGACGCCGCTCGCGCCGACAAGAAGTCAGTCACTGAAGGAGACAAAGCCATGTCGGATCAAGGTGTTGGAGCCAGCCCGTTGCGCAAGGAGGATGATCGCCTGATGCGCGGGCGCGGCCAGTTCGTGGCGGATATTCGCCTGGCGGGCCTGCAGGATGTCGTGTTCGTGCGAAGTCCGCTGGCACATGCGCGCATCGCCGGGGTGCAGGTGCCGCCCGGACATTCGGACCGCGTCTACTGCGCGCAGCATCTGGATGGCGTCAAGCCCGTGCGCGCCGTATCGGGCCTGCCGGGCTTCAAGGTCTCGGAGCAATCGGTGCTGGCCGTGGGCAAGGTGCGCCACGTGGGCGAGAACGTGGCCATCTGCGTGGCGCCCACGCGCGCCGAGGCCGAGGACATTGCGGCCCTGGTGCGGCTGGATCTGGAGGAGCTGCCCGTGGTGCATGACATGCTGGCCGCTCGCGAATCCGCCAGCGGTCTGCTGCATGAGCACTGGGACGACAATGTCTTCCTTGAAACCCAGGTGCACGTCAATATGGAGGCGGTGAGCGACGCCGCCTTCCAGGTCACGCGCGAGATCCGCACCTCACGCCAGTGCATGGCCCCCATGGAAGGCCGCGGCGCGGTGGCGTACTGGGACTCGCGCCTGGAGCAGCTCGTGCTCTACACCTCCACGCAGATACCCCACATCGTGCGCAGCGGCCTTGCCGAATGCCTGGGGCTGGAGGAAGGCCAGGTGCGCGTGATCACGCCCGATGTGGGCGGCGGCTTCGGCTACAAGGGCATCTTGCTGACCGAGGAGGTCGCGCTGGGCTGGCTGGCCATGCGGCGCGGCCATCCCGTGCGCTGGATTGAAGACCGGCGCGAGCACCTGACGGCCAGCGCCAATTGTCGCGAGCACCACTACCACATCACCGGCTACGCCGACGCCCAGGGCCGCCTGCTGGGCCTGCAGTGCGAGGCCACGGTCGATTCGGGCGCCTATTCGTCCTATCCCTTCTCCGCCTGCCTGGAGGCCGCGCAGGTCGCCAGCATCCTGCCCGGTCCCTACGACTTCGCGGCCTACAGCTGCAAGACCTGGTCGGTGGCGACCAACAAATGCCCCATCCTGCCCTACCGCGGCGTCGCCCGTACCGGGGTGTGTTTCGCGCTGGAGTTGCTGCTGGACGACCTGGCGCGCGAGGCAGGGGTCGAGCCCTACGAGCTGCGGCTCCGGAGCCTGGTGCGTCCCGAGCAGATGCCGTTCGACAACATCACGAACAAGCATTTCGACAGCGGCGACTACCCCGAAGCCCTGAGCCAGGCCGTGGCGGCGATCGACGTCACAGCCATCCGCGCGCGTCAGCGGCGCGGCGAGCCCGACGGTCGGCTCATCGGCGTGGGCCTGGCCGTGTACTGCGAACAGGCCGCGCATGGCACCTCGGTCTACGCAGGCTGGGGCATACCGATGGTGCCCGGCCATGAGCAGGCCACGGCGCGGCTCACCCCCGATGGCGGGCTGGAGTTGCGCATCGGCGCGCATTCGCACGGCCAGAGCCTGGAGACCACGCTGCCCCAGGTGGCCCACGAGATCCTGGGCATCGACATTGCCCGGATCAGGCTGGTCCATGGCGATACCGCCTACACGCCCTATTCCACGGGGACCTGGGGATCGCGCTGCATGGTGATGTCGGGTGGAGCCGTGGCGCGCGCCTGCCGTACGCTGGCGCGGCGCCTGGCCCATATAGGCGCCTCCATGCTGCAGGTGGCGCCCGAGCAGGTCTGCGTGCGCGACGGGCTGGTGGCCGGCCCGCAGGGCAGCGTCACCATCGCGGATGTAGCCCGGCTGTGGTATCGGCGGCCGCAGGATGTACCCCCTGGTGCCGACGCGGGGGGCCTCGAAGTCACCGAGGGCTACAAGCCACAGCGCGACTCGGGTACCTTCGGCTACGGCGTGCATGCGGTGCTGCTGGCGCTGGACCCCGAGACTGGCGACGTCGAGATCCTCGACTACGTGATCGTCGAGGACGGCGGCAAGCTGGTCAATCCCATGGTGGTCGATGGCCAGATCTACGGCGGTACGGCGCAGGGCATAGGCACGGCGCTGTATGAGGAGATGGCGTTCGACGCCTCTGGCCAGCCGCAGGCATCGACTTTCGCCGACTACCTGCTGCCCGGGCCGACCGAAGTGCCCGAGCCGCGGCTGATCCACATGGAGACGCTGTCGCCGTACACCGAATTCGGCGTCAAGGGCATCGGCGAAAGCGGCGCCATCCCGCCGCCGGCGGCCATAGGCAACGCCATCAACGACGCGCTGCATCCGCTCGGAGCGCAGTTGCACGTATCGCCAGCGACGCCTCGCCGCATCCTGGAGGCCATCGCCCGGGCCCAGGGCGCCTCCGACATTGCGGCAGCCCGTGCCGAGGCTGCCGCACGTATGGACAAGGAGTTCGCATGAAGCCCGCCCGCTTCGACTACGAGCGCCCCGCGGACCTGGGGGCTGCCCTGGCCCTGCTGCGGCAGCAGGATGCGGTCGTGAAGATCGTGGCCGGCAGCCAGTCACTGGGGCCCATGCTGAACCTGCGTCTGGTGCAGCCCGACCTGCTGGTGGACATCACCGGCCTGCCCGAACTCAAGCGCGTGGAAATCGGTGACACGCACATCGTCATCGGTGCCTGCGTCACGCATGCCGACATCGAGGACGGCCGCGCGCTCGACGCCGGCGACGCGACCGGCGCCGTGCTCTCGCTGGTTGCGCGCGGCATCGCCTATCGCGCCGTGCGCAACCGCGGCACGCTGGGGGGCAGCATCGTGCATGCCGATCCGTCGGCCGACTGGATCTCCAGCCTTTGCGCGCTGGGAGCCGAGGTGGTGATCGCCGGCGCCGGTGAACGGCGCACCATGCCGCTGGCGGACTTCATGACTGGCGTGTTCGAGGTCGATCTGGCATCCGACGAAATGCTGGAGGCGGTGCGCATACCGCGCCTGTCGCGGCAGGCGCGCTGGGGCTATCACAAGCTGTGCCGCAAGACCGGCGAATTCGCCCATGCCATCGGCGTGGTGCTGCACGATCCCGAGCGCAGCGTATGCCGCGTCGTGCTGGGCGCCACCGAATCGCGACCCATCGTCGTGGCTCAGGCAGAAGGTCTGTTCGGCGAAGGCCGGACGCTGCGCACTCAAGCCGCGCACGCCCTGCTGGTCGATGCCGGCCATGTCGATGCGCTCCACAATCAGACCCACCTGGCCGCCCTCAAGCGCGCCGCGCTCAAGGCACAGCAGCCATGAAAGTCATCAATCTCACCGTGAATGGCCAGGATGTGCGCGAGGCATCTGTCGAACCGCGTACGCACCTGGCGGACTTCCTGCGGGACACCCTGAACCTGACAGGCACCCACCTGGGCTGCGAGCATGGCGTGTGCGGCGCCTGCACGCTGATGGTCGATGGGGTGCCCGCGCGCTCGTGCATCACGCTGGCCGTGGCGTGCGATGGCGCCAAGGTCACCACCATCGAGGGCATGGACGACGACGAGGTCATGCGCGCGTTGCGCGCGGCCTTCACGCGCGAGCATGCGCTGCAATGCGGCTACTGCACACCCGGCATGTTGGCCTCGGCCCATGATGTGGTGCTGCGCATGCCCGAGGCCACCGAGCGCGACATCCGCTATGCGATGAGCGGCAACCTGTGCCGGTGCACGGGCTATGTGGGGATCGTGCGCGCCGTGCAGAGCGTGATCACGCAGCGCCGTGCCGCTGGCCTGGGATCGCCGGTACGGCTGCGCCAGGAACTCGGGCCCGTGGGCTCGGGGCATGCGCAGCCCATGGCTGGCGGCGGCCCGGTCGGCAGGCGCGAGGAGGCGGGGGCTCCGGTACCGGCGCCCCAGTCCGGCGTGCCGCGCGAGGCAGTGCCTGCTGCGGCAGGTGGCGGCAGGCAGCTGACCACCTTGCACCAGAGCTTCAGCGTGGATTTCCCGCGTGACGAGGTCTGGGCCTTTTTCGGCCGGCTGGGCGAGGTCACGACCTGCCTGCCTGGTGCGTCGCTGCTGGCGCCCGCCACCGAGACGCACGTCGAGCCCAAGCTGCGCATCAAGGTCGGTCCCATCGTGGCCGACTTCGAGGGCGCGGCCGACATGCAGCGCGATGAGGCCAGCCACACGGGCACCATCCATGGCAGCGCGCGTGACACCAGATCGGCCTCGGCCACGCGCGGCGAGATCCGCTACGTGCTGACCGAGGAGAAGGAGGGCGCGGCCACCCGGGTCGAGGTGCAGGTGGGCTTCGCGCTGACGGGACCGTTGGCCCAGTTCAGCCGCTCCAGCATCGTCAAAGACATCGCCCAGCGCATGACCGATGCCTTCGCGCAGAACCTGAGCGCTCGCCTGGGCCAGCCGGATGGCGGCGAAGCCCCTGCCGCTGCAGCGGAACTCAATGCTGGCGCCCTGGTGCTTTCCGTGCTGCGCGCGCGCATCGCGGGACTGTTCGGGAAGCTGTTCAGGCGCAGGTGACGCCGTGCGCCGGGCGCCATGGAAAAAGGCCCTGTGAAGGGCCTTTTGTACATGCGCTGGGCCGGCGCCGCTCAGGCCGGAAGGAAGCCTTCCACGGACAGGTAGCGCTCGCCCGTGTCGTAGTTGAAGCCCAGCACCTTGGCGCCTGCGGGCAGCTCGGGCAGCTTTTGCGCAATGGCGGCCAGGGTGGCGCCCGAGGAGATGCCGACCAGGATGCCTTCCTCGCGGGCCGAGCGGCGTGCGTACTCGCGCGCGGGTTCGGCCTCGACCTGGATCACGCCGTCCAGCAGGCTGGTGTCCAGGTTCTTGGGCACGAAGCCTGCGCCAATGCCCTGGATGGGGTGGGGCGAGGGCTGGCCGCCCGAGATCACGGGCGAGGCGGCAGGCTCCACGGCAAAGACCTTGAGCTGGGGGAACTTGGCCTTGAGCACCTTGGCCACGCCGGTCAGGTGGCCGCCCGTGCCCACGCCGGTGATCAGCACATCCAGGCCTTCGGGGAAGTCGGCCAGAATTTCCTGGGCCGTGGTGCGCACATGCACATCGATGTTGGCGGGGTTCTCGAACTGCTGGGGAATCCAGGCGCCGGGCGTCTGGCTGGCCAGTTCCTGGGCGCGGGCGATGGCGCCCTTCATGCCCTTTTCCTTGGGCGTGAGGTCGAAGCTGGCGCCGTAGGCCAGCATCAGGCGGCGGCGCTCGATGCTCATGCTCTCGGGCATGACCAGCACCAGCTTGTAGCCCTTGACGGCGGCCACCAGGGCCAGGCCCACGCCGGTATTGCCGCTGGTGGGCTCGATGATGGTGCCGCCGGGCTGCAGGGCGCCGGACTTCTCGGCGTCCTCGACCATGGCCAGGGCGATGCGGTCCTTGATGGACCCGCCGGGGTTGCCGCGCTCGGACTTGATCCACACATTGGCACCGGCGCCGAACAGGCGGTTGATGCGCACATGGGGCGTGTTGCCAATCGTTTGCAGGATGTTGTCAGCTCTCATCGGACCTCCGCGAGTTGGGGTGGTGGTTGGACAGTCGGGGGTGGTGCGCAGACGCTGCGCGAAAACCAGGCATTCATTGTGCACGCAGCTGTTCTATGCATGGGCTATATCGATATGGCCTGGACGGCTAACATCGCCGCATGAATCTACGGTTCCTGGAAACCTTTGTCTTGCTGGCCGAACTGCGCAATTTCCGCATGACGGCCGAGCGGCTGTACACCACGCAGGCCGCTGTCTCCAGCCGCATCGCCACGCTGGAGCAGGAGTTCGGCGTGCGCCTGTTCGACCGTGGCGTGCGCGAGGTCACGCTGACGGCCGACGGCGCCAAGGCCCTGGTCCATGCCGAGCGCATGCTGCGCCTCATGCGCGAGATGCGCGAGGACATGCTGGACAAGCAGGCCTATGCGGGCGTGATCCGCATCGGCGCCATCGAGTCCATCGTGCACAGCTGGTTCCCCGATTTCCTGGCGCTGCTGCAGCAGCGCTATCCGCGCCTGCAGGTGGAGATCGCCTGCGACACCACGCTGCACATGTCCGAGCAATTGGTGAAGGGCCAGCTGGACCTGTCGCTGCAGGCCAAGCCCGTGACGGCGGCCGGCGTGGGCCATCTGTCGCTGGGCGAATTTCCCATGGCCTGGGTGGGCAGCCCCAAGCTGGGCATTGGCGACGAGACCCTGAGCCTGGCCGAGCTGGCGGCCTTTCCCATCATGTGCTTTGCGCGCGGCTCCGAGCCCTATGCGGTGATCGAGCAATTGTTCTCGTCCGAAGGCATTGCCTCGGTGCACCTGAACTGCATCGCCTCGGTGGCCACCATGATCCGCGTGGTCTGCGACGGCCTGGGCGTGGCCGCCGTGCCGCCGGCCATCATCCAGCGCGAGCTGGCCGAGCAGCGCCTGCGCCTGCTGCGCGTGGACCGGGAGTTCCCTTCGCTGCCGCTGGTGGCCTGCTACCGCAACGACCACCAGAACCCGCTGACCGAAGTGGTGGCGCGCGCGGCCGAGGAGACCGCCGCCGCCTTTGCGCTGAACCACGGCCAGGCCGTGGCTCGGCTGCCGGGCAGCGGCCTGGGCGGCTAGGCCCGAGGCCGCCTGGTCGATCAGCCCTGCGCCGAAGCCAGCAGCTGCTCCACGGCCAGGGCCACGGACAGCAGTCGCCGGTCCTGCCCGCCGAGGCCGGCCAGGCTCAGGCCCACGGGCGCCTCGCCTGCGCGGTGGCAGGGCAGGGAGATGGCGCAGCCGTCGAGGAAGTTGATCAGCGTGGGGTTGCGCAGGATCAGGCCGTTGGCGCCGAAGTAGGCTTCGTCGCTCTGCGTGAGGTCGGCGATCCTGGGGGCGACCACGGGCACGGTGGGCATGACGATCAGGTCATGGTCGGCCATCTGGTCGCTGACGGCGGCGATCCACTGCCTGCGGCGTGCCAGCAGGTCGATGTAGTCGGCCGCGCTGATGTCCTTGCCGCGCAGGATGCGCGTGCCCACGCGCGGGTCGTACTCGGACAGGCGCGTGGCGATGTGGTGGCGGTGCCAGGCCCAGGCCTCGGCGGCCGTGAAGCCGCCCTTGGAATTGATGTCGGCCAGCTCGCCGAAAGGCGCGACCACGGCATGGGTGATGCGGGCGCCCGCCTGCGACAGCAGGGTCAGCGTGCGCTCCCAGGCGGCGGCCACGGTGGCGTCCATGCCGTCCAGCACCATGTTGGTGGGTGCCAGCAGGCGCAGGCCCTGCAGCGGCGCGGCATGCAGCTCGCCCAGCGGCTCGCCGCTGAGGATGGCGTCCAGCGTGGCGCAGCAGCGCACGCTGGGGGCCAGCGGGCCGATGGAGTCCAGGTTGGCCGACAGCGGCAGCACGCCCTCCATGCTCACACGGCGCGCCGTGGGCTTGAAGCCCGTGAGCCCGCACAGCGCCGAAGGAATGCGCACGGAGCCGCCCGTGTCCGAGCCGATGGCCGCCATGGCCATGCCGTCGGTGACCGAGATGGCCGCGCCCGAGGACGAGCCGCCCGGGATGCGGCCGCCGTCCTCGTCACGCTGCCAGGGATTGCGCGGCGTGCCGTAGTGCGGGTTGATGCCCAGGCCCGAGTAGGCGAACTCGGTCATGTTGGTCGTGCCCACGATGACGGCACCGGCCTGGCGCAGGCGCTGCACCACTTCGGCCGTGCGCTGCGCGGGCGGTGCGTCGGCCAGCAGGCGCGAGCCGCCCAGCGTGGGAAAGCCGGCGATGTCGAACAGGTCCTTGACCGAGACCGGCAGGCCCTCGATGGGCGAGCGCGCCAGGCCGGCCGCACGCAGCACGTCGCTGGCACGGGCCTCGGCCAGGGCCGCGCCCTGGAACACGCGCGTGAACACCTTGGGGCCTTCCCCCGACATGGTGCGGGCCAGGGCCTGCTCGGTCAGCTGCACCGAGGTGGTTTCGCCGCCATGCAGGCGCTGTGATGCCAGTTCCAGGCTGGGCAGGGGGAGGGCTTGGGTCATGTGGGAAGTCCTGTGGGTGAAGGCGGGCGTGGGCGGATCGGAGTCGCGGCTCAGGCCACGACGTCCAGCAGTTCGCTGCGGTAGCTGTGGCGGATGGAACGCTGGCTGCGGGGATCGTACAGCTCCATGGAGAACTGCGTCGAGGGGCGGATGCCGCCGATGGCGCCCACCGTGCCGCAGGTCATGCCGCAGCCTGCGGGCAGCAGATCCTTGCCGCCCGTGAAGCCTGCGATCAGGTCCTGGGGCGTGCGCAGGCTGGCCAGCGTGCCTTCCTGGTAGAGCACCTCGCGGCCGTCTTCCACGATCCACGAGCGCACGACCAGCTCGTCCCAGTGGCCGGCCACGTCGGCAAAGCGCCAGGCCTGGGTGGCCACGGGCTTGACGCAGGCCTGCTTGGAAAAGGCCACGCTGTAGGCTTCCAGCTTGCGGTCCGTGTGGTCGGAGGCCAGGCTCACGAACATCTCGCCTTCGTGCGTGAACACGAAGACCTCGACCTCGCCCGAGGAGTCCGGGCCCAGCACCTGCAGCGCGCTGCGCTGGCTCAGCTGGTTGCTGGAGATACGGTAGTACAGCGGCACGGCGCTGGGGCGCGGGATGCCGATGGCGGCCAGCTCCTCGATGTGGTGCTCGATGGCATCGCGGTCGCGGCCGGCCCAGCCGGCGACGATCAGGGTGTCGAATTCAGGGGCGAAGGTCTGGCCCTCGGGGGTGGTGAACTGCAGTTGCATGGCAGGCGATCCAGGGAAAGGGCGGGGCCGCAGGCCCCGGTGGGAAAGAGGAGGGGGCGGTGGCGCGCGCGGTGCGGCGCGCAGGCATCACTGCTTCTTGACGAAGAGCACGACCAGGAAGGCGGCCATGAATTCCAGCGCGGCCACGAAGTACAGGCCCGAGGACAGCGACCCCGTGCTGGTCTTGAGCGCGCCGATCATGTAGGGCGCCACGAAGCCGGCCAGGTTGCCGATGGAGTTGATCAGCGCAATGCCGCCGGCCGCCGCCGTGCCGGCCAGGAAGGCGGCAGGAATCGACCAGAACACGGGAAAGGCCGCGAGGATGCCGATGGAGGCCAGCGTCAGCGCGCACAGGGCGAGCACGGCGTTGTGCAGGAACAGGCCCGTGAGGATCAGGCCCGCCGCCGCGATCAGCGCGGACAGGGCGCAGTGCATGCGGCGCTCGCCGGTCTTGTCCGAATGCATGCCGTTCCAGACCATGGCCAGCGTGCCGGCCAGGAAGGGAATGGCCGAGATCAGGCCGATCTGCAGCGTGTTCTGGATGCCGATCTCCTTGATGATGGACGGCGACCAGAAGGCAATGGTGGCGTTGCCGCTGACGATGCAGAAATACACGGCAGCGCACAGCCACACGCGGTAGTTGCGGCAGGCATCCAGGAAGGACACATGCTTGTGGCCGCCCTGGTTCTCTGCCTCCACGGCGGCGGTCACGGCGCGCTGCTCGGACGCGCTCAGCCACCTGGCGTTGGCGGGCTTCTCGGGCAGGTACAGCAGCACGAAGAAGCCGGCGATCACCGAAGGAATGCCCTCCAGGATGAACAGCCACTGCCAGTTGGACAGATGGCCCACGCCCTGCATGCCGTTCATGATGGCGCCCGCAATCGGGCCGCCCACGGCGCCTGCAATGGCGAACGAGGTCATGAACAGGCCGTTGACGCGCGCCCGGTGGCGGGCCGGGAACCAGTAGGTCAGGTACAGCACCACGCCGGGGAAGAAGCCGGCCTCCACCACGCCCAAGATGAAGCGCAGCACGTAGAACATGGTGGGCGTGGTCACATAGGCCATGGCCATGGAGGCCGCGCCCCACAGGATGGTGATGCGCGCCAGCGTCTTGCGTGCGCCGATCTTCTCCAGCAGCAGGTTGCTGGGCACTTCGAACAGGAAGTAGCCGATGAAGAAGATGCCGGCACCCAGGCCGTAGATGGCCTCGCTGAACTGCAGGTCGTCCAGCATCTGCAGCTTGGCGAAGCCGACGTTGACGCGGTCTATCCACGCCAGGATGAAGAGCAGCACCAGAAAGGGAATCAGGCGCCAGGCGATCTTGCGGTAGGTGGCGTCCATGTCGGGCGGCGATGCCTGGCCGGCGCCGTGGGCGGGGGAATGTGCGGCGGATGCCGGACTGCTCATGGGGTGTCTCCTGTCTTCGACGGTGCAGCGGGCACACGGACCGGGGCGGGGCCCGTGTGTCGTAGGGGCTTCAGGCGCTGGCGGGTCTGCAGTGGGACCGGCCGGGCGTCTGGAGCTGTTCCTGTGGCGGCAGTATCGAAAGGCGGGACAGGGCTGTCCAACAAGAAATTATGAGCAGGCCTGAATGCAAATTCTTATGGGCAGAGCTGGTGCGGGCGCCGCACCGGCATGCAGCATGCGTGCACCATTTGCGCCCGGGAAAACCCTGATTTCTTCAGGCGGTGGCGGCGGCGCGCGGTGCGCGCAAAGGCTGCTTCCACAGCTCGGCCAGCAGCAGGCCGCCGATGGTCAGCACGCCGCCCACGGCGTGGTAGGCCGCCAGCGGCTCACCCAATGCCATGAAGGCGATCACGGCCGTGAAGATGGGCACCAGGTTGAAGAACATGCTGGAGCGGCCCGGGCCGATGCGCGCCACCGACATCATCCAAAGCAGCGGCGCGGCGATGGAGGCCATGATGCCTGCAAAGCCCACCAGCGGCAGGTTGGCCGCGTTCAGCCCCGTGTGCGGCGCCAGCAGGAACAGCGGCAGCTGGGCGATCACGGCCACCAGGATCTGCAGGTACAGCAACTGCACCGTGGCCAGGCGCGGCATGGGCCAGCGCTTGAGCAGGATGTTGTAGACCGCATAGGCCAGCATGGCCACGAACATCAGCGCATCGCCGCCATTCAGACCCTGGGTGAGCAAGGTGGCCGGCTGGCCCGAGGACACGACCAGGGCCACGCCTGCGATGGCCAGCACGCTGCCCAGCACGGCGCCCCGGCTCAGCGCCTGGCCCAGCATGGCGGTGGACAGGCCCAGCACCATCATGGGCGTGAGCGAGCCGATCAGTCCCATGTGCGTGGCAGTGGTCATGTGGGCCGCGTAATAGGCCAGGCTCTGGTAGATCACCATGCCCAGCATCCCCAGCACGATGAGGCGCGGCAGCAGCGGCCGGATGTCGGCGCGCTGGCGCCAGATGGATGGCAGCAGGAAGGGCGTGAACAGCACGGCCGCCACCAGCCAGCGGTAAAAGCCGATCTCGGCCGCGCCTATGCTGTCGGCCGCCATCTTGCTGACCACGGTGTTGACCGACCAGATGATGACGGCGGTCAAAGGGAAAAGATAAGACCCCATGGGAAAACTCCTAAGACTGGTCCTATCATGGCTCTGTCCGACTTGGAGTGCATCCCTGGTTCCGGACAATCGATAGCGCAACCCGGACCATCCGCCATGCCCAGCCCCAGTAAGCCCATGCGCATCCAGAACGTGGAGGATGTGCCGGGCCAGTACTTCTTTCGCTATGACGAATTCGGCACCCATACCGAGGCGCCGCCGCACAGCCACAGCTGGGGACACCTGAACTATGTGCCGCACGGCAGCATGCGCATGGAGACACCGGGCGTGCGCTGGGTCGCGCCGCCGCAGTACGGCATCTGGATACCGCCGGGCGTGGTGCACAGCTGCTACGTGGCCCATGCCGTGGTCTACCGTTCGGTCTACCTGGCGCCTGCGCTGTGCGAGGCCCTGCCCGGGCAGCCCTGCTCGCTGCGCATAGGGGCCATCATCAAGGCCATCCTGGCCGACTTTGCCGTGCGCGACGTGCATATTCCGACCTCCGACGCCGACCTGCGCCTGGCGCGCGTGCTCTACGACCAGTTGCTCGCCGTGCCGGTGGAGCCGGGCTACCTGCCGGCCGCCGAGCATCCGGCCCTGGTGGAGGTGCTTTCGGCCATGCGCGCCGCGCCGCACGACCATCGCAGCCTGGCGCAATGGGCGGCCAGCGTGCACATGACCGAACGCACCCTGGCGCGCCACTGCCAGCGCGAGCTGGGCATGGGCCTGGGCGAGTGGCGCCAGCGCATGCGCTACCTGCAGGCCATCGACGCGCTGGAGGCCGGCCTGAGCGTGCAGCAGATCGCCTACGACCTGGGCTACAGCACGCCTTCGTCCTTCATCGCCATGTTCCAGCGCGAGGCCGGCACTTCGCCCGAGCAGTTCCGCCGCGAGTTCTGCATGCCGCCGTGAGGCCGTTGCGCCATCTGCCTGCAGCCCGGCCCAAGCCGCGAGATAATGGCGCCCGTGAAGCACGCCAGACCGCCGCTGGTGCAATCGTGGAAACACGGCACTGGAGGAACGTCCGGACTGCACAGGGCAGCGTAGCAGCTAACGGCTGTCCACCGTGAGGTGAGGATCAGAGCAACAGAGACGAGTCGGGGACATGTGCCGCCAACTTGGTGTTCTATGGGGTGCCAGCGCAAGCTGGCGACGGCTGGCGCAAGCCAGACGCCCAGGCGAAAGCCTGGGCCCCATAGCCACCCGGGGAGGCGGGACGCGTCCCCGGGTGAAACGGGCAATCTCTACGCGCAGCAATACCAAGTAGGCACACGTTGACGGGGCCCCCGGAGTGTGCGGGTAGGTAGCACCGAGCCGGGCGGCGACGCCCGGCCCAGATTAATGGCGGTCACATGCGGGCAACCGCGTGCACAGAATCCGGCTTATCGGCGCGCTTCACACTTTCTTTCATGCCCCGCCACCGGCGGGGCATTTTCATGGGCGGGTCAGAACTGGTAGCGAGCGGTCAGCAGGAGCTTGCGCGGCACGCCGAAATAGTTGCCGCCGTTGTTCGTGCCCAGTGTCTCGAAATAGCGGCGGTCGAACAGGTTGCTGATGTTCATCTGCAGGTCCAGCTGCCGGTTCACCCGATAGCCGATGACCAGGTCGGCCACGGCATAGGCGGACTGGCGGATTGCATAGCCTTCGGCGCTGGTCAGCGACTCGGACGTGGTGCGGCTCTGGTAGCGCAGGCCGCCGCCCACGCGCCATGCGCCCAGCTCGCCGCCCAGGTGGTACATGGCCGACAGCTTGAGCTGGTGGCGCGGCGTGTAGCTGGCGTAGGGCGCGCCCTTGGCGCCGTCGGTGCTGTCGCTGGCGATCTCGGCCTGGGTGAAGGTGTAGCCAAGGCCGGCGTTCAGGCGCGGCAGGATCTCGCCGCTGATGTCCACGTCCAGCCCCTTGCTCTTGACCTTGCCGACGGAGCGGTAGCAATTGGTCTTCACCGTGCAGGAGTTGATGTCCGCGATGGCCTGGGGCAGGTTGTCCTGCGTGGTGTTGAACACGGCAACGGCCAGGTTCACGCGCTCGTCCAGGTAGCTGCCCTTGAGGCCCAGCTCGAAGTTGCGTCCCTCCACCGGCGCCAGCATGCTGCCCGAGACATCGAGAAAGTCCTGGGGCCGGAAGATGCTGGTGTAGCTGGCATAGGCCGAGTAGGTCTTGCTGATGTCATAGGTCAGCGCGGCATAGGGCGTGGCATGGGCTTTCTCGCTGAATTCGCGCTCCCGGCTCCAGCTGCCCTGGCGCTGGACGTTGGTGAAGTCATACCAGTCCAGCCGTGCACCGGCGATCAGGTTCAGCGGTTCGGCCAGCAGGAAGCGGCCGGTGGCATAGGCCGAGGTCAGCGTGGTCTTCTGGCGGCGCGTCCACAGGTCTTCGGCCAGCAGGCTGGAGCGGTCCAGCGAGTCGGGGTTCCAGGTGTAGGGATCGACGCCATTGGCGATCAGCCAGTCCCCCGTGGGCGACAGGTAGCTGTAGCCCTGGTCGCTCCAGCGGATGGTGCGGCGGCTGAGGCCAAAGGCCAGGTCATGCTCGCGGCCGAACAGGCGCACGGGGCCCTGGGCCGAGGCATCGAGGCTGAGCTGGCGCTTGTCGTAGTCGTAGAGGCCGCCGGCCACGTCGTAGCGCGTGCGGCCCTGGTCGTCCAGGCCGCCCGAGACCAGGTAGGCGCCGTCCAGCGCGGACTTGGCCTGCAGCGCGCGCGCGGCCAGCCTGGCCTTCCAGCCGTTGTCGAAGCGGTGCTCCAGGTCGGCGAACAGGCTGACTTCCTTCTTGTCCCATTTGCTCCAGGAGGGCGAGAAACGCCTGGATCGCGCAATGTCGAGGAAGGAGCCATCGAAGCCCATGGGCACGCCCATCCATTGGGAGCCAGGATTGTCTTCGTTGACATAGGAGCCGCCCACGCTCAGCGTGGTGTCGCGTCCCAGGTCGAACTCTGCGGTGCCGTACAGCAGCTGGCGGCGGCTGCCGTAGCCATCGATGAAGTGGTCGCGCGACTGGGCGGAGGCCACCACACGCCCGCGTGCCGTGCCGTCCTCGTTGAGGGCGCCGCCCACATTGAGCTCGCCCACGGCCTGGTTCCAGCTGCCGCCGCGCAGGGTGACCGAGCGCTGGGTGGTGCGCGGCGCGCGCTTGCGCACGAAGTTGATCGTGCCCGAAGGGTCGCCCACGCCTGTCATCAGCCCCGTGGGGCCGCGCACGACCTCCACGTGGTCGTACATGGCCATGGTGTCGTAGGTGGCGGTATCGGTTTCATACGAGACGGGCACGCCGTCCTGCAGGAAGGAGCCGATCACGAAGCCGCGCGAGAAATAGCGCGCCCGGTCGTCGCTCCAGCGGTTGATGGTGATGCCGGTGGCGCTGTTGGCCACGTCGTCGATGGACAGCATGCCCTGGTCGTCCATCTTCTGGCGCGTGACCACGGTGAGGGACTGGGGTGTCTCGCGGATGGACAGCGGCAGCTTGGTCGAGGTGCTCATCAGCCCCGTGGTGTAGGAGCCCGAGCCCTCGGTGGTCGTGGTCTCGCCCACGGCGGAGACCGTGACTTCGGGCAGGGCGACGGTGCCGGCAGGCTTTTCCACCACCAGCGTGCCCTGGCTCACATGGCCTTCCAGCCCGCTGCCGCGCAGCAGCCGGGCCACGGCGGCGGCGGTGCTCAGGCGCCCTTCCACGGCGGGCGCACGGCGGCCCTGTACCAGTTCAGGCGCGGCCAGCAGCTGCAGGCCGGCCTGGCGGGCGAGCTGGGCCAGCGCCTGGTCCAGCGGCTGGGCGGCGATGTGGAAGTCGGTGCTGGCTGCCGTGGCTGTGGCCGGTGCCACCTGGGCCAGAGCGGCTGGAGACAGCTGCAGGGCCAGCAGTGCGATGGCCGTCGCAACGGCATGGTGGCGGGCAAGGCAGTTAGGTTTGGAGAGGGATGAAGGCATGGAAAGTCCCGTGACGGATCTGGGCAATGGCGATTCCCGGGCTGCGAATGCGTCGCGTTCCCGGGTCCTCATGCCTATACGAACGGGCGCAGACATTCCCTCACGCCTGGTGCGCACGTGCCGTGCATTCCGGGGCCATGGGCGCATCAGCGCATCAGCTGCGGCGGCGGATGACCAGGGTGCGTACCGCTCCAGGGGCTTGCTCCTCCTCCTGCACGCTGACCGGCAGGGTGCGCGGGAGCATGCGCAGCCAGCCCTGGGCCGCCGCAATGCGCACGCGCCCCAGCACGGGCAGGGCGGCGGCGTCGGGCTCCACGCGCAGTGGCTGCAGGCTGTAGCGCTCCAGGCGGCGGGCGACCTCGGCCAGCGGCGTGTTCTGGAAGTCCAGCCAGCCCTCGCGCCAGGCGGCCACCGCCGCAACCGTTTGCACGGCGGCCGTCTGACCTGGCGCCAGGCGCAGCATCTGGCCTGCACCCAGTTCATGCCGGGCGCCGCTGCCGTCGCGCACCTGCACGCGGCCCGCATCGACGGCGACCAGCACCGCATCGTCCTCCAGCGCCACCTCGAAGCGCGTGCCCAGCACGGTGACCTGTACGTCCGCCGCCTGGACCACGAAGGGCCGTTCCGTGTCGCGCGCCACCGCGAAGAAGGCGCTGCCGGCCAGCAGCCGCACCTGGCGGCGCGTGGCGTAGAAATCCACCTCGGCGCGGCTGGAAGCGTCCAGCGTCAGGGTGCTGCCGTCGGGCAGGGGCTGGTTCAGCAGGCGGCCGGTGGCGGTGGCCAGCCGCACCTGATATTGCGGCATCCATTGACGCCAGGCCAGCCAGAGCGTCGGGCTGCCGACACCCAGGCCCGCCATCCCCAGCAGGGTGGACAGGGCACGGCGGCGGCCCGTGCGTGGTGCGGGTGCGGGTGCGGGTGCGGCAGTATCTCCGCGCCAGCGGCGCAGCGAGGCTTCCACGCTGTCCATGGCGCGCATGACCTCGCGTTCCACGGTTTTGACCGAGACGCCGTGGCGCTCGGCCAGCTCGGCATGCGAGGCGCCCGCTATGCGGTCGGCCAGGAAGATGTCGCGGCAGCGCGCGGGCAGCTGCGCCAGCGCGCCTTCGACCGCGGCCAGGGCCTGGCGGTAGGAATGGGTGTCGGCCACATCGGGGCTGAGGGGTGAGGGCGGCTCGCCTTCCCTCGCGCTGGTGTCGAAGCGCTCGGCCGTGCGCTGGCCATGGCGCAGGTGGTCGATGGCGATGTTCTCCATCACCGCGTAGAGATAGGCGCGGCTGGCGCCTGGCGGACCGTCCGGCGCGGCGGGCGCATCGCTTTCGCCGCGCTGGCGTTCGGCCAGGCGTATCCAGGCGTCATGCACCAGGTCACGTGCGGCCTGCGGGCCGGCGCGGCGCGCCACGAAGCGCACCAGCTCGTGGTAGCTGTCCTGGAAGGTGCTCAGCAGGGAAGAGGAGGAAGAGGCGGGCGCAGGCATGCGGGAGGCCCGAAGGCAGCACGGGAATCCCGCATTCTATGAAATGATTCTCATTTGCCGAAAGTGCTGCCCGGCGCGCACCCGGCAATGCCGGCCTAGAACCGCTCCCAGGGCATCAGGTAGCGCCATTGGCCCTCGGGCACCTTGGCCAGAGAGAGGCGGCCAATGCGCAGGCGGCGCAGGCTGACCACGCGCAGGCCCACTTCGGTGCACATGGCGTCGATCTCGTCGGGGGCGATGCCCTTGAGCGCAAAGCGCAGATGGTTCTCGTTCTGCCAGCTCACGCGGCAGGGCGGCAGCTGGCGCTTGCCGATCGGCAGGCCGGCCTTCATCAGCTCCAGGCCGTCCTCGTGGATCTGGCCCTCGACGCCGACGATGCATTCCTGCTCCAGCCACATGCCTTCCTCGCCCAGCTTGCGCGCCACGCGCTTGTCCTGGGTGTAGACGATGAGGCCGCTGGCCGGCAGCGGCAGGGGTAGGAAGGATTCGAGGTTCTTGAAGTGCTGGGCCAGCACCAGCAGCGGCATGGGCGTGTCCACCGCGGCCATGCTGGCTTCGCCCAGCAGGGAGTGGGCGCTGCGCACCCGGCCATAGGGCCGGCCCTGGGTGTAGCCCGCAGGCTTGTTCATCAGCAGGGTGACGGGCGGCACGGCCTCGGGCTGGGCGCCGCTGCGCAGCGTGACCTGCTGCTCGGGGCGCACGCGCGTCTCGGGCAGTTGCACGACCTTGCCGTCCACCTGGACGTTGCCGGCGGTGATATGCAGTTCGGCCTCGCGGCGCGAGCATTGTTCCTGTTCGGCCAGGCGCTTGGCCAGGCGAACGCTTTCAGATTCAGACATGCGCGCAGCTTAACCAGATACCAGGCCCCGCGCGCGTCGTCGGTCATTGCCGGTCATTGCCGCCCGCACAGCGCACGGATGCGCTCCACATGCGCCAGCAGCGAGCGCTCGGCAATCGGCCACAGCTGCGGCGGGGCGTCGTCATAGGCCAGGCGCACCCAGTCCTGCACGCTGCCGTCGGGCTGTCTTTGCATGGCGGCCAGCACCTTGGCCTCGCGCGCCAGCCGATGGGCCTTGAGTTTGGCGATCGCATGGCGCGCAAAGCCCAGCACATAGCCATGGGCCGGCAGGATGAAGCGCGCATCGTGCGCGGCGCACAGCGCGTCGAGCTTGTCCAGCGAATCGATGTAGTCGCGCATGTTGCCGTCAGGCGGATCGATGATGGTGGTGCTGCCGTTGAGGATGTGGTCGCCGCTGAACAGCAGGGCGTCTTCCTCCAGCACAAAGCACACATGGTTGGCCGCATGGCCGGGCGTGAACACGGCCTGCAGCGTGTGGGTGGTGCTGCCTTGCGCATCCTGCAGCACGATGCGCTGGCCGTCGGCCAGTGCGTAGTCGGGGGTGAAGCGGCTGGCCGGCCGGGCCGTGGGCGCCGAGGGCAGGCCGCCAATGGCGGGCCTGGGCCTGCCGGCCTGCACCGCCAGCGCCTGCAGCAGCGCGGCGCCCGGCGAGTGGTCGGCATGGGAATGCGTGCACAGGATGTGGCGTATGTCGCCGCCCGCCGCATCGAACAGGCGCTGCACATGGGCGGCATCGGCCGGGCCGGGGTCGATGGCGGCGTAGCCCGTGGCGGCATCGCCCACCAGATAGCTGTTGGTACCGGGGCCGGTCATCACGCCAGGGTTGGGTGCCGTCAGGCGCAGCAGGTTCTTGCGCAGGGGCACGGCGCGCTCGCTTTGCCAGTCCAGCGTGTGCAGGATCTGGCCGTCGGGGCAGACCATTTCCAGCTCGCCGAAGGGGGCCTCGTCCTCCATGTGGCGGGCTTCCTTGCCATCGAGAAAGCCTGTGCGCGGGCAGCACTGCCACAGCGGCTGCTCGCCTTGCAGGGCGGCGAACACGGCTTCGGTGCCCGCGAAGCGGCTGAGCCGGTCCAGCGTGCGGATGGTGGGGAAGATCATGGGGAAGCTGCCCGCGCGGTGGCGCTCCAGGGCTTCCTGCGGGCGCACCCAGATGGGCTCGAACTGTTCCGATCCGTCGGCGTCGGGTTCCTGATCTTCGGGCATGCGCGCCACGAAGAAGGGCACATCGAAGCGCCTGGGCTGGTCGCGGTCGGCCGTCCAGTGGGCCAGGTACCACAGCGCATCCACGGCCAGGCGCAGGCCGCGCGCCTCGCACTGGGGCACCAGCGGCGCCTTGCGGTCCAGCGTGGCCAGCTCGGCGGCAGATACCGGCCGGCCCTGGGCGTCGTGGGCCAGCAAAATGCCCAGTTCCTCGAAGGTTTCGCGCAGCCCGGCGATGGCCTGGGTGATGCGCAGTCCGTCGCCGGCCTGGACGGGGCGGGTGCTGGCGCAGGCATGGGCGGCCTCGGCCGCGTCCTGGGCCTCGATGCCGCCGCCCGGGAAGACATAGGCGCTGGGCACGAAGCTGGCCTTGGGCGAGCGCCGCGTCATCAGCACCTCCAGCCCCTGGCCATCGGCGCGGTCGCGCAGAAGCAGGACGGTGGAGGCCTTGAGCGTGTCTACAGGCTGGCGCTGGGGGTGCAGGAGCTGGCTGGGGCGGGTCATGGGGGCATTATGCGGATTGGCCTGCATCCTGCTGTTGCGCCGGAGACGCAGGCGGCGGGACGGCGGTCTGCACCGGCGCATGCCCGGATTGCGCCATGACGGCGCCGTGCAGAGGATAATCGCGGGATGCAGATCCGCTTTACCAAGATGCAGGGCGCTGGCAACGATTTCGTGGTCCTCGACGAAACCGCCGGCCCGCTGGGCCTGAGCGCAGCCCAGTACCGCTTTCTGGCCCATCGCCAATTCGGCGTGGGCGCCGACCAGATCCTCACGGTGCGGCCCTCGCCCGCCGAAGGCATCGACTTCGAATACGTGATCCACAACGCCGACGGCGGCGAGGTCGAGCAGTGCGGCAACGGCGCGCGCTGCTTTGCGCGCTATGTGCACGACAAGGGCCTGACGGAAAAGTCCGTCATCCGCGTGCAGACGCTGGCCGGCCTCATCGCCCCCGAGCTGCATGCCGATGGCCGCGTCACCGTGGACATGGGCCAGCCCGTGCTGGAGCCCGCCCTGGTGCCCTTCGACGGCACAGGCCTGGTTCCCCGCCCGCTGGGTGCGGCGCAGCAATGGCCCCTGCAGCTGGGCGACGAGGCCACGGTCTGGATCGCTCCCGTTTCCATGGGCAACCCGCATGCGGTGCAACTGGTGGACGATGTGGACCACGCCCCCGTGGCCACCTGGGGCCCGCTGATCGAGCGCCATGCACGCTTTCCCCAGCGCGTCAATGCGGGATTCATGCAGATCGTCGATCGCGGCCAGATCCGGCTGCGTGTGTACGAGCGCGGTGCCGGCGAGACGCTGGCCTGCGGCACGGGCGCCTGCGCGGCCGTGGTGGCCGGCATTCGCTGGGGACTGCTCGACGCGCGCGTCGATGTGCACACCCGCGGCGGCCGGCTGACCATCGAGTGGGACGGCGGCGCAGTGCGCATGACCGGCCCCGCAGAGTTTGTTTTTGAAGGACAGATCGAGGTTCCCGACCAGCCATGAACAGCACTACCGATATCGCCGTCACCGAAGAGACGATTGCCGACTACCTGCTGAACCATCCGGAATTCTTCGAGCGCCACGCCGAGATGCTCGCGCGTGTGCAGCTGGTCAGCAGCCACAGCCCGCGTACCGTCAGCCTGCAGGAACGCCAGGCCGAGATGCTGCGCGAGAAGATCAAGGGCCTGGAGCACCGCATCATGGACATGATGCGCCACAGCAGCGAGAACGCCTCCATCGGCGACAAGCTGCATGCCTGGAGCTGCGCCCTGGCCAAGGTCCAGGACCTGCGCGAACTGCCCCACGCGCTCACGGCCAGCCTGCAGCATGTCTTCGAGGTGCCCCAGGTGGCCCTGCGCCTGTGGAACGTCTCCGGCGCCCAGACCAGCAGCATCTACACCATGGGCGTCAGCGAGGACGCCAGGTCCTTTGCGGCGTCGCTGACCATGCCGTTTTGCGGCCCCAACATGGGCTTCGAGCCCGGCGGCTGGCTGGTCGATCCCGATGCGGCCCAGTCCCTGGCCCTGCTCACGCTGCATGACGGCGACAGCATCAGCCCGGCCAATGCCTTCGGCATGCTGGTGCTGGGGTCTCCCGATCCGCTGCGCTTCGAGGCCACCATGGGCACGGAATTCCTCTCGCGCATCTCGGCCCTGGCCAGCGCGGCCCTGTCGCGCATGCGGCCCGTGCCGCTGACCCTGGCGCGCGGCTGACCGGCTGAAAGCCCATGCCGGGAGCATCGGACATGGACGGGCTCCCGGAAGGCGACCTTCCGGCAGAGGATCTGGCGGCAGAGAACCTGACGGTGCTCCCCGCCGCCGTCCATGCCTATCTGGAGCATGTGCGCGTGCAAAAGCGCCTGGCCGACCGCACCTGCGCACTCTATGCGCTGGACATGGCCCGGCTTTGCGCCATGGCCCGCGACGCCGGCCAGGAGCTGCTGGCGCTGCAGCCCGCCCACATCCGCCGCTTCGTGGCCCAGATGCATTCCCGGGGCCGCAGTCCGCGCGGCATTGCGCTCATCCTGTCTGGCTGGCGCAGCTTCTTCCGCTGGGCAGCCCGGCAATCGCTGGTGCCCTTCAATCCCGTCGAGGGCGTGCGCGGTCCCAAGGCCCCCAAACCCCTGCCCAAGGCATTGGGCGTGGATGATGCCGTGCAACTGGCCGCCTTCGGCAGCGCCGACGCCGACCCCTGGATCGAGGCACGTGACGCTGCCATCACCGAACTGCTCTACAGCTGCGGCCTGCGCGTGGGCGAGCTGGTGGGCCTGGACGTGGCGCCCGGCCAGGATACGCAGCGCCAGGGCCGTGGCTGGATAGATTTGCAGGCCGCCGATGCCCATGTGCAGGGCAAGGGGGGCAAGCGGCGCACCGTGCCCGTGGGCGCCGCCGCGCTGCAGGCGCTGCAGCGCTGGCTGGCCTTGCGGGAGACGGGCCTGGCTGGCGCGGCGGCCCAGGCGGCGCAGCAGGAGCCGGCGCTGTTCATCGGACGGCGTGGTGAACGCCTGGGCGCGCAGTCGGTCTGGGCGCGGCTGCGCCAGCGCGGCCAGCAGGCCGGCCTGTCGGCCGGCGTCCATCCCCATGTGCTGCGGCATTCGTTCGCCAGCCACATGCTGCAGTCCAGCGGCGACCTGCGCGCCGTGCAGGAATTGCTGGGCCACGCCAGCATCTCGACCACGCAGATCTACACGCGCCTGGATTTCCAGCATCTGGCCCAGGCCTACGAGAGCGCCCATCCGCGCGCGCGGCGCCAGAGTGGGGACGGCCGCGACAGTGGCGATGGCAATGGAGATAGCGATGAAAAGGGCAGCCTCCGATAAAAAAGGCCAAGCCCTCTGGCAAAACGGCACTTGACAGGCTCGCTAAACTTATTCGGAACGTCTTTTCGACAAGGCCCGTCCGTGGTGGACGGGCCTTGCCGCTTCCCTTTGCTGAATTTTCTGAAAGCAATTCCATGGCACTGATTCCCGTCACCATCCTCACCGGCTTCCTGGGCTCGGGCAAGACCACGCTGCTCAAGCGCGTGCTCAGCGAGTCCCACGGCATGAAGATCGCCGTGATCGAGAACGAGTTCGGCGAAGAGAACATCGACACCGACATCCTCAGGACGGAGTCCAAGGAGCAGATCCTGCAGATGAGCAACGGCTGCATCTGCTGCACCATCCGCGAAGACCTGCGCGAAACCCTGCAACTGCTGGCCGCCAAGCGCCGCAAGGGCCTGGTGGAGTTCGACCGCATCGTGATCGAGACCACGGGCCTGGCCGATCCCGGCCCCGTCGCCCAGACCTTCTTCATGGACGACGAGATCGCCGAAACCTATCTGATCGACTCCATCCTCACCCTGGTCGATGCCAAGCACGCCAATCAGCAGCTGGACGACCGCCAGGAGGCGCGCCGCCAGGTGGGCTTTGCCGACCAGCTGTTCCTGTCCAAGACCGACCTGGTCAGCGAGGACGAGAAGAACGCGCTCATCCACCGCCTCAAGCACATGAACCCGCGCGCGCCCATCCGCGCCGTGCATTTCGGCGAAGTGCCCCTCAACGAGGTCTTCGACCTGCGCGGCTTCAACCTCAATGCCAAGCTGGACATCGATCCCGACTTCCTCAAGGAAGACGACCACGACCACGGACATGACCATGGCCACAAGCATGAGCATGACGAGCACTGCGGCCACGACCATGGCCATGAGCACGACGAGAACTGCGGGCACGACCACGTCCATGACCACGAGCATGGCGAGCACTGCAAGCATCCGCACCACCATCACCACGATGACGACGTCAAGAGCTTCGTCTATCGTGCCGACCGTGCCTTTGACCCGGCCCGCCTGGAGGACTTCCTGGGCGCCATCGTCAACATCTACGGCCCGCGCATGCTGCGCTACAAGGGCGTGCTGAACATGCAGGGCACGGAGCGCAAGGTCATTTTCCAGGGCGTGCACCAGCTCATGGGCAGCGATCTGGGACCGCAGTGGGCCGAGGGCGAAAAGCGCCAGAGCAAGATGGTCTTCATCGGCATCGACCTGCCCCAGGACATCTTCCTGCAGGGCCTGGAGCAGTGCCTGGTCTGATTTTTTGTGAACCTTTGTGGGCAATCGGAGGGCTTTTTGCTGACATCTGATTGACACAGGGGCCGCCACGCATGCGTGGGCGGCCCCTTTGCATTCCTGTGGGGTATGTGCAACGGCTTGCGCTCCTGTAGAGCATCGATACAATCGCGCCCCTGAAGAGAGCCCCCAAGCCCAATGGACTGCCCCGCAGGGGTCGCCCATACCGTGAGGAGACAGCAAGTGAGCGCCGAATCCAGCAAGAAGCCGTCAGTGGCCGCACCGGCCCCGGCTGCGAGCCAGAAGGCTGCGGTCCGCACTGCGGTCGGCGTTGCCGACCCGGCGTCCCTTGCTGACCGCAAAAGGGCTCTTTGCACGCACGCCCGCCGCACGGCCTGGATTGCCGCGCCCCGCCGCACGGGGAAGCCGGCAGGTTCCGCAACTGCGGCGATCGGCTGTCCTACACGGCATTCGACCCGGGTGCCCCGATTGACAGTACCATCCATGGCCCCGTCCGAAGCCCTCGGCGCGGACTAAGTTAGCGAAACCAACACTATGCCTACCACTACGCAAACGCCTTCGTCGGGATCGACGAAACGAGACCCCAAGCTGGCCAATGCCTGGAAGACCAAGTCGGTGGAAGAACTGACGGATGCCGAAGTGCTGGCCATGTCGGATGACGACTACATGAATGAGAAGCAGATGGCGTTCTTCCGCCTCAAGCTGCTCACTCTCAAGCACGACATGCACACCAACGCGGGCGAGACGGCAGAAAACCTGCGCGAGGACACCGTGGTGGTTCCCGATCCGGCCGACCGTGCCACCATCGAGGAAGAGCATGCGCTGGAGCTGCGCACGCGCGACCGCGAACGCAAGCTGCTCAAGAAGATCGAGCAATCCATTGCACGCATCGACGCAGGCGACTACGGCTACTGCGACGAGACCGGCGAGCCCATCGGCGTGGGCCGCCTGCTGGCCCGTCCCACGGCCACGCTGTCGCTGGAAGCCCAGCAGCGCCGCGAGCTCAAGCAGAAGATGTATGGGGATTGAGTTGCAGCAACGGCCTGCAGGCCGTCGGTGCTAATCTGACTCGCCATGGCAAAAGAAGAGAGCAGCAAATCGGGGGGATTGTTGTCCAAGGTGGTGCGCTTTGTGCGCCACCCCACGGTCAATTGGTCCGACCTCGACGGCCTGGACGGGGAGCAGGAAAGCCAGTACAGCAAGCAGGCGCTCAAGGAGATGATCGAGCGCAAGCGCCGCAACGATTTCGTGCGCAAGCGCGAGTTCGACCAGCTGCGCCGCCTGCGCCAGGCCGAGCTGCAACAGGCCTCCAGGCCGGGCAGCGCACCGGTCGGTGTGCCTGGCCCCGCCGCCCAGGGCTCGCAATTCCTCAGCAGCCTGCTGAGTTCCAAATCCTCCGGCGAACGCGCCGTCACGCTCAAGAAGATCGACGAGATCGAGGCCCAGATGTCCCAGCAATGGTGGCGGGGCAAGCAGGCGGCCGATGCAACCACCATCCCCATGACGCTGCCCGCGGGCGGCAACCCCGCTCCGGCCTCGTTTCGCAGGCAGCCGCCGCCGTCCGGGCAGATTCCCATGCTCAGCGACGTGGTGCCGCCGGCCATTGCCTCGGCCGGCGACGCGGCAGCCTTTGCCACCACCTTGCCCATGAGCCTGGCACCTGCGCCGCAGGTACCCTCCGTCTCTACGGCTCCCATCATCGACCCCGCGCCCATGGCCCGCCCCCTGCGGCCATTGGAGGGGGCGACCGATTTCCTGCCGGCCTTCGCGGCCACCGAGGTCTCCCCGCCGCAGCCCATGGACATGGTGCCGCCCTCCTTCGTGGTGTTCGAGCACGATCCCGACCTGGAAGAGCCGGCGATCCTCTTTGCCAATGGCGATGTGGATGGCGCCGAGCAGGGCATGCTGGAGCTGATCGACCGGCGCGATGTCCCCGCGCAGCTGCCGGTCTGGCTGGCCTTGCTGGACCTGTACCGTGCGGCCGACCGCCCGCTGCAGTTCGACAAGGCGGGCATCGAATTCGCGGCGCGCTTCGGCCGCTCCGCTCCCCAATGGTTTGCGATGCCGCAACAGCGCACCGCCCCGGTGGTGTCCATGCCGGGCGCAGCGGCAGGGCGCGGCTGGCGCTGGAGCGCACCTGCACAGATCACGCCGAGTGCCGTGACGGCGCTGAAGGCCTCCCAGGCCAAGGCTTCCAGCCCCTGGAACCTGGACTGGGCTGCCGTGGCCGGCATCGACGATGCAGCGGCCACGCCCCTGGAGGCGCTGCTGCAGCAATGGGCGGACTCCCAGGGCGTGTTCGTGCTGCTCAATGCGGACCGGCTGCTGGCGCTGCTGGGCACGCTGGCTCCCTCGGGCGATTCCAGTGTGGATACGCTGTGGTGGAGGTTGCGCATGGCGGTGCTGCGTTTGATGAACCGGCAGGATGATTTCGAACTGGTGGCGCTGGACTACTGCGTCACCTTTGAGGTCTCGCCTCCCCCGTGGGTGGACCCGGCCTGCCAGTGCCTGACGCAAGCCAGCGAAGCCGAGGGCGCGGATGCGCCCCTGCAGGCAGGCATTGCTGCCACGGCGGACGCCGTGCGATTTGCGCTTGTCGGCACCATCGAAGGCGATGCCTCCACCTGGCTGGACCCGGTGCAGGAAGGGGCCAGCCTGGGCGAGCCCGTGTTCATCGACTGCACCCAACTGGTGCGCATGGACTTTGCGGCGGCCGGCTCGGTGCTCAACTGGGCTGCCCACATGCAGTCGCTGGGCCATGTGCTGCAGTTCGGCCAGCTGCACCAGCTGGTGGCGGTGTTCTTCAACGTGATCGGCATCCAGGAGCACGCGCAGGTCACTCCACGGCGGGACTGATCCTGCCGCGCAGCGGCTGCGACATACCCCTTCCGGCAGGACGGCGCACCCGCCGCGAACAGGGCGTGGGCATTCTTTGAGCAGACCCTTGAGAAGGCCGCCTTCGCCCTCATCTGGCACCGCTATGGAACAGTATCACGGCACCACCATCATCAGCGTGCGCCGGCAGACCCCCGAAGGCGTGCAGGTCGCCATCGGTGGCGATGGCCAGGTCACATTGGGCAACATCGTCGTCAAGGGCACGGCACGCAAGGTGCGCAAGCTCTACCACGGCAAGGTGCTTGCCGGCTTTGCCGGCGCCACGGCCGACGCCTTCACGCTGTTCGAGCGCTTCGAGGCCAAGCTGGAAAAGCACCAGGGCCACCTGACGCGCGCGGCCATCGAGCTGACCAAGGACTGGCGCACCGACCGCGTGCTGCGCCGGCTGGAGGCCATGCTGGCCGTGGCCGACGCATCGGCCTCGCTGATCATCACCGGCAACGGCGACGTGCTGGAGCCCGAGCAGGGCATCGTGTCCATCGGCTCGGGAGGCGCCTATGCGCACTCTGCGGCCAAGGCGCTGCTGACCAACACCGAGCTGTCGGCCGAGGAGATCGTGCGCAAGTCGCTGGCCATTGCCGGCGAGCTGTGCATCTACACCAACATGCACCACACGGTCGAGACGCTCTGAGACCCTCGCGGCGCGGGCGGTTCTCGCCCGGCCATTGAAACGGATAGTCGCCAGCGGCCAGGCAACGGTAACGGAAGCGGGGCTGGCGGCGGAATGCATCGAATACACACCATGTCCTTTGCCATGACCCCCCAGGAGATCGTCTCCGAACTGGATCGCCACATCGTCGGCCAGGCTGGCGCCAAGCGCGCCGTTGCCATCGCGCTGCGCAACCGCTGGCGCCGCCAGAACGTGGCCGACGGCCTGCGCCAGGAGATCACGCCCAAGAACATCCTCATGATCGGTCCCACAGGCGTGGGCAAGACCGAGATCGCGCGCCGCCTGGCGAGGCTGGCCGATGCACCCTTCATCAAGGTCGAGGCCACCAAGTTCACCGAAGTGGGCTACGTGGGCAAGGACGTGGATGCCATCATCCGCGACCTGGCCGAGGTGGCCGTCAAGCAGACGCGCGAGGCCGACATGAAGAAGCTGCGCCTGCGCGCCGAGGACGCGGCCGAGGATCGCATCCTCGACGTGCTCGTGCCCCAGGCCCGCAGCGGCGAGGTGGCCGCCGACAACACGGCACGCCAGGTTTTCCGCAAGAAGCTGCGCGAGGGCCAGCTCGACGACAAGGAAATCGAGATCGACGTCGCCGACGCGCCGCCCCAGGTGCAGATCATGGGCCCCCAGGGCATGGAAGAGATGGCCGAGCAGCTGCGCGGCATGTTCAGCCACATGGGCCAGGAAAAGCGCAAGACGCGCAAGCTGCGCATTGCCGAGGCCATGAAGCTGCTGACCGACGAGGAGGCGGCAAAACTGGTCAACGAGGAAGACGTGCGCACCCGCGCCATCGCCAATGCCGAGCAGAACGGCATCGTCTTCATCGACGAGATCGACAAGGTGGCCACGCGCCAGGAAACCAGCGGCTCCGACATCTCGCGCCAGGGCGTGCAGCGCGACCTGCTGCCCCTGGTCGAAGGCACCAGCGTCTCCACCAAGTACGGCGTGGTCAAGACCGACCACATCCTGTTCATCGCCTCGGGCGCCTTCCACCTGTCCAAGCCCAGCGACCTCATCCCCGAGCTGCAGGGGCGCTTCCCGATCCGCGTGGAACTGGACTCGCTGTCGGTCCAGGACTTCGAGGCCATCCTCACCCAGACCCATGCCTCCCTGGTCAAGCAGTACCAGGCGCTGCTGGCCACCGAAGGCGTCACGCTGGAATTCACGCCCGAAGGCATCACCCGGCTGGCCGGCATCGCCTTCGAGGTCAATGAGCGCACCGAGAACATCGGCGCGCGCCGCCTGTCCACCGTGCTCGAGCGCCTGCTGGACGAGGTCAGCTTCGATGCGGCCAAGCTTTCGGGGCAGACCATCACCGTCGATGCGGCCTACGTGGACCAGCGCCTGCAGTCCCTGAGCCAGGACGAAGACCTGTCTCGCTTCATTCTCTGAAGCCTGTCCCGGCGGCCGAGCGGCTGCCACCGAAGTGACTGCCCGCATTGCCGGGCAGTCACTTTTTGTAGGAGGGTCACCCGAGTTGCAACCGGTCGCCGGCGAATTGAATCGTTGCAATTGCGTGCAGGCTTTGAGAGATCACTTGCAGTCAGTCATCTAAGTGCTTGTAAAGCCAGGGATTTTTGTCACGACTCACATTGCGTTCGGCCTCTAAGTTGTTGATTTCATTGCAAATAATTGTCCATTCCCGGGTTGTGAAACACCAAATTGCTGCTACAGTGCAAAAAAGTGCAATTAAGTGGTGAAAGTTGCCTTTGTGCCCCGATTTCCGGGACGCGATGGCTCCAACCGACCGGGGTGACTGACCGTGTTTCAAGGGGCGTCCTCGCTGAATCTCGATGGAAAGGGGCGGCTGTCTGTGCCGACCCGGCATCGTGACGCCCTCATGGCCATGGCCCAGGGCCAGGTCACCCTTACCAAACATCCCCATGGTTGCCTGATGCTGTTCCCGCGCACGGAGTGGCTGCAGTTTCGCGAGCGGATCGCGCAACTGCCCATGTCGGCGCAGTGGTGGAAGCGCATCTTCCTGGGTAACGCCATGGACGTGGACATGGATGCCACCGGCCGCGTGCTGGTGTCGCCCGAGCTGCGTGAGGCCGTGGGTCTGGCCAAGGAAGTCGTGCTGCTGGGCATGGGTAACCATTTCGAGCTGTGGGACAAGGCCACTTATGAGGCACATGAAGCGAAGGCCATGCAGGAAGAAATGCCCGCGGCCTTCCAGGATTTTGCTTTCTAGGAAAGAGGCGTTTTCTTGAATCAGCCGTTGCAACACATCACCGTTTTGCTCGACGAGGCCGTCGATGCGCTGCTGGACGGCGCCGCACAGCCCGTTGCCGGGCAATGGGTGGACGCGACCTTCGGGCGAGGCGGGCATTCCCGGCGCATCCTGCAGCGGCTGGGGCCGGATGGGGCCTTGCTGGCGTTCGACAAGGACCCGGACGCGATCGAAGAGGCAGCGCGCATCACCGATGCGCGTTTTTCGATTCGGCACGAAGGGTTTCGCCACCTCGGCGAGCTGCCGGCCGGCAGCGTGCAGGGCGTGCTGATGGACCTGGGCGTGAGCTCTCCCCAGATCGACAACCCCGAGCGCGGCTTCAGCTTCCGCTTCGAGGGTCCGCTGGACATGCGCATGGACACCACGCGCGGCCAGAGCGTGGCGGACTGGCTGGCGGAAGCCGATGCCCAGCAGATTGCGGAGGTGATACGTGACTACGGCGAAGAACGGTTTGCTGGCCCCATTGCAAAGGCGATTGTTGCTCGGCGCGAAAGCCAGGGGCCCCTTCGCAACACCGCGGAGCTTGCCGAGCTCGTGGCTGGCGCGGTCCGGACCCGCGAGGCTGGGCAGAACCCAGCGACACGCACATTCCAGGCTCTTCGGATTTTCATCAATGCCGAGCTTGAAGAGCTCGAACAGGCGCTAGAGGCCAGCCTGCGCGTGCTGGCGCCGGGCGGACGCCTGGTGGTGATCAGCTTCCACTCGCTGGAGGACCGCATCGTCAAGCAGTTCATCGCCAGGCACTCCAAGGAAGTCTATGACCGGCGCGCACCCTTTGCCGCACCCACGCCCATGCGCCTTGAAGCGCTGGGCCGCATCAAGCCCAGCGAGGCCGAGGTCGCCGCCAATGCGCGCTCGCGCTCGGCCGTGATGCGCGTGGCCCGCCGCACCGGGGTGCCTGCATGAGGCGCATGCACCGTCTGGCGCAAGAGGAGGGCGTGGAATGCTGCGCCTGAACCTCGTGCTGCTGCTGGCGGTGATGGCCAGCGCCATCTTCCTGGTGCACAACCAGTATGAATCGCGCCGCCTGTTCACCGAACTGGACCGCGCCGTGGCCGAATCGCGTCGCCTGGCCACCGAGCAGCAGCGCCTGCAGGTGGAAAAGCGCGCCCAGGCGACGCCGCAGCGCATCGAGGTCATGGCGCGCGAGCGCCTGCAGATGAAGCCGGCCACGCCGGCCATCGCCCAGTACGTCAATGACGATGCGCGCACCGGAGTGGCTCCATGACGCGCAGCGTGCTCTACACCTCCAGTCCCCTGCTGGCGTCCAAGACACCCTTGTGGCGCAGCAAGATGATCGTGGCCATGCTGGGCCTGGGCTTTGTCGGCCTGGGCGCGCGCGCCGCCTATGTGCAGGTGTTCGGCAACGACTTCTTCCAGCGCCAGGGCCAGGTGCGCTTTGCGCGTACGCTGGAGCTGCCGGCCAACCGTGGCCGCCTGCTGGACCGCAATGGCCTGATCCTGGCCTCCAGCGTTCCTGCCGCCAGCATCTGGGCCATCCCCGAAGACGTGGACCACGACGACCCCGAGGTCAAGGCCAAGCTCAAGCAGCTGGCGGTGCTCATGGAGATGCCGTTGCCCGCGCTGATGGAAAAGCTGGCCGACGAGGACAAGACCTTCGTCTGGATCAAGCGCCAGCTCGACTGGGACGTGGGCCAGCAAATCCATGCCCTCAATATCAAGGGCATCTACCAGCGCAAGGAATACAAGCGCCAGTACCCGGAGGGCGAATCGGCCGCCCACATCGTGGGCTTCACCAATGTGGAAGACCACGGCCAGGAAGGCATGGAGCTGTCGTTCGACAAGGAGCTCGGCGGCAAGCCCGGCTCGCGCCGCGTGATCAAGGACCGCCTGGGCCGCGTGGTCGAGGGCGTGGGCGAGGAAGTTCCGCCGCAGGACGGCCGCGACATCCAGCTGTCCGTGGACAGCAAGGTCCAGTACTTCGCCTACCAGAAGCTCAAGGAGCAGGTCATCGCGCACAAGGCCAAGGCAGGCAGCGTGGTGGTCATGGATGCGCACACCGGCGAATTGCTGGCCCTGGCCAACTATCCCAGCTACGTGCCCGACAAGCGCAAGAACCTGACGGGCGAGCAGTTGCGCAACCGAGCCATCACCGACACCTTCGAGCCCGGCTCGACCATGAAGCCCATCACCATCGGCCTGGCGCTGGAGTCGGGCCGGTTCAAGCCGGAGACGCCCATCGACACCACGCCGGGCCGCGTCAACGTCACGGGCTCGACGATCTCCGACACCCACAACTACGGCCTGCTGACCGTGGCCGGCGTGATCCAGAAGTCCAGCAACGTGGGCACGACCAAGATCGCGCTGCAGATGCCGGCCAAGGAAATGTGGGAAACCTTCTCGGCCGTGGGCTTCGGCCAGAAGCCGCAGATCGCTTTCCCTGGTGCTGCCAGCGGGCGCCTGCGTCCCTACAAGACCTGGAGGCCGGTGGAGCAGGCCACCATGGGCTATGGCTACGGCCTGTCCGCCAGCCTGCTGCAGATGACGCGCAGCTATACCGTCTTCGCCAACGGCGGGCGCGTGATTCCGGCGACCATGCTCAAGACCGACGAGCCGCCCGTGGGCGTGCCCGTGTTCTCGCCGCGCACGGCCAATGAAGTGCGCAAGATGCTGGCCCTGGCAGCCGGCCCTGGCGGCACGGGCCAGCGCGCCCAGACCATCGGCTACTCGGTGGGCGGCAAGTCGGGCACGGCCCGCAAGCAGCAGGGCAAGGGCTATGCGGCGGGCAAGTACCGCGCCTGGTTCACGGGCATGGCGCCCATCGAGAATCCGCGCATCATCGTCGCCGTGATGGTGGACGAGCCCAGTGCCGGCACCATCTACGGCGGCACCGTGGCGGCGCCCGTGTTCAGCGAAGTGGTGCAGCAGACGCTGCGCCTGATGGGCGTGCAGCCCGATATGGAAGTCAAGCCCTTGATCGTCGCCAACCCCGTGGAGGAGCCCTCGCTATGAGTTCCTCCCAAGCCCTGCGGGTGCTGTCCACGGCCTCCGAGGCTGTCCAATGGCTGGCCGCCCGCCTGCAAGGCCGCGGCACGCTGCAGACCGACAGCCGCAAGGTCCGGCCGGGCGACGCCTTCATCGCCTGGCCCGGTGCGGCCACCGATGGCCGCACCCATGTGGCCTCGGCGCTGGAGCGTGGTGCGGTGGCCTGCCTGGTCGAAGCGCAGGGTGTGGACGCCTTCGGGTTTTCCGGCGAGCACATCGCGGCGCTTCCCGGCCTCAAGGCCGCCACGGGCCTGATCGCCGACCAGTGGTTCCAGCATCCCAGCGCCCAGATCGACGTGCTGGCCGTGACCGGTACCAACGGCAAGACCACCACCGCCTGGTGGCTGGCGCATGCGCTGGCCCAGGTGAAGCTGCAGGAACGCAGCGGCTGCGCCCTGGTGGGCACGCTGGGCGTGGGCATTCCGCCCGCCATGGAATCCACGGGCATGACCACGCCCGATCCGGTGCGGCTGCAGCGCGCGTTCCGCGAGTACGCCGATGCGGGCCTGGCTGCCTGCGCCATCGAGGCGTCGTCCATCGGCATCGTCGAGCACCGCCTGGACGGCACGCGCATCCGCGTGGCGCTGTTCACCAATTTCACGCAGGATCACCTCGACTATCACGGCAGCATGCAGGCCTACTGGGATGCCAAGGCCGCGCTGTTCGGCTGGCCCGGCCTGCAGGCCGCCGTCGTCAATGTGGACGACGCGCATGGCGCACGCCTGTGGGCCACGCTGCAGTCGCGCAGGCCGCCTGCCGCGCTCGATGTCTGGAGCATTTCCATCGAAGGCGCGGCGCGACTGCAGGCCAAGGACATCGCGCTGGGTGCCGAGGGCCTGAGCTTCACCGTGATCGAGGCCGGCCACAGCCTGCGCATGCACACGCGCATGGTGGGCCAGTACAACGTATCCAACCTGCTGGGCGTGCTGGCCGCGCTGCGCTGCCTGGGCCTGACCCTGGACCAGGCCGTCGCCGCCTGCGCCCATCTGGAGCCCGTGCCCGGCCGCATGCAGCAGATCGTCCAGCCCGGCCAGCCGCTGGTGGCCGTGGACTACGCCCACACGCCCGATGCGCTGGACAAGGCCCTGCGCGCCCTTCGCCCGGCCGCCGAGCAGCGCCGTGGCCGGCTGTGGTGCGTGTTCGGCTGCGGTGGCGACCGCGATGCCACCAAGCGGCCGCTCATGGGGCAGGCCGCCCAGAAGAATGCCGACTGTGTGCTGGTCACCAGCGACAACCCGCGCAGCGAAGTGCCCGAACGCATCATCGACCAGATCCTGGCCGGCATGCAGCCGGGCGAGAACCTGCAGTCCCAGGCCGATCGCGCAGCGGCCATCGCCCAGGCGATTGCGCACGCCAGCGAACGCGACGTGGTGCTGATCGCCGGCAAGGGACATGAGGACTACCAGGAGACGGCGGGCCAGCGCCATCCGTTCTCCGACATGGCCGAGGCGTACAAGGCGCTGGCGGCCCGCGAAGGAAAGAAGCGGTCATGATGACCTTGCAACAAGCGCTGGAGCTGATCCAGTCGCATATTCCCCAGGCACGGCTGGTCGGCAACGGCCAGGCCGTGCTCACGCGCGTGCACACCGACACCCGCACGCTGCAGGCCGGGGATCTGTTCGTCGCCTTGAAGGGCGAGCGTTTCGATGCCAACCAGTTCCTGGCCCAGGCCCGCGAGGCCGGCGCTGCCGCAGCCCTGGCCCATGGCGGCCTGGAGGCCGCGGGCCTGTCCGGCATCGAGGTGCCCGATTCGCTTGCCGCCCTGGGCGCGCTGGCCACGGCCTGGCGCGCGCGCTTTGCGCTGCCGCTGATCGCCGTCACCGGCAGCAACGGCAAGACCACGGTCACGCAGATGGTGGCCTCCATCCTGCGCGCCCATGCGGGCGAGGCGGCCCTGGCCACGCGCGGCAACTTCAACAACTCCATCGGCCTGCCGCTGAGCCTGATGCGCATGACCGCCCGGCACCGCGTGGCCGTGCTGGAGATGGGCATGAACCATCCCGGCGAGATTGCCGAGCTGGCCGCCATCGGCCAGCCCACGGTGGCCCTGGTCAACAACGCGCAGCGCGAGCACCAGGAATTCATGCACACGGTCGAGGCCGTGGCACGCGAGAACGGCAGCGTGCTGCTGTCCCTGCCCGCCGACGGCGTGGCCGTGTTCCCGGCTGGCGACACCTACACGCCGCTGTGGCGCGAGCTGGCCGCTGCGCGCCAGTGCCTGCTGTTCGGCGAGTCTGCCGATGGCGCCCAGGTCCATGCGCGCGATGCGCTGTGGCTGGGCGATGCCTGGCAGTTCACCCTGGTCACGCCCGAGGGCGAGGCCCCGGTGCGCCTGCACATTGCCGGCCGCCACAACGTGTGCAATGCGCTGGCCGCTGCGGCCTGCGCCCAGGCAGCCGGTGTGCCGCTGGCCGACATTGCTCGCGGCCTGAGCGTGTTCGAGCCCGTGCAGGGTCGCTCGCGCGCACTGGTCGTTTCGGTGCAGGGCCGCACGGTCACCGTGATCGACGACAGCTACAACGCCAATCCCGACTCGGTGGCCGCGGCCATCGAGGTGCTGCGCGAACTGCCCGCTCCCCAGCTGCTGGTGCTGGGCGACATGGGCGAGGTCGGCGACCAGGGGCCGCAATTCCATGCCGAGGCGGGCGCGCTGGCGCGCAGCCTGGGCATTGCCCGGCTGTTCACGCTGGGCGCGCAAAGCACATCCGCCGCCACCGCATTCGGTGCAGGTGCGCGGCATTTCGAAGACATGGCCTCGCTGCAGCAGGCAGCCTGTGCCGCGCTGCCCGAGGTGGGCAGCATTCTGGTCAAGGGTTCGAGGTTCATGAAGATGGAGCAGGTGGTTCAGGCGGTCGAGGCGGCCGGCAAGGATGACGGTTGCAAGAAGGAGGCCGCATGCTGCTGATGCTGTCCCAATGGCTGCAGGGCCTGTCCCCCGAGTTCGGCTTTCTGCGCGTCTTCCAGTACCTCACGATGCGCGCCGTGATGGCCGCGCTCACGGCCCTGGTCATCGGACTGCTGGCCGGGCCGCGCCTGATCCGCATGCTGACCTCGCTCAAGATCGGTCAGCCCGTGCGCGGCTACGGCATGGAGACCCATCTGGCCAAGAGCGGCACGCCCACCATGGGCGGCGCGCTGATCCTGCTGTCCATTGCCGTGTCCACGCTGCTGTGGTTCGATCTGTCCAACCGCTTCGTCTGGATCGTGCTGCTGGTCACGCTGGGCTTTGGCACCATCGGCTGGGTGGACGATTGGCGCAAGGTGGTCAACAAGGACCCCGAAGGCATGCGTTCGGGCGAGAAGTATTTCTGGCAGTCCGTCATCGGCCTGCTGGCCGCGCTGTACCTGGTGTTCTGCATTTCCGAGAATTCCAATGCCCAGGTCTTCGAGCTGTTCGTCACCTGGGTGCAGTCCGGCTTTGCGCTGGACCTGCCGCCCAAGGCGGGCCTGCTCGTGCCTTTCTTCAAGGAAGTCAGCTACCCGCTGGGCGTGCTGGGCTTCGTGATCATGACCTACCTGGTCATCGTGGGCGCCAGCAATGCCGTGAACCTGACCGACGGGCTGGACGGCCTGGCGATCATGCCCGTGATCATGGTGGGCTCGGCCCTGGGCATCTTCGCCTACGTCACCGGCAATGCCGGCTACGCCAAGTACCTGCTGTTCCCGCACATCCCGGGTTCGGGCGAACTGCTGGTGTACTGCGCGGCCATGGCCGGTGCGGGCCTGGCCTTCCTCTGGTTCAACGCCCACCCGGCCCAGGTGTTCATGGGCGACGTGGGTGCGCTGGCGCTGGGCGCCTCGCTGGGGACCATTGCCGTCATCGTGCGCCAGGAAATCGTGCTGGCCATCATGGGCGGCATCTTCGTGGTGGAGGCGCTGTCGGTGATGCTGCAGGTCACCTGGTTCAAGTTCACCAAGAAGCGCTATGGCCAGGGCCGCCGCCTGCTCAAGATGGCGCCGCTGCACCACCACTTCGAAAAGAGTGGCTGGAAGGAGACCCAGGTCGTGATCCGCTTCTGGATCATCACCATGCTGCTGTGCCTGCTGGGCCTGTCCACGCTGAAGCTGAGGTGAGTGCATGAACACCGAAGACTTCAAGACCGACCTCCACGCACTGCCGGCCACCGAGCCCGCCGTGCCGGCGTCCCCTGCCGAGCTTGTCGAGCTGGCGGACCCGGCCGGAATGCCGGGCCTCGCTCCCGAGGGGCAGGTGGTTGCGGACCCGGTCCTGGACGATTCACCGGCTCCCGTGCCGGTTGGCGACGGCGAGGCGGAGCCTCCGGCCGCCGAGGTGACGCAGGCGGCGCAGGTGCCGCAGGTGCCTGTGGCCCTGACCGAGCCCGTGCCCGACATCGCCACGCTGACTGCGGCCAAGGATGCTGCCGCCTTCGTGGCCCAGATCTTTGCCGACCCCAGCATCTCCGACTCGTCCGATGCCGAGGTCACTCCCATTGCCGCCGAAGCGGCGGTTGAAACCGAACAGGTGCTGCCGCCCGTGGCTGCCGGCTGGCCCGGCGAGCAGGTCCAGCACCTGCAGGGCCAGCGCGTGCTCGTGCTGGGCCTGGGCGCCTCGGGCCTGGCCATGGCACGCTGGTGCGTGCGCTGCGGCGCCGAGGTCATCGTGGCCGATACGCGCCAGGCACCGCCCCAGCTGCAGCAGCTGTCCACCGAATTGCCCCAGGTGCGCTTCGTGCCCGGCGAGTTCACGGCGCAGCTGGTGGACGGCCAGAGCCTGGGCCTGGTCTACCGCTCGCCCGGCCTGAGCCCGGCCGCCGTGGCGCCCGTGGTCGATACCGCGCGCGCCCAGGGCCTGCCCGTGGGCGGCGAGCTTGATCTCTTCGCCATGGCGCTCAAGGCCCTGGCCGCAGCCCATGGCTACCGTCCCACGGTGCTGGGCATCACCGGGACCAATGGCAAGACCACGGTCACCTCGCTGACCGGCCAGCTGCTGGAGCATGCGGGCCTGCGCGTGGCCGTGGCCGGCAATATAGGTCCCACGCTGCTGGACACGCTGACCCGGGCCATCGATGCCGAAGCGCTGCCCCAGGCCTGGGTGCTGGAGCTGTCCAGCTTCCAGCTCGATGGCGTGCAGATGTTCGAGCCCACGGCCGCCGCCGTGCTCAACATCACCCAAGATCATCTGGACTGGCACGGCAGCCTGCGTGCCTATGCCGATGCCAAGGCCTGCATCTTCGGCAGCAGCGGCATCATGGTGCTCAACCGCGAAGACCCCGAGGTCATGCGCATGCTGCCGGCGCCCGTGGTGCCGCCGGGCAAGCGCCAAAAGCCCCAGCAGCGCGCCCACATCACCTTCGGCGGCGACATGCCGCGCCGCCCCGGCGACTTCGGCCTGGAAGTGGTCAGCGGCATGACCTGGCTGGTGCGCGCCCATGAGGCCGACGAAACCGCCAAGGGCAAGAACGCCGAAGACCTGTACATCCAGCGCCTCATGCCTGCCGACGCACTGCGCATCCGGGGCCGGCACAACGCCATCAACGCCCTGTCCGCCCTGGCCCTGGCCAGCGCGGGCGGCTGCACACTGGCGCCGCTGCTCTATGGACTGCGTGAGTACCGGGGCGAGCCGCACCGCGTCCAGCCCATTGGCCGCGTCAACGGCGTGGAGTACTACGACGACAGCAAGGGCACGAACGTGGGCGCCACCGTGGCCGCGCTGTCCGGCCTGGGGCCCGACCACCGCATCGTGGTCATCCTGGGTGGCGACGGCAAGGGCCAGGATTTCTCTCCGCTGGTCGCGCCCGTGTCGCGCCATGTGCGCACGGCCGTGCTGATCGGCCGCGACGCCGGCCGCATCCGCGCCGCCCTGCAGGACTGCGGCGTGCCCCTGGTCGATGCCACCACCATGGCCGACGCCGTGGAGCTGGCCGCCTCGCGCGCCCAGGAGGGCGATGCCGTGCTGCTGTCGCCCGCCTGCGCCAGTCTGGACATGTTCCGCAACTACGAGGACCGGGCCCACCAGTTCGTCGATGCCGTGCGCGCGCTGGCGCTGGATGCCGGGCATGAACTCGGAGGTGCTGCATGACCGCCGTATCGCAGGTCCTGGGCCGCATGCGCTCCTGGTTCGGAGGCGCGCAGGAGAAGGCCATCGACGTGCTGCCCGTGCGGCTGGGCGGTCCCCAGTACCACCGGCCCACGCAGACGCCGGCCAGTGTGCTCGGCCTGGACCAGGCCCTGATCTGGGTGGTCATCGGCCTGCTGGCCTGGAGCCTGATCATGGTGTATTCGGCATCGATCGCCATGCCGGACAATCCGCGCTTCGGCAAGATCGCGCCCACCCATTTCCTGATGCGCCATGCCATGTCCATCGGCATGGCCTTCGTCGGCGCGCTGCTGGCCTTCCAGGTGTCCATGGCCACCTGGGAGCGCATGGCGCGCAAGCTCTTCCTGGTGTCCCTGGTCCTGCTGGTGGCCGTGCTGATCCCGCATGTGGGCACCGTGGTCAACGGCGCGCGGCGCTGGCTGTCGCTGGGCATCATGAATTTCCAGCCGTCCGAACTGGCCAAGTTCGCCGTGCTCATCTATGCGGCCGACTACATGGTGCGCAAGATGGAGGTCAAGGAGCGCTTCTTCCGCGCCGTGCTGCCCATGGGGCTGGCCGTGGTGCTGGTCGGCGTGCTGCTGCTGGCCGAGCCCGACATGGGCGCCTTCATGGTGATCGTGGTGATCGCCATGGGCATCCTGTTCCTGGGCGGCGTGAATGCGCGCATGTTCTTCCTGATCGCGGCCCTGGTGGTGCTGGCCTTCGTGCTGATCATCGCCACCTCCGAATGGCGGCGCGAGCGCATCTTTGCCTACCTCAATCCCTGGGATGAAAAGCACGCCCTGGGCAAGGGATACCAGCTGTCGCATGCGCTGATCGCCATCGGGCGCGGCGAGATCTTCGGCGTGGGCCTGGGCCGCAGCGTCGAGAAGCTGCACTGGCTGCCCGAGGCGCACACCGACTTCCTGCTGGCCGTGATCGGCGAGGAATTCGGCCTGGTCGGCGTGCTCTTGATCGCCGTCACCTTCCTGTGGCTGACGCGCCGCATCATGCTCATAGGGCGGCAGGCCATTGCGCTGGACCGGGTGTTCTCCGGCCTGGTGGCCGAGGGCATTGCGATCTGGATGGGTTTCCAGGCCTTCATCAACATGGGCGTGAACCTGGGCGCGCTGCCGACCAAGGGGCTGACGCTGCCCCTGATGAGTTTCGGGGGCTCGGCCATTTTGATGAATCTGATAGCGATAGCGGTGGTGTTAAGGGTGGACTACGAGAACAAGTTGCTGATGAAGGGAGGGCATGCATGACACAGCAGCCCACCTCCCAACGCACGCAACGCCAGCGCACGGCCCTGATCATGGCCGGCGGCACGGGCGGGCATATCTTCCCGGGGCTGGCCGTGGCCCAGGCCCTGCGCGAGCGAGGCTGGAACGTGCGCTGGCTGGGCGCGCCCGGCTCCATGGAGTCGCGCATCGTGCCCGCCCAGGGCTTCCCGCTGGAGACCATCGAGTTCTCGGGCGTGCGCGGCAAGGGCATCATGACCCTGGCCTTTTTGCCCATGCGCCTGCTGCGTGCCTTCTGGCAGGCGCTGGCCGTGGTGCGCCGGGTCAAGCCCGACGTGGTCGTGGGCCTGGGCGGCTACATCAGCTTTCCCGGCGGCATGATGGCCGTGCTGGCCGGCAAGCCCCTGGTGCTGCATGAGCAGAACTCCGTGGCCGGCATGGCCAACAAGGTGCTGGCCAGCGTTTCCCACCGGATCTTCACGGCCTTCCCCAACGTGTTCCCAAAGGGCCGCTGGGTCGGCAACCCGCTGCGCCGGGCCTTCACCGAGCAGCCTGCGCCCGAGCAGCGCTTTGCGGGCCGCAGCGGTCCGCTGCGCCTGCTGGTGGTGGGCGGCAGCCTGGGCGCCAAGGCGCTCAACGAGATCGTGCCCCAGGCGCTGGCCCTGATTCCTGCCGATGTGCGGCCCGTCGTGCTGCACCAAAGCGGCGCCGCGCAGATCGATGCCCTGCGCGCCAACTATGCCGCCGCAGGCGTGCAGGCCGAGCTGACGCCCTTCATCGACGACACGGCGCGCGCCTTTGCCGAGGCCGATGTCATCGTCTGCCGCGCTGGCGCCAGCACGGTCACCGAGATCGCGGCCGTGGGCGCCGCAGCCATCTATGTGCCCTTCCCGTCCGCCGTGGACGACCACCAGACCACGAACGCGCGTTTCCTGGTCGATGCCGGTGGTGGATGGTTGATGCAACAAAGCGCACTGACTGCCCAAAGCCTGGCCGAAATGCTACAAAATATGCAGCGTGCGACGCTGCTGGAGCGCGCTGGAAAAGCCAAGAAAATGCAAAAGACCGATGCCACCGCCGAGGTGGTCGCCGCCTGTGAGGAACTGGCCGCATGAAGCACGCCATTCATCACATCCATTTCGTCGGCATCGGCGGCGCCGGAATGAGCGGCATCGCCGAGGTGCTGCACAACCTGGGTTACGCCATCTCGGGCTCGGACCTGTCCGACAGCGCCACGCTGCGCCGGCTCGCCGGCCTGGGCATCGCCACCCACGTCGGCCATGCGGCCGCGCACATCGAGGGGGCTGACGCCGTCGTCACCTCCACCGCCGTGCAATCCGACAATCCCGAGGTGCTGGCCGCGCGCGAGCGCAAGATTCCCGTCGTGCCGCGTGCGCTGATGCTGGCCGAGCTCATGCGCTTCAAGCAGGGCATCGCCATCGCGGGTGCCCATGGCAAGACCACGACCACCAGCCTGGTGACCAGCGTGCTGGCCGAGGCCGGGCTGGACCCGACCTTCGTCATAGGCGGCAAGCTCAACAGCGCGGGTGCCAACGCCAAGCTGGGCCAGGGCGACTACATCGTGGTCGAGGCCGACGAGTCCGATGCCTCCTTCCTGAACCTGCTGCCCGTGATGGCCGTCGTCACCAACATCGACGCCGACCACATGGAAACCTACGGCCATGACTTCGGCCGGCTCAAGGGCGCCTTCGTCGATTTCCTGCACCGCATGCCGTTCTACGGCCGTGCCATCCTTTGCGTGGACAGCCCGGCCGTGCGCGAGATCCTGCCCCAGGTGGCCCGCCCCGTGACCACCTACGGCTTTGCCGAGGACGCCCAGGTGCGCGCCCTCAACGTGCGCGCCGAGGCGGGTAGCATGCATTTCACGGTGCGCCGCAGCAACGGCCAGAGCTATCCCGACCTGGACGTGGTGCTGAGCCTGCCGGGCGAGCACAACGTGCTCAACGCGCTGTCGGCCGTGGCCGTGGCCATGGAGCTGGAGATCTCCGACGACGCGCTGCTGCGTGCCTTCGAGAGCTTCAAGGGCGTGGGCCGGCGCTTCCAGCGCTACGGCGAACTGGCGGCTGCCGACGGCGGCAGCTTCACCGTCATCGACGACTATGGCCACCACCCCGTCGAGATGGCGGCCACGCTTGCCGCCGCGCGCGGCGCCTTCCCGGGCCGTCGCCTGGTGCTGGCCTTTCAGCCGCACCGCTACAGCCGCACGCGCGACTGCTTCGAGGATTTCGTCAAGGTCATCGGCCTGGCCGACGCCGTGCTGCTGACCGAGGTCTATGCGGCCGGCGAGGCGCCCGTGGTGGCGGCCGACGGCCGCTCGCTGACACGCGCCCTGCGCGTGGCCGGCCGTGTCGAGCCGGTGTTTGTGGAAAACGTTGCCGAGCTGCCGGCGGCCATTGCCGTCCATGCACGCGATGGCGACGTGTTGTTGTGCATGGGGGCAGGCTCGATTGGCGCCGTGCCCGGAAAGTTGGTTGAAATGCTTCAGAAACAAGAGCTGCAGGCGCAGCAGGGAGCTGTGCAATGAGCAGCTTCGGCACCCAGATCGATGTCAAGGCCCTGGGCAAGGTGGCCGTGCTGTTGGGCGGCCGCTCGGCCGAGCGCGAAGTCTCGCTGATGTCGGGCACAGGCGTGCTCAAGGCCCTGCTGTCGCAGGGCGTGGACGCCCATGCCTTCGACCCCGCCGAGCGTGACCTGGGCGAGTTGAAGAAGGAAGGGTTCGACCGCTGCTTCATCGCGCTGCATGGCCGCTACGGCGAAGACGGCACGGTGCAGGGCGCGCTGGAGCTGCTGGGCATCCCGTACACGGGCCCCGGCGTGATGGCCTCGAGCATTGCCATGGACAAGATCATGACCAAGCGCATCTGGCGCTTCGAGGGCCTGCCCACGCCGGACTGGCGCCTGGTCGCCAGCGCAGGCGAGACGCGCGCCGCGCTGCAGGCGCTGGGCGCGCCCATGATCGTCAAGCCCTCGCGCGAGGGCTCGACCATCGGCCTGACCAAGGTCTGGACGGCCGAGGAATGCGAGCAGGCCTACGTGCTGGCCTCCCGCTACGACCCCGAAGTGCTCTGCGAGGAGTTCATCGAGGGCGACGAGACCACCTGCCCCGTGCTCGGCACGGGCGAGGGCGCCCATGCGCTGCCCGTGATCCGCATCGTCGCCCCCGAAGGCAACTACGACTACCAGAACAAGTACTTTACCGACGACACCCAGTACCACTGCCCCAGCGGACTGCCCGCCGAGGAAGAGGCCGAGATCCGGCGCATCGTCGTGCGCGCCTTCCGCACGCTGGGCTGCCGCGGCTGGTCGCGCGCCGACATCATGATCCGCGCCAGCGATCGCAAGCCCTTCCTGCTGGAGATCAACACCTCGCCGGGCATGACCGGCCACTCTCTGGTGCCCATGTCGGCCCGCGCCATCGGAGTGAGCTACGAAAACCTCTGCCTGGGCATCCTGGCCAGCGCCGCGCTGGACGCCGCGCAACCGGAGCAGGAGCACGCATGAGCTACTCCCTGCCGGCCCCCTTCGACGTCAAGCTCATGAACGTGACCGCCACGGTCCTGTTCGTGGGCGTGGCTGCGCTGGGGCTGGCAGCGGTGAGCTGGTGGGCGCTGCGCCACCCGGCCTTCAACATCGGCCGCATCGTGGTCGAGGGCGAGCTGGTGCACAACAACACGGTGACCTTGCGCGCGAATGTGGCGCCCGTGCTCACGGGCAACTTCTTCACCGTGGACCTCAAGGGCGCCAAGGCGGCATTCGAGCAGGTCCCCTGGGTGCGCGAGGCACAGGTGCGACGCGACTACCCCAACAGCCTGCGCGTCATCCTGCACGAGCATGTGGCCGAGGCCTTCTGGGGGCCTGATTCGGGTACCGGCCTGGTCAACAGCTTTGGCGAGGTCTTCGAGGCCAACCTGGGCGAGCTCGATCGCGACGGCCTGCCGCGCCTGCAGGGCCCCGAGGACAGCGCCCCGCAGATGCTGCAGATGTACCGGCTGCTGGTGCCGGCACTGGGGCCGCTGGATGTGGAGATCGACGGGCTCACGCTCAATGCACGCGGAAGCTGGCAGCTCAGGCTGGCCAATGATGCACAGATCGAACTGGGTGGCGGCAGCGTGGAGGCCGTGCTGCAGCGCGTGCAGCGCTTCGTGCGCACGCTGCCCCAGATCACGACCCAATACAAGCGCAAGGCCGACGCCATCGAGTCGGCCGACCTGCGCTACGAAGACGGATATGCGCTGAGGCTGCGCGGTGTGACCACCGGCACGGCCAAGGCGCCGGCTGCAGTGCGTCCCCGACGCTGAAGACGAGGGAGGAAAGACCTATGTACACGCACACCATGCAGCGACACAGCGACAGGACAGAACCAACCGGGGGCGGATGCTGATATGGCAAGAGAATACAAAGATGTGATCGTCGGACTGGACATCGGCACGGCCAAGGTCATGGTCGTGGTCGCCGAGGTCCTGTACAACGGCGAACTCAAGCTCGCCGGCCTCGGCGTGGCCCCGAGCAACGGACTCAAGCGGGGCGTGGTGGTGAACATCGACGCCACGGTGCAGAGCATCCAGCAGGCGCTGAAGGAGGCCGAGCTGATGGCCGACTGCAAGATCCAGCGCGTGTGCACCGGCATTACCGGCAGCCACATCCGCGGCCTGAACTCCAGCGGCATGGTGGCCATCAAGGACAAGGAAGTCACGGCCACCGACGTGGCGCGGGTGATGGAGACGGCCAAGGCCATCAACATCTCCTCGGACCAGCGGCTGCTGCTGGTCGAGCCGCAGGAATTCGTGATCGACGGCCAGGAAGTGCGCGAGCCCATCGGCATGAGCGGCATCCGCCTGGAAGCCAAGATCCACATCGTCACGGGCGCGCAGAGCGCGGCCGAGAACATCATCAAGTGCGTGCGCCGCTGCGGCCTGGAGGTCGAGCAGCTGCTGCTCAACCCGCTGGCATCGAGCCAGGCCGTGCTCACCGACGACGAGCGCGAGCTGGGCGTGGCCGTGGTCGACATCGGCGCGGGCGCCACCGACGTGGCCATCTTCACGGGCGGCGCCATCCGGCACACGGCCGTCATCCCGATCGCGGGCGACCTGATCACCAGCGACATCGCCATGGCGCTGCGCACGCCGACCAAGGACGCCGAGGACATCAAGGTCGAAAGCGGCTATGCCAAGCAGCTGCTGGCCGACCCCGATGCCCAGGTCGAAGTGCCGGGCCTGGGCGACCGCAGCCCGCGCATGATCAGCAAGCAGGCGCTGGCCGGCGTGATCGAGCCGCGCGTGGAAGAGATCTTTTCTTTGGTGCAGCAGGTGGTGCGCGATTCCGGCTACGAGGAAGTTCTGTCCTCGGGCATCGTGCTGACCGGCGGCAGCGCCGTCATGCCGGGCATGGTGGAACTGGGCGAGGACATCTTCCTCAAGCCCGTGCGCCGCGGCATCCCCAAGTATTCGAGCGCTCTGGCAGACATGGTGGCCCAACCCCGCGCCGCCACCGTGATGGGATTGCTCGAAGAGGCCCGCCTGGCTCGCCTGCGCGGTTTCAAGGTGGCACAAAAGAGTGGGTCGATGAAGACCGCTTTTGGCCGTTTCAAAGACTTCATCGTGGGGAACTTTTGATATGTGCTTTCATCGACTGCGCATTACCGGCCCGCCCACCGGCTTCCGAATACCGGACAGAAGACAGAATTTTCCCCAGACGGTGGTGACCACTTACAGAGAGCTACAGGAGAACCAACATGCCCATCGACATGATTGAAGTTGAAGAATTCAACCAGGGTACGCAGATCAAGGTGATCGGCGTTGGCGGCGGCGGCGGCAATGCCGTGGAGCACATGATTGCGCGCAACGTGCAGGGCGTGGAATTCGTCTGCGCCAACACCGACGCGCAGGCGCTGCTGCGCAGCAGCGCCCACCGCACCATCCAGCTCGGTGGCAGCGGCCTGGGCGCAGGCAGCAAGCCCGACAAGGGCCGCGAAGCCGCCGAGCTGGCCGAGGACGACATCCGCACCGCCATCGAAGGCGCGCACATGCTGTTCATCACGGCCGGCATGGGCGGCGGCACGGGCACGGGCGCTGCGCCCGTGATCGCGCGCGTGGCCAAGGAAATGGGCATCCTCACCGTGGGCGTGGTCACCAAGCCCTTCGAGTGGGAAGGTGGCCGACGCATGGCCAACGCCGACAGCGGCCTCAACGAGCTCGAAGCCAATGTCGATTCGCTGATCGTCGTGCTCAACGAGAAGCTGCTGGACGTGCTGGGTGACGACATCTCTCAGGACGAGGCCTTTGCCCATGCCAACGACGTTCTCAAGAACGCCGTGGGCGGCATTGCCGAAATCATCAACGAGTACGGCCATGTGAACGTCGACTTCGAAGACGTGCGCACCGTCATGGGCGAGCCCGGCAAGGCCATGATGGGCACGGCCAAGGCCGCCGGCCCCGACCGCGCGCGCATCGCCGCCGAGCAGGCCGTGGCCTGCCCGCTGCTGGAAGGCATCGACCTGTCGGGCGCCAAGGGCGTGCTGGTGCTGGTCACGGCTGCCAAGGGCAGCCTGAAGCTGTCCGAGTCGCGCCTGGCCATGAGCACCATCAATGCCTATGCCTCGCCCGATGCGCATGTGATCTACGGCGCCGCCTACGACGACACCCTGGGCGACGAGATCCGCGTCACCGTGGTCGCCACCGGCCTGTCGCGCCCCAGCGCACGCCGCCAGAACATGCAGGTGGTGCAGGGCGGTCTGCGCACCGGTACCGACAACATGAGCTACCAGCTGCCCTCGGCCTCCATGGGTGCCGCCACGGCAGCCGGCGGCCTGGTCGGCGGTGCCGCTGGCGGTGCCGACTATGCCAACAACATGTCGGTGCCCAGCGTCTGGCGTACCAACCGCACGCAGGCCGCTGCCCGCGTCGATGCCCTGGCCTCCGGCGGCATGGACGATCTGGAAATCCCGGCCTTCCTGCGCAAGCAGGCCGACTGAGCAGCGGCCGATACGGTCGCTGCATGGCTGTGATAGCGAATGCCGTGCCAGGGCCATGCCCTGCGCACGGCTGACGCACTTTAAAATAGCCGGATGCTCCAACAACGCACCATCAAGACGATCACCCGTGCCGTTGGCGTGGGCTTGCACAGCGGCCAGCGCGTCGAGTTGACGCTGCGACCCGCGCAGCCCGACACCGGCATCGTGTTCCGTCGCGTGGACCTGCCGGAGCCTGTGGACATCCCGATCTCGGCCGAAGCCGTCACCGACACGCGCATGGCGTCGACCATCGGCACCGGCGGCGCCAAGGTGCATACCGTGGAGCACCTGATGTCGGCGATTGCCGGCCTCGGGCTCGACAACATCTATATAGACATCACCGCCGAGGAAGTGCCCATCCTCGACGGCTCCTCCGCCTCTTTCGTGTTCCTGCTGCAAAGCGCGGGCATCGAGCTGCAGAAGGCTCCCAAGCGCTTCATCCGCGTCATCCGCCCCGTCGAGGTGCGCGAGGGCGAGGGCCAGAACCTCAAGTGGGCGCGCTTCGACCCCTACCACGGCTTCAAGCTGCGCTTCGAGATCGACTTCGCCCATCCGGCCGTGGACTCCACGGGCCAATGCGTGGAGTTCGACATGGGCGAGGACAACTACACGCGCGACATCGCACGCGCGCGCACCTTCGGCTTCACCAAGGACGTGGAAATGCTGCGCAGCCATGGCCTGGCGCTGGGCGGCGGCATGGACAACGCCATCGTCATGGACGACTACAAGGTGCTCAACAGCGACGGCCTGCGCTACGACGACGAGTTCGCCAAGCACAAGATACTCGACGCCATCGGCGACCTGTACCTGATCGGCAGGCCGCTGCTGGCCGCCTACAGCGCCTTCCGCTCGGGCCACGGCATGAACAACCAGTTGCTGCGTGCCCTGCTGGCCCAGCCCGACGCCTGGGAACTGGTCAGCTTCGACAGCGAGCGCCAGGCGCCCAAGGGCTTCGCCCAGCCCGCGCGGGCCTGGTGAGGCGAGCGCCGCCATGCTGATCTTCCGCTGGCTGGCCACCCTGCTGCTGCTGGCCTCGGCCGTCTCCTTCGCGTTCTACCTGGGCACGGGCCGGCCGCACTACAAGCGCTGGGGCTTCATCATCCTCAAGTGGACCGTGATTGCCGGCGTGACCTTCTTCGCCGTGCTGTTCTTCGGCCGCATTGTCTGAGGGCGGCCCTGACTCGCATCCCATTCAACGCAGTTAAGGTAGCGAGATCGAGACCATGGCGTCTGCGGGGGGCGCTCAGGCGAGAGACAGGAGAGACAGCAAGCAAGGGCCGCCCCGCAACTAGGCTGTCGTCCCCCTCAGGGGGAAGGCGCGCAGCGCCTCAGGGGGAGTCAATACACCCTGCCGCCCTTGTAGACCGCATGCTGGCGGCGCTGCAGCTGCGTGACCTCGGCCATCTTCGACATGGCGGCGCCCGCATGGGCGTGGGTGATGGCCAGGCCCAGGGCGTCGGCCGCGTCGGTGCCGGGCAGGCCGGGCAGTTGCAGCAGCCGGCGCACCATTTCCTGGATCTGGCTCTTGGCCGCGCGGCCGTGGCCGGTCATGGCCTTTTTCATCTGCAGTGCCGTGTATTCGGCGACCGGCAGGCCCGCGTTGACCAGGGCCGTGAGCGCGGCGCCGCGCGCCTGGCCCAGCAGCAGCGTGGACTGCGGGTTGACGTTGACGAAGACGATTTCCACGGCCGAGGTGTCGGGCTGGTAGCGGCTGGCGACTTCCGAGATGCCGTCGAACAGCAGCTTGAGCCGGCCCGGCAGGTCGCCGAGCGCGATGCCGGTGGTGCGGATGGTGCCGCTGGCCACATAGGCCAGGCGGTGGCCGTCGACGTCGATCACGCCGAATCCCGTGGTCTGCAGCCCGGGGTCGATTCCAAGAATGCGCATGGCGTGACTGTAGCCGTTCAGGGGACGACGGCGCTGGGCATTCTTTGCATGACCGTGCGCGTGCGCTGCAGCAGATAGCCGGAGTTGGGCAGCTTCTCGAAGCGCTTGGGCTGGGGCAGCATCACGGCCAGGCGTGCGGCCTCGGCCGCGCTGAGCTGGGAGGCGCTCTTGCGAAAGTAGTGGCGGGCTGCAGCCTCCGCGCCAAACACGCCCTGGCCCCATTCCACGCTGTTGAGGTAGATCTCCAGGATGCGCTGCTTGCTCAGCATCAGTTCCAGCAGCTGGGTCAGCACCAGTTCCTGGCCCTTGCGCAGCAGGCTGCGTTCGCCCGACAGCAGCAGGTTCTTGGCCAGCTGCTGGGTGATGGTGGAGCCGCCGTAGATCTTGGGCGCCTTGCCGTTGTCTGCCTTCTGGGCACGGGCTTCGGCGCGCTGGTTGCGCTGCCAGGCCTTCTCGATGGCCTCCCATTGCACCCCGTGGTGTTCGGTGAAGCTGTCATCTTCGGAGGCGATGACGGCGCGCTTGAGCGTGGGCGCGATGCGGTCGTAGGGCAGCCATTGCTGGCTCCAGTGCAGGCCTTCGGAGCTGCGCAGCAGCTGCCAGGCCTCGGAGCGCTGAAAGGCCGTGGATTCAGGATCGACCACCACCATCAGCGCAATGCGCAGCACAAAGAACAGCTGCAGCAGCAGGCCGGCGCACAGCACCAGCAGCAGGGCGCGTGCCAGGGATTTCATAAAGCGCTCAGCCGCCTTGAGCAATATGGGCGCGCAGCTCGTTCAGCACCTGGGCCGAGGGCGGGCGCACGCCGCGCCACAGCGCGAACGATTCGGCGGCCTGCTCCACCAGCATGCCCAGCCCGTCGCGGGCCTGGGCGCCATGCTGCTCGGCCCATTGCAGGAAGCCCTGGGCTGCGGCGCCGTACATCATGTCGTAGGCCAGGCTGCCAGGCCGCAGCACGCGGGCCGGCACGGGCACCTCGGCACCGGCCAGGCTGCTGGCGGTGGCGTTGATGACCACGTCGAAATCCTCATCCACGGCCTGCTGCTCCAGCGCCACCAGTTCCACGCCATGGTGCGCGGCGATGGCGGCATGGCGCTGCACCAGGGCCTGGGCGCGCTCGAAGGTGCGGTTGACCACGGCGATGCGGCGCGGGCGCTCGGCAAGCAGCGAGCCCAGTGCGCCGGCTGCGGCACCGCCCGCGCCCAGCAGCAGCAGGTCGCGCCCGGCCAGCGGCACGCCCGCATTGCGCACGATGTCGGCCACCAGGCCCAGGCCGTCGGTGTTGTCGGCATGGATGCCGTCCGCCGCCAGCACCAGGGTGTTGGCGGCGCCGGCCAGTTGCACGCGCTCGCTGGAGGTGGTGGCCAGCTGTGCGGCTTCCAGCTTGAAGGGTACGGTGACATTGCAGCCGCGCCCGCCTGCCGCTATGAAGCCGCGCACGGCCTGGGCAAAGCCGTCCAGCTCCACATGCTGGCGCTCGTAGTGCAGGTCCTGCCCGCACAGTTCGGCAAAGCGGGCATGGATCCAGGGCGAACGGCTGTGCGCGACGGGGTTGCCCATGACGCAGTAGCGGTCGGAGGAGGAGGTGGCGGCGGCGGAAGTCATGTCGGAAAAGGAGAGTGCGCGAAGACAAGAGGAGGGCGCTACTGCACGGTCGTCTGCAGCGTCTGCTCGCGGGTGAACTTGAAGCGCGAGACCACGGCGATCTGGTCGGCCTTGGCACGCATGGCGGGGCCGAAGTGGCCGAAGGGGCCGGCCGCACGCGCGATGGCCTCGGCCCGGGTGTCCAGCAGGCGGTTGCCCGAGCCCTGCACGATCTCGGTGGACAGCACCCGCCCGTCGTGGTTGACGGTGAGGATCATGACCAGCTCGCCGTAGAGCTTCTTGCCGGCCTGCTCGGGGAAGTTCTCCGTGCCCTTGTCCTCGACCTTGCGGCGCAGGCCGTCGTAGTAGATGGCGTAGACGGCCTCGCGCGTGGACGGGCTGATATAGCGCTTCTTGGGGCGGGCGTTTTCCTCGTTGATGCGCTTTTCGATCTCGGCCAGCAGCTTGACCAGCTGCTGGCGCTTTTCCTGCTGGGCCTGCTGCTCCTTGGTCTGCTTGGCCGCCTCGCGCGGGTCCAGCGGCGGCAGGGCCGCGACCTGCTTGCGCAACTGCGTCAGCAAGACGGTCTGCTGCTCCTGCATGGAGTCGATCTGGCGCTGGCGTTCCTCGAAGTCGTCGCCCACGGCCGTGAGTGCCGAGTAGGGCATGGGGCTGGAGGCCCGGCCCTTGTCGGCCTCGCCGCCACCGGCCAGCGAGGTCTGTGCGATGGCCTGCGCCTTGTCGGGCTGCTCGTTGGCGCGGGCATTGACCAGGATGACTTCCAGCGGCGTGTCCTGGAACACGCGGTCGAAGCGCTCCGGGTCGATGAACCGGAACGAGAACAACCCGGCATGCAGGGCGATGGAAACGCCCAGTGCCAACTGCAGCGTGCTCAGGGAACGGAGGGCGGTAGGCAGTTTCACGTCAGATCTAAGGCAGTTGCTCGGATGCGAGGCAGGTCAGGACTGGGCGGGGTCGGCCGCCGGTGTGCCATCGGTCTCGTTCATGTCCACGGCGATGGCGATGGGGCCGGCCACGGCTTCCTCGTCATCCTCGGCACTGTCTTCGGCGCCATCGGCAGCGGCCGCCGCATCGCCATCCAGGCGCTCGATCAGCGTGCCCGAGACATCGAGCGCGATCTCGTCGATCTCGCCCAGGCGCACGCGCACATGGGCGCCGCGCGGCAGGCCGGTGACGCCCAGCACGGGGAAGACCAGGGGCAGGTCATCGGCGCGCACCAGCAGGCCGCCGCCCATGCCTTCCTTGATGACGGTGGCCGTCAGCTCGGTGATGGCGTGCTGCTGCAGGTACTTGAGCGTCCAGAACCGCTCCATGCCGGCCTGGTAGCCGTTGTAGGCGCTGTAGGCGCCATCGAAGCTGCTGATGATGCCGAACAGCTCGGCATCCTTGGGCTTGAACGGCGCGGCCAGGGCGGCGGTCTTGCCGTGGCGCGCGCAGGCAATGATCTGCCACTGGTTGACCAGGTCCACGTAGCGGCGCAGCGGCGAGGTGGCCCAGGCATAGCTCTTGACGCCGATGCCTGCATGGGGCTGCGCCTTGGTGGACATGCGCACCTTGATGCCGGGCGCCAGGCTGGCCTGGCTGCGGTAGATGCCGGGCACGCCGAGCTCGGCCATCCAGCCGCCCCAGGTGCTGTTGGCCACGATGGCGGCCTCGGCCACGATCAGGTCCAGCGGCGCGCCGCGCTTGCGCACGCTGATCTCCACCTGCTCGTTGCCGCGGGGCTCCGCGCTGTCGTTGCCCACCAGGCGGAAGTTGTAGTCGGGACGGTTGAAGTTCTCGGGCTTGCCGCGCACCAGTTCGCGCCCGGCCTTCAGGTGCTTGGCCCAGCGCTGCAGGAACGTCAGTTCGGCGCGCTTGCCTTGCAGCACTTCGGGCGTGCCCTCGACCTCGAAGGAGGGGTCGGCCAGCCACTGCTCGGTGACGATGTGGTCCAGCTTGTCATGGCGGAAGTTGACCTGCACGGGCACGCGCTCCAGGCGCGTCTCGCTGGCCGTGGTCTCCAGCGTGGCCTCGTCCACCGTGACGTACAGCGACACGGCGGGGTTGGCGCGGCCTTCGTCCAGCGTGTAGATCTGCACCACCTCGTCGGGCAGCATGGTGATCTTGTAGCCGGGCATGTAGACGGTGGACAGGCGCGAGCGGCCGAGCTGGTCCAGCGGCGTGCCCGGCACGATGGCCAGTCCGGGCGCGGCAATGTGGATACCCACGGTGACCGTGCCCGTGCCCAGGCCGCGCACCGACAGCGCATCGTCGATTTCGGTGGTGGCCGAGTCATCGATGGAAAACGCCTGGACCTCGGCCAGCGGCAGGTCGGCCGGTGGCTGGGGTGCCTGCAGGGCCGGGAACTGCGTGCCCTTGGGGAAGTGGTCGAACAGGAAGCGCTTCCAGTGGAACTCGTAGGCCGATTCAATGGCGCCGGCCCTGTGCAGCAGGTCCAGCGGTGCCAGTCGCGTGGCGCGGCTGGCCTCGACCACGGCCTTGTATTCGGCGGCGTTCTTGTCGGGGCGGAACAGGATCTTGTAGAGCTGCTCGCGGATGGGGCCGGGGCATTCGCCGGCGCCCAGCTGCTCGGCCCAGGCCGTGATCTGGGCCTGGATCTGCTTTTTCTTCTCTATGCCGGCCAGCGCCTGCTGCAGGATCTCGGCCGGTGCCTTCTTGAAGCGGCCCTTGCCGGAGCGGCGGAAGTAGTGCGGGGCGTCGTACAGGCGGAACAGCGCGCCGGCCTGCTCGGCCAGCGTGGCCTTGTCCGAGAAATAGTCGCGTGCAAGGTCGGCGAAGCCGAATTCCTCCTCGGGGGCGAATTCCCAGGCCAGGTCCAGATCGATCTGGGCGGCCTGCGACTGGGCCTGGGCGATCAGTTCGGCAGGCGCCGGCTTGTCGAACTTGAGCAGGATGTTGGCCGACTTGACCTTGACCCGTTTGCCCGAGTCCAGCTCCACCTGGGCGGAGGTGTCGGCTTCGGAGAGGATGCGGCCGGCCAGGAACTTGCCGGATTCTTCAAACAATGCGTGCATAGCCCGACATTCTCCCATGCTGCGGCTGGCAGCTGCCGCGCAGTCTTGCGCGGCATCAGGCCAGATTCAGGAACTCGTCCAGCTGGGGCAGGTACTCCTCGAAGCTGCTCAGCGCGTGATCGCCGCCCTCCTGGATGATCTGCAGCGCATGCGGATAGCGTGCGCTCATCTCGCGCCAGTCCAGCACCTCGTCGCCCTCGGCCGCCAGCAGCATTTCGGGGGCGGCCGGTGTCATATGGCGCGTGTCCAGCGCGCGCAGCTCCTCGATGTATTCGCGGCGGAAGAAGAAACGCTCCTCCGGGTTGTGCCAGGAAGTCTGCTCGCCGATGTACTTTTCAAGATCGCGCGCCGGGTTGACGGCCGGGTTGATCATCACGCTGCGGCAGCGCGCCAGCTGGGCCACCCAGCTGGCGTAGTAGCCGCCCAGCGAGGATCCGATCACGGCCATGGTCTCGCGCGGCCAGCTGCCGATGCCATCGGCAATCAGGGCAGCCGCTTCGCGCGGGGAAGGGGGCAGTTGCGGGCTCCACCAGCGCACATGGGGATGGCGCGTGGCCACATGCTCGGCCAGGCGCCGGGCCTTGGTGGATTGGGGAGAGGAGCGAAAGCCGTGCAGGTACAGCAAATGGGTGGTGGTCATGGCGGGCGCTCTCCTTTGCGTTGCTGGGGCCGGGCGCGGGATGCGGCCCGGACGGCTCATGGCCCATTGTGGCCGCTGCGGCAGGCGGCGCCCAGCAGGGAAGGCCCGGGCCGACAGCTGGATGACAACCGCCTCCGTGGGCAACCCTGCGCCGGGCTGGGCCGCATGCGCCACGGGATAATGGCGGCCCGTGCCCGCGACCGACCATCCCCGTGACCGAATTCGACAAGCCCTCCCTCTGGCAACGTGTTGCCCCGCTGCTGCGGGGCTTTGACTTCTGGTTGCTGCTGTTCGTGGGCATGCTGGCGTCGGCGGGGCTGATCGCCATGTACTCGTCGGGCTTCGACCACGGCACGCGCTTCACCGACCATGGGCGCAACATGCTGATCGCGGCGGCCATCCTCTTTGTCGTGGCCCAGATTCCCCCGCAGCAGCTCATGAAGGTGGCCGTGCCGCTGTACATGCTGGGCGTGGCATTGCTGGTGGCGGTGGCGCTGTTCGGCATCACCAAGAAGGGGGCGCAGCGCTGGGTCAACGTGGGTGTGGTGATCCAGCCCAGCGAACTGCTGAAGATCGCCACGCCGCTGATGCTGGCCTGGTGGTTCCAACGCCGCGAGGGCCAGCTGCGCGGCACGGACTTCGTGATTGCGATGGTCCTGCTCCTGGTGCCCGTGGGGCTGATCATGAAGCAGCCCGACCTGGGCACCTCGCTGCTGGTGATGGCCGCAGGCCTGTCCGTGATCTTTTTCGCGGGCCTGCCCTGGAAACTCATCGTGCCGCCCGTGCTGGCCGGCGCCATCGGCATCACGCTTATCGTGCTGTACGAGCCCCAGCTATGCGCCGACGGCGTGCGCTGGCCCGTGCTGCATGAATACCAGCAAACCCGTGTCTGTACCCTGCTGGACCCCACGCGCGATCCGCTGGGCAAGGGATTCCACATCATCCAGGGGATGATCGCCATCGGTTCGGGCGGCGTCTGGGGCAAGGGCTTCATGGCGGGCACCCAGACCCACCTGGAGTTCATCCCCGAACGCACGACCGACTTCATCTTCGCGGCCTATTCCGAGGAGTTCGGCCTGGTCGGCAACCTGTTCATCATCGTCTCCTTCCTGCTGCTGGTCTGGCGCGGGCTGGCCATCGCCATCCAGGCCAACTCGCTGTTCGCGCGGCTCATGGCGGCGGCCGTGGCCATGATCTTCTTCACCTATGCCTTCGTGAACATGGGCATGGTCAGCGGCATCCTGCCCGTGGTCGGCGTGCCGCTGCCCTTCATCAGCTATGGCGGCACGGCCATGGTCACGCTGGGGCTGGCGCTGGGCGTGCTGATGTCGGTGGCGCGCTCGCAGCGGCAGCTGCCGGGCGAGGGCGGCGGGCCGCTCTGAATCGCACTTTGGGGTGCCAAAGGCGCCCGCAAATGTCAAAGAGTCTGGATGCCTGCGGTATCGGGCGTCGCATTCCTTCCTGCGATTTGGCTTGAGAACTGAGATCCCCAAAGCACTTGGTGCTCCTGTTTTGATAGTTTCTGCGGGAGTCTGCTCACTTGCCACCGCTGCCAGGGCAGGCTACAAAGCAGGTGTGGACATGGGCCAGCATGTTCGCCATCCATGCGGATGCATGCCTACGGAATGCCGCTCAGCCTGGTGGAGCGGCATTCCGTTCTTTTTTTATGGGTCGGCAAGCCGCTGGCCGCAGCCGTTGCACGGCGAGGGCATGGCCGGCTCTCTACAATGCGTGAATGATCTCCCGCGAACCCACCATTGAACGCCTGGCCACAGCGCGCCAGTTGCTGCTTGAGCCCTTCGGGCTCGATGAAACCCATCTCGCGCGCGCACTGGCCGAGATCCGCAGCCACCAGGTCGACGATGCCGACCTCTACTTCCAGTACACCCGCGCCGAAGGCTGGAGCCTGGAAGAGGGCATCGTCAAGACCGGCAGCTTCAGCATCGACCAGGGCGTGGGCGTGCGTGCGGTCAGTGGCGAGAAGACGGCATTTGCCTATTCCGACGATATTTCCGAAGCCTCGCTGCTGGATGCCGCGCGCACCGTGCGCTCCATCTCGGGTGCGGCCCAGAGCAAGCGCGTGCGCGCCAATGCTTCCAAGATTGCGCAAAGCCGCTCGCTGTATCCCGGTCTGGACCCCATCGCCACGCTGGACAGCACGGCCAAGGTCGAGCTGCTGGGCAAGGTCGAGAAACTGGCCCGCGCCAAGGACCCGCGCGTGGTCCAGGTCATGGCCGGCCTGGCCAGCGAGTACGACGTGGTGCTGGTGGCCCGAGCCGATGGCACGCTGGCGGCCGATGTGCGGCCGCTGGTGCGCCTGTCGGTTACCGTGATCGCCGAGCAAAAGGGCCGGCGCGAGGTGGGTTCGGCCGGCGGCGGTGGCCGTTTCGGCCTGGCCTATTTCAGCGACGAGCAGATCACCCAGTACGTGGACGAGGCCGTGAGCGCAGCCCTGACCAACCTGGAATCCCGTCCCGCGCCGGCTGGCGAGATGACCGTGGTGCTTGGCCCGGGCTGGCCCGGCGTGCTGCTGCACGAAGCCGTGGGCCACGGCCTGGAAGGCGACTTCAACCGCAAGGGCGCCAGCGCCTTCAGCGGCCGCATCGGCCAGCGCGTGGCTGCCAAGGGCGTCACCGTGCTCGATGACGGCACGCTGGCCGATCGCCGCGGCTCGCTCAACGTCGATGACGAAGGCTGCACCAGCCAGAGCAATGTGCTGATCGAGGACGGCATCCTCAAGGGCTACATCCAGGACGCGATGAATGCCCGCCTGATGGGTGTCAAGCCCACCGGCAACGGCCGCCGCGAAAGCTACGCTCACATCCCCATGCCGCGCATGACCAACACCTACATGCTCGGTGGCGACCGGGAGCCGCAGGAAATCGTGGCCTCGATCAAGAAGGGCCTGTACGCCACCAACTTCGGCGGCGGCCAGGTCGATATCACCAGCGGCAAGTTCGTGTTCTCCGCCAGCGAGGCCTATTGGGTCGAGAACGGCAAGATCCAGTACCCCGTCAAGGGCGCGACCATCGTGGGCAGCGGCCCGGAATCGCTCAAGCACATCACCATGATCGGCAACGACATGCGCCTGGACAGCGGCGTGGGCACCTGCGGCAAGGAAGGCCAGAGCGTGCCTGTGGGCGTGGGCCAGCCCACGCTGCGCATCGACGGCCTGACGGTGGGCGGCACGGCCTGACGGTCCCATGCCCGCGCCCTGCACGGCAGGCCGGGCCCTGTCCTGCCTGAGGCGGCCCGCCGCGTTCCGTGGGCACGTCCGGCGCCGATTCCATGACCCAGCTTTCCTTTCCCTCCCGGCCAGGCCCGCAGACCTCCGTCCAACCCCTGCGCAGCCTGCCGAAGCAATGGCGTGCCTGGGCCGGCGAGTCGCGGCTGAGCCGCTTCTGGCAGCATGAGCTGATCGTGGGCGACCTGCAGCCCATGCACCAGCAACTGGCCTTGCTGGCCGTCGCGCTGGACGAGTCCGTGCGCGTGCGCTATGCGGGCAGCGCACGCCCCGCGGTCGAAGACGCCATACAGCAGCTTGACCTGGCGGTGCTGGACCACCAGCACTTTCTCACCACGCTGGCCACGGGCTGGCATGCCCTCTACGAATTTCCTGCCTACCAGCGCCTGCTCAAAGGCTTCAGGGAGGCCGTCCACGCCTGGCAGCAGTCCGTGCTGGTGGGCGATGCCCAGGAGCCCGAGCATTTCCGCCGCTGCGAGCGCCTGGGCTGGCGTCTGCTGGGCGATGCATGCCTGCTGACGGACATGTTTGCCGAATCCGCTGCCGTGGCCGGCGAAGCCGATGTGAGCGCCATCCTGTCTGGTTACAAGGCGCGCCGATGGCAACCCTGGAGCGCCGTGCGCCGGGCCCTGCGCAGGCTGCGTGACGCATTGCTTCGACGTTGATCGCGCCCTTGCGTGACGCGCAAACGCATCATTTCCCGGGGTTTGCACGTTTGCATGGTCGATGGCAATAAAACTGCATTGCATCGTATATTTCTTCATTCGATTGGAGAATTTTTGCAAAAAACTTATAAAAAAGCAGTTTTATTGCGTCAATGATTTTGCGCTTTCCCTCTGTGGCACGGTGAAGGGCACCTTCCCCGCCTTCAAGTCCATGTTGCACTGCGAAAAATGACTGTGCTACATTCGATCCCCATGCAAGCCCGTACCTCCTTCTACTTTTACTTTTGGTTCTCCTCCCCGGCGGAAGAGAGGTAAGCGCGCGCACCCGAACAAACCTCCCTCAAAACCGCCGAAGCTGCAGAGCCCGGCGGTTTTTTGTTTTTCCCTCCCGATTCTTCGCTCCGTTTTCCACGATCCATCTTTCCTCACGAAAGCAAGCAATGACTGCTCATCAAGCTTCCCTCGCCGATTCCTGGTATCGCGGCGGTTCCCAAAAGACTGGCCAAACCGACGACGCACGTATCAAGGACATCACCGTGTTGCCCCCTCCCGAGCACCTCATTCGCTTCTTCCCCATCCGCGGTACGGCCGTCGAAACCCTGATCGGCGACACCCGCCGCACCATCCACAACATCATGGCTGGTGAGGATGACCGCCTGCTGGTCATCGTCGGCCCCTGCTCCATCCACGATCCGGCGGCCGCCATCGAGTACGCGCGCCGCCTGGCGCCCATACGCGAGCAGTACAAGGACACGCTGGAGATCGTGATGCGCGTGTACTTCGAAAAGCCGCGCACCACCGTGGGCTGGAAGGGTTTGATCAACGATCCCTACCTGGACCAGAGCTACCGCATCGACGAAGGCCTGCGCATTGCGCGGCAACTGCTGATCGACATCAACCGCCTGGGCGTGCCGGCCGCCAGCGAGTTCCTGGACGTGATCTCGCCCCAGTACATCGCCGATCTGATCAGCTGGGGCGCCATCGGTGCGCGCACCACGGAAAGCCAGGTCCACCGTGAACTGGCCTCGGGCATCTCGGCGCCCATCGGCTTCAAGAACGGCACGGACGGCAACATCCGCATCGCCACCGATGCCATCCAGTCGGCCAGCCGCGGCCACCACTTCCTGTCCGTGCACAAGAATGGCCAGGTTGCCATCGTGAACACGGCGGGCAACCAGGATTGCCACGTCATCCTGCGCGGCGGCAAGACCCCCAACTACGATGCGGCCAACGTGGCCGCTGCCTGCGAGGATCTGGAAAAGGCCGGCCTGCCTCCCACGCTGATGGTGGACTGCAGCCACGCCAACAGCTCCAAGCAGCATGAGCGCCAAAAGGATGTGGCACGCGACATCGCCGGACAGATCAGCGGCGGCTCGCGCAGCGTCTTCGGCGTGATGATCGAGGGCCATCTCGTGGGTGGTGCCCAGAAGTTCACGCCCGGCAAGGATGAGGTGGCTGCGCTGACCTATGGCCAGAGCATCACCGATGCCTGCCTGGGCTGGGATGATTCCCTGGCAACGCTGGCCGAGCTGTCCGACGCCGTGCAGCAGCGCCGCGTCAAGCATCCCGAGCCGGCTGCGGCCCTGGTTGCCGCCTGAGCCGGAAAAGAAAACGGGGCATGCATGCCCCGTTTTTTCCATGTCCCGGTTTTCTTGCTCAGTGTGGCGGCGTGGCGTCCGGCGGGGTCAGTCCGCCCTGGTTCAGCGTGTCGTCTATGCCCAGCAGCAGGACCAGCAACTGGCGCTTGTCGAATGCCACGGGCTGGCTCCATTCATGCTCGGCCAGCGGATGCACGTGGCTTTGGCAGGGCAGCTGGCCGCGGGCATCGACCACGGCACGCAGCCGGGGCAGGAAAACCCACTGCAGCCATTCCTGCAGCTTGAGCGTGTCGTACATGAACGGCATGGTCGATGCCATGGCCTCAGGGCTGGGCGCCACGGCCGACCAGAGGCTCTGGCTGCGCAACTCGTCTTCGAGTTGCTGCAACTGGTCGAGCAGTTTCTGGTGCGTGGTGTCGGTTGTCATGCGGTGAGGTCCATGAAAAAACGGGGCCAAATCTGTCGGCCATTGTACGTTTGCACCTTTGGGCAGGCGCTGGCAGGCCTTGAAACACCTGCTGGCGGCAGTGCCGACTCCAGCGCCTGTGCCAGTCTCTGGCACTTGAGGCATGTCAGCTTGCCCGGGGTGTGGAAAAGGCGCTTGCGGTTAAGCTCAGGGCATGAGTGACAGCCCTGTCTGCATGCGCAGGCACAGGGCCTTATCCCGTAATGAAGAGAGGAGTTCCATGCGCAGCGAAGTGATTGTGGTGTTGGATGCAGGGCAAGAGTACCGCACGGACACCAGCGGGCTCACCCCCATGAGTTCCGATGAAGGACGGCACTGGCTGGACCAGCAGTTCATCTCCATGGACTGCGAACCCCTGCGCGCCAGCGGCAAGGTGCTGCTGGCCGACAAGCTGGTGGTGGTGGCGCGCGCGGCGCGTTCGCGCTCCGGGCTGTTCGACGACGAGCAATGGCGCAACAGCTATGCCGTGGCCGCCCAGGCCGTGCTGTCCAAGCCCTTGATCCGCGTGGATGTGCCGGCCATGTCCATCAGCTACTGACGACCGACAGGCATCGACACAGCAAGGAAGCCCGGGCATGACCCGGGCTTCCTTCATTGGGGACTGTGCCCGGTTCAGCCTGCGGCTTGCAGCGCCGCCAGCAGCTTGGGGTGGATGCCGCCGAAGCCGCCATTGCTCATGCACACCACGTGGTCACCGGGGCGGACGGCTGCGCGGATCTGCCCGATCAGCGCATCGATGTCTGCCGCCACCTGTGCCTTGTGACCGGCTCCCACGCCCAGGGGGCGCAGCGCCTCGGCAGCATCCCAGTCCAGGCCGGCCGTGTGGCAGAACACCAGATCGGCGCTTTCCAGGGCCCAGGGCAGTTGCGACTTCATGGTGCCCAGCTTCATGGTGTTGCTGCGCGGCTCGAATACGGCCAGGATGCGTGCCTGGCTGCCGAGCTTGCGGCGCAGGCCGTCCAGCGTGGTGCGGATGGCCGTGGGGTGGTGGGCGAAGTCGTCGTAGACGGACACGCCGCCCGCCATGCCGCGCAGTTCCATGCGGCGCTTGACGTTCTGAAAGCGCGCCATCGCTTCGCAGGCCTGGGCCGGCGTCACGCCCACATGCTCGGCCGCTGCAATGGCGGCCAGCGCATTGAGCTGGTTGTGCTCTCCGGTCAGTGCCCATTCCAGGCGAGCGACCTTGTGGCCGCGGTGCAGCACGTCGAAGGCGCCGGGATCGCCCTGGGCACTGAAATCGCTGACCACCGCACCGAAGCTGGAGACCTCGCTCCAGCAGCCCTGGTGCAGCACGCGGGTGATGCTCTCCTCTATGCCGTTGACCACCAGCCGCCCGGAGGCGGGAACGGTGCGCACGAGATGGTGGAACTGGCGTTCGATGGCGCCGAGGTCCTCGAAGATGTCGGCGTGGTCGAACTCCAGATTGTTGAGCACGGCAGTGCGCGGGCGGTAGTGCACGAACTTGCTGCGCTTGTCGAAAAAGGCCGTGTCGTATTCATCGGCCTCGATGACGAAGACGGGCTCCGCGCCGGCCGGCCCCTGGCCTGGCGTCGGTCGGCTGGGCGCGCCCAGCCGGGCCGAAACGCCGAAGTCCAGCGGCACGCCGCCGACCAGGAAGCCCGGAGCCAGGCCTGCGCATTCGAGAATCCAGGCCAGCATCGACGTCGTGGTCGTCTTTCCGTGCGTGCCGGCCACGGCCAGCACATGGCGCGGGCAGGACGGATGGTGCAGTACCTGTTCGCAAAGCCATTGCGGACCGCTGGTGTAGGGAGCGCCGCTTTCAAGAATCGCCTCCATCAGCGGGAACTTGGGACTGCCGTCGGGCAGCCGCGCGCGGCTGACCACGTTGCCCACGACATACATGTCGGGTTGCAGGGCCATCTGGTCGGCGCCGTAGCCCTCGATCAGTTCGATGTCCAGCGCCCGCAACTGGTCGCTCATCGGCGGATAGACACCAGCGTCGCAGCCTGTGACGCGGTGCCCTGCCTCGCGCGCCAGTGCGGCCAGTCCGCCCATGAAGGTGCCGCAGATGCCCAGAATATGTATGTGCATGGCCGGGCATTCTACGGTTGCGGCCATGCCCGGGACGGCTGCACTGCAAAAACAGGAGCTTGCGGCCCAGCAGGCAAGGGAGGCTGGAAACACAAGGTTGCCAAATCGCCGGCGGCAAGCGGCGGCGGGCATGCGCAAAGCCCGTCCGGGGTGGACGGCGCGGCGGCTTGGGTCACAATGGCCCGGCCCATCCCGTGGGATGGGCTCTTATATATATGTAGGGATACAGCGGATCGGAAAGCCATGGACCAAGCCACTGCCGAAATTGCCCAGACCGCGGCCCGCCTCGTGGTCGAGGAAGGGCTGGAATGGGGGACTGCCAAGCACCGCGCACTTCGCCAGCTGGGGCTGCCCGCGCGCACCGCGCTGCCGGGCAACGACCTGGTGGAAGAGGCCGTGCGCGAATACATTGCCCTGTTCTGCGCCGACACCCAGCCCCAGGAACTGCAGGCCCTGCGTGAACTGGCCCTGCAATGGATGGACCGCCTGGCCGAGTTCCGGCCCCATCTGGCCGGCGCGGTCTGGCGCGGCACGGCCACCCGCCTGTCCGATATTTACCTGCAGCTGTTCTGCGACGACCCCAAGTCGGCCGAGATCGCGCTGATCAACCAGCATGTGGAGTACGAGCCCAGCACCGTCACCGGCTTTACGGGGCAGGCCGTGGAGGCCTTGAGCATCCACGCCTTCTGCCGCCCTTTGAACGAGTCCGTGGGCGTGCATCTGCTGGTGTATGACCATGATGATCTGCGTGGCGCACTCAAGCCCGACGGCCAGGGGCGCAGCCCGCGCGGCAGCGCCGACGCGCTGCGCAGGCTGTTGGATCAGGATGAAGAGGAGGCCGACCGTGGCTGATTCAGTGGATGCAGGGCAAAACACATCTTCCCGCCGCCGTTGGCTGATGGGCGGCGTTGCCGCCGCTGCGGGCCTGGGTGGGGCAGGTTTTGCATGGTGGCGTTTTCAGCCGCACGCCATGGATGCCAGTGCCGAAGAGCAGCTGTGGCAACAGCGCTTCATCACGCCCGATGGCTCGGCCATGACTCTGTCGCGCTGGCGCGGCAAGCTGGTGCTGGTCAATTTCTGGGCCACCTGGTGCCCGCCCTGCGTGCGCGAGCTGCCCATGCTCGATGCCTTCTCGGCGCGCCAAGACCAGCATGGTATTCAGGTCATTGGTCTGGCCGTGGACAAGCCGGAGGCCGTGCAGCGCTTCCTGGGTCGCACACCCCTGCGTTTCCCTGTGGCGCTGGCGGTGGAAGGCGGTCTGGGCCTGACCCGCTCGCTGGGCAATCTGCAGGGCGGACTGCCCTTCACCGTGCTGCTCGGCGAAGATGGCATGGTGCAGCAACGTAAAATAGGTGAGCTTACTATCGAAGATCTGGCTTCCTGGAGCGCAAAAGGCTGATTTTTCGCATCGTCGAAGCTGTGAAAGCTCAGGAAATGCCCTGAATTCCATGGCGACGTTGATGAAAAATATGCCTCAAAGCACGCAGAAGGGCGAAATTGGAGTAAATTCGCGCCCTATTTAGTTGTTAGCCGCTGGAGCTCCCATGGATTTGCGAAAACTCAAGACCCTCATTGATCTGGTGTCCGAATCGAACGTGTCGGAACTGGAGATCACCGAAGCAGAGGGCAAGGTCCGGATCGTCAAGAGCGAAGGCGCCGTGGTGCAGCACTATGTGGCAGCGCCCATGCAGGCTCCCATGGCCGCACCGATGGCGGCACCGGTCGCCGCTGCCGCCGCAGCGCCCGTGGCGGCACCTGCCGAGGCAGCCGTCTCCGGCCACGTGGTGAAGTCGCCCATGGTCGGCACCTTCTACCGCGCCTCCAGCCCTGGCGGCAAGCCCTTCGTGGAAGTGGGCAACCAGGTCAAGGAAGGCGAGACCATCTGCATCATCGAGGCGATGAAGATTCTCAACGAGATCGAAGCCGACAAGAGCGGCACCATCACGCGCATCCTGGGCGAAAACGGCCAGGCGGTAGAGTACGGCCAGCCCCTGTTCGTGATCGAGTAACCTGCAGGCGAGCGATGCCGCAAGCGGCACGACGCCCTGGCGCGAACGCATGCTGCGGCGCGACAGAGCAATTGGCTCAACTGACGGCTTCGGCCTGCGTACCGGCGCAGGCACCAAGTCGCGAGGACCTTCATGTTTAAGAAAATTTTGGTTGCCAACCGGGGCGAGATTGCCCTGCGCATCCAGCGCGCCTGCCGTGAACTGGGCATCAAGGCGGTGATGGTGTATTCCGAGGCCGACCGTGACGCAAAGTACGTCAAGCTGGCCGACGAGGCCGTGTGCATCGGCCCCGCGCCTTCGCCGCTGAGCTACCTCAACATGCCGGCCATCATCTCGGCCGCCGAGGTGACCGATGCCGAGGCCATCCACCCCGGCTACGGCTTTCTCAGCGAGAACGCCGACTTTGCCGAGCGCGTGGAAAAGAGCGGCTTCACCTTCATCGGCCCTACGCCCGAGAACATCCGAACCATGGGTGACAAGGTCTCGGCCAAGCAGGCCATGATCAAGGCGGGCGTGCCCTGCGTGCCCGGCTCGGATGGCGAGCTGCCTGACGATCCCGTGCAGATCCGCCGCATCGCCAAGGCCGTGGGCTATCCGGTGATCATCAAGGCCGCAGGCGGCGGCGGTGGCCGTGGCATGCGCGTGGTGCATACCGAGGCGGCGCTGATCAATGCCGTGCAGATGACCAAGGCCGAGGCCGGTGCGGCCTTCGGCAATCCTGCCGTCTACATGGAAAAGTTCCTGCAGAACCCGCGCCATGTGGAAATCCAGATCCTGGCCGACAACCACCGCAACGCGGTCTACCTGGGCGAGCGCGACTGCTCCATGCAGCGCCGCCACCAGAAGGTCATCGAGGAAGCACCGGCTCCTGGCATTCCGCGCCGTCTGGTCGAGAAGATCGGCGAGCGCTGCGCCGCTGCCTGCAAGAAGCTGGGCTACCGTGGCGCCGGCACCTTCGAGTTCCTCTTTGAAAACGGCGAGTTCTACTTCATCGAGATGAACACCCGCGTGCAGGTGGAGCATCCGGTGACCGAACTGATCACGGGCGTGGACATCGTGCGCACCCAGATCATGGTGGCCGCAGGCGAGAAGCTGCCCTTCACCCAGCGCCAGATCAATGCCCAGCTCAAGGGCCATGCGATCGAGTGCCGCGTGAATGCCGAGGATCCCTACAACTTCATGCCGTCGCCGGGCCGCATCACCATGTGGCATGCCCCCGGTGGCCCCGGCGTGCGCGTGGACTCGCACGTCTACAACAACTACTTCGTGCCGCCGAACTACGACTCCATGATCGGCAAGATCATCGTCCACGGCGACACGCGCGAGCAGGCGCTGGCGCGCATGCGCACGGCGCTGCTGGAGACCGTGGTCGAAGGCATCAAGACCAATATCCCGCTGCATCAGGATCTGATGGTGGACGCCAAGTTCATGGAAGGCGGCACCAACATCCATTACCTGGAAGAGTGGCTGGCGCACCGCAACGCCAACAAGCGTTGAGCAGGTCGCCCGATTGACCCTGCATGCTGGCCCCCGGCGACGGCGGCCAGCATTTTCATTTATTGCATAGAAAAGGATGGGCCCATGTTCGAGTTGAGCCTGCTGTGCCCGGAAGACCGGGTTGAGACCATCAGCGATGCGCTGGATGCGCTGGACGCCCTGAGCGTATCGGTGGAGGATGCCGACGCGCAGACGGAGGCCGAGCAAGCCCTGTTCGGCGAGCCCGGCATGCCGCCGCCCAAGGACGGCTGGCAGCGCAGCCGCCTGGTGGCGCTGTTCCCCTCGCAGCAAGCGGCCGAAGAGGCGCGTGATCTGCTGCTGCCCCAGGACTTCTTCGAGGGCTGCAGCATCATCGCCGTCAAGCAGGTGCCGGAGCAGGACTGGGTGCGCCTGACGCAGTCGCAGTTCGCCCCGGTGGACATCACGCCCGAATTCTGGATTGTTCCCACCTGGCACGAGCTGCCGCCCGAGGCGCGCGTGAGCATCCGCCTGGACCCGGGCCTGGCCTTTGGCACGGGCACGCACCCGACCACGCGCATGTGCCTGCGCTGGATCGCCCGCCAGCCGCAAGGCAGTCTTGGCCGCACGCTGGACTACGGCTGCGGCTCGGGCATCCTGGCCATTGGCGCTGCCAAGTTCGGTGCCACCGACATCGACGCGGTGGACATCGACCCGGCGGCCGTGGAGTCCACGCGCTACAACGCCGATGCCAACGCCGTGCAACTGAAGGCGGGCCTGCCCGATGCCGGCAACGGCGAATACCGCACCGTGCTGGCCAACATCCTGGCCACGCCGCTGAAGGTGCTGGCGCCGCTGCTGTGCGGCCGCGTGGCAGCGGGTGGAAGCCTGGTGCTGGCCGGTATCCTGGAGCGCCAGGCCGACGAACTCAAGGAGGCCTATGCGCCGTACCTGGCGCTGGAAGTGGCCGACAGCGAAGATGGCTGGATCCTGATGACCGCGCGCCGCGCGGCCTGATTTCCGGCCCTAGTCCCCGCGCGGCCGCCGCCTTCGTGGCGCGGGCCGCGAGCAGCTGCCTACAATCGATCGCTGATGAGCCAAGTCACCCGCTGTCCTGCCTGTGGAACCCGCTTCAAAGTGGTGGCCGACCAGCTGCGAATTTCGCAGGGGTGGGTGCGCTGCGGCGTCTGCCATGAAGTGTTCGATGCCTCCGAGGACCTGCAGCCCCTGCCCACGGCACCCGTGAACGCGGCCGGCACCTCGGTGGCCGGCACTCCGGTGGCCGGCGGGGCATCGCACAACCCGGCCGAATTCGAGGACGATGACATCCGCGAATTCAGGGAATCCATGTGGCTGCCGACGGCGCCGAGCGGATTGCCGGGGCGGGTTGCATCGGGTACTGCTGCACCTGTTGCGCCCTCTGTACCTGCCGCACCTGCGGCACCTGCGGTATCCACCGCAACGACGGCTGCGGCTGCCAGGGCCGAGCCTTCGCCGTCCATGCCGCCGGCCGAGGTGCCGGCTCCTGAGGCTCCGCCTCCGTCCCCTGTGACCGCGAAGGACCCCTCCGCCAGCGCCGCCGAAGAGTCGGGCAGCGCGCTGCCTGGAGCGTCGCTGGTGGACGAGATCCTGGCTGCGTCCCGGGCAGCGCCGAAGTCCCCGCCCGCCGCCCAGGCCGAGCAGGCCGTTGACGGCCTGCTCGGACCCGAGCCTGGCACTGCGGCTCCTGTGCCCGCACCGGCAAAGGATGAGGAAGGCGCGCCGTTCACACGGCCCCATAAGCCATCTGATAAGCCATCCGACAAGTCGTCCGATGCGCCTGCGCCGTCCGTGCCGACCGGCCTGCTGCGGGAATCGGAATCGGAGTCGCAGGCGCAGGCCTCCGTGCCTTCGCCGGAGTTCTCCCGCTGGCCCGACAGCGATGGCGAGGGCAGCGGTGAGGCTGCGGCCGCGCTGCCCGAGGCCGAGCCCGGCTTTGTGCGCCAGGCGCGCCGCAAGGCCTTCTGGCGCCGGCCTGCCGTGCGCGTGGCCCTGGTGCTGGGCAGCCTGCTGGGCGCGGGCGCATTGGCAGGCCAGGTGATGTGGGGCCAGCGTGATGCGCTGGCCGTGCAGCATCCTTCGCTGGCGCCCACGCTGCAGGCCCTGTGCGCCATGGCGGGCTGCGAGCTGCAGCCGCGCCGCCAGATCGGCGATGTGGTGATCGGCAGTTCGGGCTTTCGGCAGCTGCCGCGCAGCGGCCAGTACCAGTGGAGCCTGAGCCTGGAGAACCGTTCCGACTTCCCCGTGGCCATGCCCGCTGTCGAACTCACGCTCACCGATGCCCAGGACAAGCTGCTGCTGCGGCGCGTGATCCGGCTTGACCAGTTCGGCGCGCCCGCGCAGATCGAGGGCCGTGGCGAGTGGAGCGTGACGGCCCCGGTCGAAGTGCAAGGCCTGGAGGCGGCCGTGGCCGGCTATCGCGCCCTGGTTTTTTATCCCTGAATCCCCCTGACTTTTCAAGAAAGCCGAGACACACCATGGCCGCTCTCATCTGCGGATCGCTTGCGTTCGACAACATCATGACCTTCGAGGGAAGGTTTGCAGACCAGATCCTGCCTGACCAGTTGCACATCCTCAATGTGTCCTTCCTGGTGCCCACGCTGCGCCGCGATTTCGGCGGCTGCGCGGGCAACATCGCCTACGCCCTGCGCTTGCTGGGCGGCGATGCCTGGCCCATGGCCATGGTGGGCAGCGACGGCGCCGACTATGTGCAGCGCCTCGACGAACTGGGCGTGCAGACCGCGCACATCGGCCAGCTGCAGGACACGCACACGGCCCAGTGCATGATCATGACGGACCGTGACAACAACCAGATCACGGCCTTCCACCCGGGCGCCATGATGCAGGCCCACGGCAACCGCATCACGCCAGAGCTCAAGGAGCAGGTGCGCGTGGGCATCATTGCACCCGATGGCCGCCAGGCCATGCTCGAGCATGCCCAGCAGTTCAAGGCGGCCGGCATTCCCTTTGTGTTCGATCCAGGCCAGGGCCTGCCCATGTTCGATGGACAGGAGCTGCGCAGCTTCATCGAGCAGGCTGACTGGGTGGCCGTGAACGACTACGAGGCCCGCATGCTCAGCGAGCGCACGGGCTGGAGCCTGGAGCAGATTTCCGGACAGGTGCAAGGCCTGGTGGTGACGCTGGGGGCAGAGGGCTGCGAGGTCTGGGTGCAAGGCGCCAAGACCCTGGTGGCGCCGGTGCAGCCCGCCGCCGTGGTCGATCCCACGGGATGTGGCGACGCATGGCGTGGCGCCATGCTGTTCGGCCTGGAGCGTGGCTGGGACCTGGTGCGTTGCGCCGAACTGGGCAACCGCCTGGGCGCGCTCAAGATTGCCAGCCGTGGCCCGCAGAACTACGTGCTGGACTTCGCCCAGCCCTGAAGCCGGGATCGCCAGGCGGCGGCGCAGCCGCCGTCTTCACAATGAAAAAAGCCCGACTCCAAAGAGCCGGGCTTTTTGCTTTGAGACCGGAAAAGTCTCAGGGCTTGTTGCCTGTGGGGAAGGGCCATGCGGCTTGGGGAGCCAGGCGGGTTTGCGCGATGGGCGCGGGTGCGGCAGCGGGAGCTGCAGGCGCGGCAGCGGCGGGAGCTGCTGCGGCCTTCTTGGGGGCAGCGGCCTTCTTCGGGGCTGCAGCCTTCTTGGCGGGAGCGGCAGGAGCTGCTGCGGCCTTGGCGGGCGCTGCGGCAGGCTTGGCAGCTGCAGCGGGCTTCTTGGCAGCAGCAGGAGCGGCAGCCTTCTTGGCGGGAGCAGCGGCCTTCTTCGCGGCAGGTGCAGCAGGTGCAGCAGCCTTTGTGGCAGCAGGAGCGGCGGCCTTCTTGGCAGCAGGAGCAGCAGCCTTCTTGGCGGGAGCAGCGGCCTTCTTCGCGGCAGGAGCAGCAGCCTTCTTGGCGGGAGCGGCAGCCTTCTTGGCAGCAGGAGCAGCAGCCTTCTTGGCAGGAGCAGCGGCCTTCTTTGCGGCAGGTGCAGCAGCCTTCTTGGCAGGAGCGGCAGCCTTCTTTGCAGCAGGAGCAGCAGCCTTCTTGGCGGGAGCGGCAGCCTTCTTGGCAGCAGGAGCAGCAGCCTTCTTGGCGGGAGCAGCGGCCTTCTTTGCGGCAGGAGCAGCAGCCTTCTTGGCAGGAGCGGCAGCCTTCTTTGCAGCAGGAGCAGCAGCCTTCTTGGCGGGAGCAGCGGCCTTCTTTGCAGCAGGAGCAGCAGCCTTCTTGGCAGGAGCGGCAGCCTTCTTTGCAGCAGGAGCAGCAGCCTTCTTGGCGGGAGCAGCGGCCTTCTTTGCAGCAGGAGCAGCAGCCTTCTTGGCGGGAGCGGCAGCCTTCTTCGCAGCAGGAGCAGCAGCCTTCTTGGCGGGAGCGGCAGCCTTCTTCGCAGCAGGAGCAGCAGCCTTCTTGGCAGGAGCGGCAGCCTTCTTTGCAGCAGGAGCAGCAGCCTTCTTGGCGGGAGCAGCAGCCTTCTTCGCAGCAGGAGCAGCAGCCTTCTTGGCAGGAGCGGCAGCCTTCTTTGCAGCAGGTGCAGCGGCCTTCTTGGCAGCAGGAGCTGCAGCCTTCTTCACAGCAGGTGCAGCAGCCTTCTTGACGGGTGCTGCCTTGGCAGTGGCCGTGGTTTTCTTCACGGTTTCAGCCTTGGGAGCAGCCGCCTTTTTGGCAGTGGTTTTCTTGTCGGTGGGGGCCTTGGTGGAGGCCGTCTTCTTCGCAGTTGCCATCATCTTCTCCTTCGTTGATTTGCACAAAACACTTCGGGGTACGGGGCTCCGAAGCGATCCAAAGCGATGTGGAGTGACGCATCGCAATGAACACGGAGACGCCCCACGCCGCAACACCATCGGTATTGCAAAAGCGTGAAGCGCGTCATGGTTCGCATTGTGCCTGCAGAGAAGCGATTAATCCCAGGAAAGTGCGCCTCCGGTTTGATACTCGATGACGCGTGTCTCAAAGAAGTTACGTTCCTTCTTCAAATCGATCATCTCGCTCATCCAGGGGAACGGGTTTTCCTCGTTGGGGAACAGGGCCTCAAGGCCGATCTGCGTGGCGCGGCGGTTGGCGATGTAGCGCAGGTAGCCCTTGAACATCGATGCGTTCATTCCGAGCACGCCGCGCGGCATGGTGTCCTCTGCGTAGCGGTATTCCAGCTCGACGGCCTTGACGAAAAGCGCCGTGATTTCTTCCTTGAATTCGGGTGTCCACAGCTGTGGATTTTCGAGCTTGAGCTGGTTGATCAGGTCGATGCCGAAGTTGCAGTGCATGGACTCGTCGCGCAGGATGTACTGGTACTGCTCGGCGGCGCCGGTCATCTTGTTTTGGCGACCCAGCGCAAGGATCTGCGTGAAGCCCACGTAGAAGAACAGGCCCTCCATCAGGCAGGCGAAAACGATCAGCGACTTGAGCAGGGTCTGGTCGGTCTCGAAGGTGCCGGTCTTGAAGGCGGGATCCATGATCGCTTCGATGAAGGGGATCAGGAATTCGTCCTTGTCGCGGATGGAGGGGACTTCGAGATAGGCGTTGAAGATCTCGCCCTCATCCAGGCCCAGCGACTCCACGATGTACTGGTAGGCGTGGGTGTGGATGGCTTCCTCGAAGGCCTGGCGCAGCAGGAACTGGCGGCATTCGGGCGCCGTGATGTGGCGGTAGGTGCCCAGCACGATGTTGTTGGCGGCCAGCGAATCGGCCGTCACGAAGAAGCCCAGGTTGCGCTTGATGATGCGGCGCTCGTCCTCGGTCAGGCCGTTGGGGTCCTTCCACAGGGCGATGTCGCGGTTCATGTTCACTTCCTGCGGCATCCAGTGGTTGGCGCAGGTGGCTAGGTACTTTTCCCAGGCCCACTTGTACTTGAACGGCACCAGCTGATTGACGTCGGTCTTGGCGTTGATGATGCGCTTGTCGGCGGCATTCACGCGCTTGTGTGTGGTGCTGGGCGCAGCCTCCGCGCCGCTGGGCGTGTTCGAGAGGGTGGCGTCGTCGTCAAAGGTCAGCATTGCAATTTTCTCCGGCATGCCCTGGGGCATATGTTCAGTTCATTCGGTGCGAAAGAGTCCTCTCTTTCTGCTCCGGTCAATGTAGGACCATGGGTGGCCTGGCGTGTTGAGCAGGCCCAAGGTCCATGGCGAAGATCCTGCGCATGGCGCTGGCTGGCGGGCAGGGCGCGGGGCCTGCGCCGTGGCGAGGCCCCGCGCTGCGCGGCTTACTGGCAGGCTTCGCAGCCGGGATCGTCGATGGCGCAGAACTTGATGTCCGTCGCCGGTGCCTGGGCGCGTGCGGCGGCTGCCGCGGCTTCCAGGGCGCTGGAGGTGTTCACGGCGGCAGGCTGTGCGGCGGCGGCCGAGGGCACGGCGTTGAGCACGCGGCTTTGCACCGTGGACTTCTCGATGTTGGTGGCGCTGGTGGTGCGCAGGTAGTAGGTGGTCTTCAGACCGCGCAGCCAGGCCAGCTTGTAGGTGTCGTCCAGCTTCTTGCCCGATGCACCGGCCATGTAGATGTTCAGGCTCTGGGCCTGGTCGATCCACTTCTGGCGGCGCGCGGCGGCCTCGACCAGCCAGGTGGGCTCGACCTCGAAGGCGGTGGCGTACAGGCTCTTGACGTCCTGGGGCACGCGGTCGATGGGGCGCAGCGAGCCGTCGAAGTGCTTGAGGTCCATGACCATCACGTCGTCCCACAGGCCCAGGCGCTTCAGGTCACGCACCAGGTACTGGTTGATGACGGTGAACTCGCCGGACAGGTTGGACTTGACCGACAGGTTGCCGAACGAGGGCTCGATGGAGGCATCGACGCCGACAATGTTGGAGATGGTGGCCGTGGGCGCGATGGCCACGCAGTTGGAGTTGCGCATGCCGTGCTGGCCGATCTTGGCGCGCAGCGCATCCCAGTCCAGGCGCGAGGAGCGGTCCACTTCCACATAGCCGCCGCGTGCCTTCTCCAGCAGGTTCAGCGTGTCCAGCGGCAGGATGCCCTGGTCCCACAGCGAGCCCTTGTAGCTGGAGTACTGGCCGCGTTCCTTGGCCAGCTCGGTGGAGGCCCAGTAGGCGTAGTAGCAGATGGCTTCCATCGACTGGTCGGCGAACTCCACGGCCGCGTCGCTGGCGTAGGCGATGCGCATTTCATAGAGTGCATCCTGGAAGCCCATCAGGCCCAGGCCCACGGGGCGGTGGCGCAGGTTGGAGTCCTTGGCCTTCTGCACGGCGTAGTAGTTGATGTCGATCACGTTGTCCAGCATGCGCATGGCCGTGGTGATGGTCTTGCGCAGCTTGCCGTGGTCGATGGCGCCATCGACGATGTGGCGCGCCAGGTTGACCGAGCCCAGGTTGCAGACGGCAGTCTCGGTGTCGCTGGTGTTCAGCGTGATCTCGGTGCACAGGTTGGACGAGTGCACCACGCCGGCGTGCTGCTGGGGCGAGCGCACGTTGCAGGGGTCCTTGAAGGTGACCCAGGGGTGGCCGGTCTCGAACAGCATGGACAGCATCTTGCGCCACAGGTCCATGGCCGGGATGCGCTTGAACAGCTTGAGTTCGCCGTTGTCGGCCTTGGTTTCGTAGGCCTTGTAGGCGTGCTCGAAGGCGGCGCCGAAGAGGTCGTGCAGGTCGCCGACATCGGAGGGCGAGAACAGGGTCCAGTGGCCCTTTTCCATGACGCGCTTCATGAACAGGTCGGGAATCCAGTTCGCCGTGTTCATGTCGTGCGTGCGGCGGCGGTCGTCGCCGGTGTTCTTGCGCAGTTCGAGGAATTCCTCGATGTCCAGGTGCCAGGTCTCCAGGTAGGTGCAGACGGCGCCCTTGCGCTTGCCGCCCTGGTTCACGGCCACGGCCGTGTCGTTGACCACCTTGAGGAAGGGCACCACGCCCTGCGACTCGCCGTTCGTGCCCTTGATGCGCGAACCCAGGGCGCGCACGCGCGTCCAGTCGTTGCCCAGGCCGCCGGCGAACTTGGACAGCAGGGCGTTTTCCTTGATGGACTCGTAGATGCCGTCCAGATCGTCGGGCACCGTGGTCAGGTAGCAGGAAGACAGCTGCGAGCGCAGCGTGCCGCTGTTGAACAGCGTGGGCGTGCTGCTCATGAAGTCGAAGGACGACAGCAGCTCGTAGAACTCGATGGCGCGCGCGTTGCGGTCCTCTTCCTGCAGCGCCAGGCCCATGGCCACGCGCATGAAGAAGGACTGGGGCAGCTCGATGCGCGTCTTGCGCACGTGCAGGAAGTAGCGGTCGTACAGGGTCTGCAGGCCCAGGTAGTCGAACTGCTCGTCGCGCTCGGCCTTGATGGCGGCAGCCAGGCGGGGCAGGTCGTAGTTCAGCAGCTCGGGGTTGAGCAGCTCGTTGTCCACGCCCTTCTGGATGAAGCCGGGGAAATACTCGGCGTAGGCGGCCTGGATATCGGCCGGCTGCACGTCACGGCCCATGACCTCGCGCACGATCGTGTGCAGCAGCAGGCGGGCGGTGACGTAGGTGTAGTCGGGGTCCTTCTCGATCAGCGTGCGAGCGGCCAGGATGGAGGCCTTGAAGACTTCTTCGATCGGCACGCCGTCGTACAGGTTGCGCAGCGTCTCGGCGACGATGGGGGCGGCCTGGATATCGGCGTTGAGGTTGCGGCAGGACGCCTCGATCAGCGCCAGCAGGCGGGCCTGGTCCAGCGGCACGCGCTGGCCGTTGTCGGTCACATGCAGCACGGGCGCCGGTGCGGCGGCGGCAGCCGCTGCGGCCTCGGCGGCCTTCTTTTGCTCGGCACGTTCCTGGTTGCGGCGGTCGCGGTACAGCACGTAGGCGCGCGCCACGTCGTGATGGCCGCCGCGCATCAGGCCCAGCTCGACCTGGTCCTGCACGTCTTCAATATGGAAGGTGCCGCCGCCCGGACGCGAGCGCAGCAGTGCGCGAACCACGGCCTGGGTCAGCTCGTCCACGGTCTCGCGCACGCTGGCGGAGGCCGCACCCTGGGCGCCGCGCACGGCCAGGAAGGCCTTGGTCAGCGCGACGGCGATCTTTTGTGGCGTGAAGGGCACCACATCGCCGCTGCGGCGGATGATCTGGTAGCCGTCCTGCACGGACAGGTGATGGGCGGAGGAAGGATTGGCAGCATCACCGTGCGCAGCGGGAGCCAAAGAATTCAGTGCTTCTTGCATGAGTTTCCTCAACGGGTGTTTGTGGATAGAACAGACGCGGGCCTGCACTTGGGGCAGGCTTGCTGGGAGATGGAATCGGGGTCGGATGTGCACACCGTTTTCACAGGGTGTTCACAGCTTGTGAACACTAGATATGGTGTCCAGCGTGCTTTGGAGCACTACCTGTAGTGTATCGCCGTCTCATGTACACGGGGTACTTACAGCCGGAAAACCGCTGTTTGCGCTGCGCCAAACGGGTGCGCGACATACAAGCCAATAGCAGCAGATGCCCGCTGCGCGGTGGCTTGCGGGCGATGGCCCGTCGCGAGCCGCAGCAGCCTTGACCCGGCGCCGGTCGGACCGCTGAAAGCCCCATGGACAGTGGGGCTGCGCCACATGCGTGAATTTGTAAAAAATGATCAGCCACCCGCTGCGTGCGCCTGGCGCGCCACATCGGTTGCTTTCTGGATTGACAGACCGTTTGTCCTCTGCCTGTGGACAAGCGGCATTGGCTGCAAGACCTGGCGGTGCCTGCGATGAGGGTGTGTGCTTACGTGTCGGGCTGGCCCGCGCCTGGCGGCAGTTGCCAGTTCGCCGTGGCATGGTGATGGGCCAGCAGCCTGCGCAACCGCTGCCAGTCGAAGCCGGGGCCCGGATCGCATTTGCGGCCCGGCGCGATGTGCTCATGGCCTGCGAGATGGGCCACGGGGTAGCGCGCCGCGATGGCGTTGCACAGGGCATCGAGCGCCGCGTACTGGGCCGCCTCGAACCGCAGGCCCTCCAGGCCTTCCAGTTCTATGCCGATGGAGTCGTCGTTGCAGCGGTCGCGGCCCCGCCAGCGGGAAGCGCCGGCATGCCAGGCGCGCGCATCGCAGTCCACAAACTGCCAGACCTCGCCCTGGCGCGTGATGAAGAAATGCGCCGACACCTCCAGGCCGCGTATGCCCTGGTAATAAGGATGGGCGTCCCAGTCGAGCTGGTTGGTGAACAGTTGCTGGACCGCGCCCGTGCCGTACTCGCCGGGTGGCAGGCTGATGGAGTGCACGACGACCAGATCGACCAGCGCCTGGGCCGGGCGCTCGCCAAAGTTGGGCGAGGGCAGGTGGCGGGCCTGCTGCAGCCAGCCGCCTTGCCAGGTCCAGGCCGGGGCCTGGGTGGCTTGTGCCTGCGGATCAGGACTCTCCATGGCTGCCTCCGTCCGCCTCGGCGCTGGCATCGCCGGGCAGGGCGATGTTCAGCCGGTCGATGCGGTAACGGATCTGGCGCAGGCTCAGGCCCAGCCGCGCGGCCGTGGCCGTGCGGTTGAAGCCGTTTTCCTGCAGCGCCTGCACCAGGATGCCGCGCTCGCGCTCGTCCAGCCAGGCCTGCAGGTCGCGGGGCAGGTCGGCATCGGATGGCTCTGGCGATGGCGGGCTGCCTTGCGGCAGGGGGCGCGAGGGTGAGGGAGAGGGCGAGGCGGATGCAGGCGGGGCTGGCGGCGTGCCGCAGGGCAGCTGCATCTCGGGATCTATGCGCAGCGGTCCGTCCTCGCCCAGCGTGATGGCGCGGTGCAGCAGGTTCTCCAGTTCACGCACATTGCCGGGCAGGGGCAGGCGGGCGATCTGCTCCACTGAGCGCTCGTCGATCTCGGGCATGGGCAGGCCGGATTCCTGCGACAGCCGTGCCAGCAGGGCGCGGCACAGGGCGGGCAGGTCTTCGCGCCGCTCGCGCAGCGGGGGCAGCAGCACCTCGATGACATTGAGGCGGTAGTACAGGTCCTGGCGGAAGCGCCCCTGCTGGACATCGGCGGCCAGGTCGCGGTGGGTGGCGCTGACGATGCGCACGTCGGCCGCTTCCTCCTGTGCGCAGCCCAGTGGGCGCACGCGTCGCTCCTGTATGGCGCGCAGCAGCTTGGCCTGCATGGCCAGGGGCAGGTCGCCGATCTCGTCCAGAAACAAGGTGCCGCCGCGCGCAGCCTGGAAGTAGCCGTCGCGGTCCTGGGTGGCTCCTGTATAGGAGCCCTTGCGCGCGCCGAAGAATTCGGCCTCCAGCAGGTTTTCGGGTATGGCGCCGCAGTTCACGGCCACCATGGGGCCGTGGGCGCGCTGGCTGCAGGCGTGCAGGGCGCGGGCCACCAGTTCCTTGCCCGTGCCCGACTCGCCATGCACCAGCACCGGTGCCATGCCGCGCGCCACCTTGGCAATGCGCTGCTTGACGGCCTGCATGGCGGGCGACTCTCCAACCATGGCATCCAGCGCCCCGCCGCCGCTGAGCACGGGGCCTGCAGCCGGCGTCGCCGAGGGGCTGCGCGCCGGCATCACGCCCGGTGCCGGCACACCGCCCACGCCCTGGGCGGCCGAGGCCACGACCAGACGGAATTGCTTGAGGTCCACGGGCTTGGTCAGGTAATCGAAGGCGCCTGAGCGCAGGGCCTCGACGGCATTCTCGGCGGAGCCGTAGGCCGTCATGACCACGCAGCGCTCGCGCCGCTGCTGGCTGCGCAGGTCCTGCAGCAACTCCATGCCCATGCCGTCGGGCAGGCGCATGTCGGTGATGACCACGTCGAAGCGCTGGGTCTGCAATTGCTCACGCGCCTCGCCCACGCTGGCGGCGGTTTCCACGCGGTAGCCTTCGCGCAGAAGGGTCAGTTCATAGAGGGTGCGCAGATCCGGCTCGTCGTCCACGACAAGGATCGATGCGGCAGCGGGCAGGGAGTTCAAAGGCATCACACCACAATCTGGTCAAACAGGGAGGCCGGCAGGGCCGAGGCCGGGCCGGCACGGAACACGATGCTGAAGGCATTGCCCTCGACAGGGCCGTGCGGCGTGGGCCGCGACAGCCGCTGGTAGCTGATGCTGGCATCGTAGCGCTGGCACAGCTCGCGGCAGATATACAGGCCCAGGCCGCTGGAGCGGCTTTCCGAAGAGAAGAAGGGCTCGAACAGATGGCGTTGCACCGTGGGCTCCAGCGCGGCGCCGTCGCTCCAGACCTGTAGCCAGATCTGGCCGCCTGCCGGCGCGCCGGTCAGCACTTGCAGCGTGTGTGGTTCGTGGGCGTTGCTGCGGTAGCGCCGGGCGTTGTCCAGCAGGTTCACCAGGATGCGGCGCAGATGCTCGCCATCGAACACCACGGTCTTCTCCCTGGCGTCCAGCAGGAGCTGGATGCTGCGCACGGGCTGACCCTGGGCCTGCCATTCCTGGCAAACCTGGGCCACATGCTGGTCCAGGGCCAGCAGACCGGCATGCGCCTCGCCAATGTGCTGCTGGGCCCGGGCGATGTTGAGCACGTCCTCGACGATGCGTGCCAGGCGCTCGGCATTCTGGCCCACGATGCGGCACAGCTGCTGCTGGGCCGGGTCCTGCGCCAGATCCTCGGCCAGCAGGGCATTGGCCTGGGTGATGGCGGCCAGCGGATTGCGGATTTCGTGCGCCACGGCGGCCGACATGCGACCCATGGAGGCCAGTTTTTCCGTGCGCAGCCGCGCCTCCATCTCGCGCAGATCATGCAGAAAGACCACGCACAGCTGCTGCAGCAGCGCGGGCTCGGCCGCGTGGGCGGCCTCGGACTGGGTGGCGACCTCGGTCAGCCAGGTGCGCAGGTGCAGGCCCGTCATGCCTTCCTGGCCGATGGACTGCAGATGGATGGCGGCCGAGATGGGCAGGTTCTGGGCAAAGCTCTGGGCCACGGCGTCCTGCAGTCGCTGCCAGCCGGAATGCTCCTTGAGGGCGAAGGGCAGGGCATGCGCGTCGGCCAGCCCCAGCAGGTGCAGCGCGGCCGGGTTGGCCTGCTGCACGCGGAACTGGGGATCGACCACCAGCACGCCTTCGCCCAGGTGGCGGATCACCAGGGCATTGACCTGTTCCTGGGTCTGGGCCTTGCGGCTGCTGTGCTGGGCCAGGTGGCGCTCGCGCCGCACGCGGCGCGCCAGTTCGTGCGTCAGATAGGCCACGGCGAAATAGCCCGCGCAGGCAAAGCTGGCCTGGTAGTAGGCCTGGGTGCTTTCTATGCGGCCTGCCACGTCCTGCCATGCCACCCAGCCCAGGGTCAGCAGCGTCACGCTGGCCGTGGTGGCCAGGGCCAGCGTCAGATTGCCCAGCACGGCCGAGATCAGGATGGGAATGGCCAGCAGGGCCGAATAGTTCAGCGGCCCGGTCTGCAGCATCTGCAGCAGGCAGATGGCTGCAATGTCCACGCCGATCACGGGCAGCCAGTGCACGCCGGCGCGGGGCGAGGGCGGCTGGGCGCGTGCCGTCAGCCGCAGCAGCAGCGTCAGCCCCAGGTAACCCAGGCAGACCAGCCAGACCAGGGAATTGCCAACGGGCTGCACGCTGAGCAGCGCCAGTTGCAGCAGCAAAAGCGCAGTGGCGATGAGCACGCGGCCGGTCAGGAAGCCCTGCCATAGCCGGACAAAGGGGGCGTTGGCGTCGTGCGGCGACTGCGCCGCAGCCTCGTCGATGGTGGGGGGCTGGGGGGGGGCCGCGGCCTGCATGCTCAGCGCCGTTGCGCCAGGGCCCGGTGCTCGGCGCTGCAGTAGCTGCGGCCTGCCGCCTCGATGGCTTCGCTGCGCGGCAGGTGCAGGCCGCAGTGCGCGCATTCGACCATGTCCTGTGGAGCCGCCAGCGGCGCATTGGCCGGGTTGGCCGGGTTGCGCGGCGCAGCGGCCTGGCGCCGCTCGCGCGCCTCGGCACGGCGCTGGCTGCGCCAGATGCCGACAGCCACGACGATGACGATCAGGACCAGCAGGTACTTCATGTGGTGCGCTCCAGAAGCACTTCCATGACGAAGCGCGATCCCGCATAGGCCAGCAGCAGCAGCAGGGCGCCTGCATAGAGCATGCGCACGGCGCTGCGGCCACGCCAGCCAAAGCGCGCACGGCCGATCAGCAGCACGGCGAAGGTCAGCCAGGACAGCAGCGAGAACACGGACTTGTGGTTCCAGACCCAGGCCTTGCCATAGAGCTGTTCGCCGAACAGCCAGCCTGCGGCCAGCGTGGCCGTGAGCAGCACAAAGCCTGCGGATACGAAGCGGAAGGTCAGGCGCTCCAGCGTGAGAAGCGGCAGGCCGCTGTCATGGCCACCGCCGCCCAGCCGCATGTGCTGCTCGGCGCGTGTCATCAGCGAGGCGTGGACCACGGCGGCCGCGAACAGTCCGTAGGAGGCAATGCCCAGTGCCAGGTGCAGCGGCAGCCAGGGCGAGGCGTTGACGTGCAGGGGCGTTCCCGGAAACAGCGCGGCCATGAGCACGGCGGCCGTGCCCAGCGCGGACAGCGCCAGCTGCGCGCGCATCTTGGGGAACAGCTGCTGCTCGACGCCATAGACGGTGAGCACCAGCCAGGCCGTCATGGACAGGGCCGGTGCAAAGCCGAAGTGAGGCTGCTCCCCGAGCAGGCTCCAGGCCAGGGCCAGGGCGTGGAGCACCCAGGCCAGGCGCAAGGCAACGCGGGCGCCGGCCTGGCTGATGCGTCGGGCGCCGGCGGCTGGCACGGCATAGGCCACGGCTGCGGCAAGCGCCAGCATCCAGCCCAGGGGCGATGCGTTGGCGGAAATCAGGGGGACGGAGAGCATCGTTCAATGATAGCTGTGGCTTTCCCGGCGCCGCTTGTGCAGGCTCAGAATCCGGGTGTCATGCGGTGGTTCGGCCCGCATTTTCAGGGCTCCATGGCTGCTGCGATGCGGTTGCGCCCCTGGGACTTGGCCTGGTAGAGCAGGCCGTCCACCTTCTGCAGCCAGGCTTGCAGCGGAGCGGTCGACGGCTGCCGCACGGTGAGCACGCCGCAGCTGACAGTGAGCTGCGGCGCCGTGGGAGAGGCCGAGTGTGCGATGGACAGGCGCAGCACTTCCTGGCGGAAATGCTCGGCCATGGCCGGGGCATCGCTTTCGCCGGGCAGGATGAGCGCGAATTCCTCGCCGCCGAAGCGCGCGGCCAGATCGTAGGGCCGGCGCGCATGGCGCTGCAGCGTGGCGGCCACGGCCTTGAGCGCCTCGTCCCCCTGGACATGGCCGTAGCAGTCGTTGTATTGCTTGAAGTGATCTATATCAATGAGCGCCAGGCCCACGGATTCCCCAGTGCGCAGGCTCCGCCGGTGGGAGCGCTCCAGCATGTCGTCGAAGTGGCGCCGGTTGGCCAGGCCGGTCAGCCCGTCCACCATGGCCAGGCGCTCCAGGGCCTGGCGCTGCAGGGCCAGCCGTATCTGGTTGCGCACGCGCACCTCGACCACGGCGGGGCGTATGGGCTTGGAGACATAGTCGGCCGCGCCCAGGCGCAGGCCGTATTCCTCGGCCTCGGCATTGCTCTGGCCGGTGATGAAGACGACGGCGATATGGGCCGTGCGCTCCTGGGCGCGCAGGGCGCCCAGCACCTCGTAGCCATTCATGCCGGGCATGCCCACGTCCAGCAGGACCAGTTGCAGGCGGTGGGCTTCGCGGTGGGCGATCGCCAGGGCACCGGGGCCATCCTTTGCCAGCAGCACGCGGTAGTCGGGGCTCAGCAGCTCGGCCAGCATGCCGCGGTTCAGCCGCTCGTCGTCGACGATGAGGACCGTGGGCTGCTCCGGCCCTGTCAGGGCGTCAAGCATCTGCAGCTCCCTGCGCGCTCCCCTGTGCGCTGCTGGCCAGGACCGCCGTCGTCGGCTGGCCCAGGCTGTGCGCCAACTGGTCCAGTTCCTGCAGTGCGGCCTCGGTCTCCAGGTATTCGGTGCAGCGCTGTATGCGCTGCAGCATGGGCCCATGGCGCTCGCCCACCAGGGGGCGCAGCCGATCGAGTTCGGCCAGGGCGGCGTAGTCGCTGTCGGCGATCTGCAGCCGCAGCCGTGCCAGCGTGGACGCTACTTCGTCAACGTTCACCGGGTGCCGCTGCGGGGTGGCCGGCGCGATGGGGACGGTTGCAAGGACGGGCAGCTCTCCCTGCCCGGACAGCACGGCAATTTCCGCCAGCAGGCCCTGCAATCCATCGGCCAGTGCCTGGACCAGAGATTCCATGTGGGTGCTTGGCCGGGCGTTTGTGCCGTCGCCATCGCCGTCGCCGTCGCCTGTCCGGGCGGCGTGTGCGCCGGTCTCGGCCATGGTCGACCATTGGACCAGCAGGTCCGCGCCCAGATAGCCCAGGCTGCCCTTGAAGGTATGCGCCAGCGACGCCACGGCCTCCCAGTCCCGGTGGCGTACGGCCTCGCGCAGCTTCTGCGGCGCTTCGGCAAAGTCGTGGGCAAAGCCTTCGATCACCTGCAGCATGCGCGGCGAGTGGCCGGCAAGGCATTGCCGCAAGCGCGCCGGGTCCCAGGCTGGGGCCGGAGTTGGCGCAGTGGGCGCAGTGGGCCTGGGGGCCGGGGTCGGCGCAGGCACGGTTGAACGGGGGTGCTGCGCGGACAGGCAGCGCTGCAGTGTGTCGTAGAGCAGCACATCGTCAACGGGTTTGGTCAGATGGGCATTCACGCCTGCAGCCGCGATCTGGGCGCTGTCCTCGGCATAGGCCAGGGCCGTCAGCGCAATCACCGGAAGATGCCGCAGCGCGCTGCGCGAGCGGATGGCGCGCGTGGCGCTGAGCCCGTCCATGCCGGGCATATGCAGGTCCATGAGCACGGCGTCGAAGGGCTGGCTGTCCAGCCGCTGCAGCGCCTGCAGGCCGTCCGCCGCCGTTTGTACCGACATGCCGGCCTGCTCCAGCAGCTCGGTGGCCACCTCGCGGTTGAGGGCGTTGTCGTCCACTACCAGCACCCTGCGCCCTGGCAGGCCCGGGTAGCGCTGCTGTGGCGACAGACCGGCAGCCGGGTCCGCGGGCTGGGGCGATTCGGGGTCCTGCAGCGTCTCTCGGATCGATGCCAGCAGCGCCGATGCGGTCAATGGCTTGATCAGCAGCCCCCGCAGGCCCAGCTGTGCGGCATCGCGCTGCACTTCGTCGCGCCCGAAGGCCGTGACCATGAGCGCCGCCGGGGTCGCGGCCAGGTGCTGTTGCTTGCGCATGCGGCGTGCCAGCTCCAGTCCGTCCATGCCGGGCATGTGCCAGTCCAGCAGAGCCAGGCCATAGGGCGATTTGTGGCGCAAGGCCTCTTCCAGCATGTGCAGCGCCTGCGCGCCATCCTCGGCCGTGTCGCAGCGCATGCCCAGTTTGCGTACCATGGCAGCCAGGGCTTCGCGCGCGCTGGCGTTGTCATCGACGATGAGAACGCCGCGGCTGTCCAGGGTGCAGTGCCCGTCGTGCGGCATATCCATGGCTGGAGCGACCCTGGCTGTGAAGTGAAAGCGGCTGCCCTGGCCGGGCTGGCTGGAGACGCCGATCTTGCCGCCCATGAGCTGCACCAGCCTGTGGCAGATGGCCAGCCCCAGTCCCGTGCCGCCGTGGCGTCGCGTGGTCTGGGTGTCGGCCTGGGTGAAGGGCTGGAACAGTCGCTCGGCCCGCGAGGCATCCAGGCCGATGCCGGTGTCGCGCACGCTCACGCACAGGTGGCTGCGCGCGTGCAGTGCATCGACATCGGTCTCGGCACCGATCTCGGCACCGATCTCGGCACCGATCTCGGCATCCACGGGCGACGGCGACAGGTGGATGGAAACCACCACCTCGCCATGCTCGGTGAACTTGATGGCGTTGCCGACCAGGTTGGTCAACACCTGGCCCAGGCGCAGCGGGTCGCCGCGCAGGCGCGGCGGCAGGCCCGGGTCCAGCGCGTAGACCACCTCCAGCCCCTTTTCCTCGGCGCGCAACGCGGTGGCGGCCGAGACGGTCTCCAGCACGTCGTCCAGTGCGAAGTCCACCTCCTCCAGCACCAGCATGCCGGCCTCTATCTTGGAGAAGTCGAGGATGTCGTTGATCACGGCCAGCAGCGCGTTGGCCGCGCGCTCCACCTTCTCCAGATAGCCGCGCTGGCGCGAGGTCAGCGCCGTCTGCTGCACCAGACGCGTCATGCCGATGACGGTGTTCATGGGCGTGCGGATCTCGTGGCTCATGGTGGCCAGAAAGTCGGACTTGGCGCGTTCGGCCGCTTCGGCGGCTTCCTTGGCCTGCCGCAGCGCCTGCTCGGCTTCGCGCTCGCGGGTGATGTCCAGCATGATGCCGTCCCAGACCATGCCCTCGTTGCAGCGCCGGGGCGCCGAGCGGCAGCGCAGCCAGCGGATTTCTCCCTCGGGCCTGAGCACGCGGAAGCGGCAGTCGAACACGCTCAGCGTATCGACCGAGTTTTGCATCATCTGCTGGTAGAGCGGCAGGTCCGCGGGGTGGATGGCATTCAGGTAGACCTGGCGGTCGGCCATGATGGCGCGGGCCGGCACGCCGATCAGGTTCTCGATGCCGGCACTGATATAGCTGAGCCGCAGGTGGTCCAGGCCGCCTTCGAGGCGGTAGATGGCGCCGCTGGGCAGGTTGTCGGCCAGGGCTTCCAGCCGGGCGCGGGCATCCTCGTGCTCGGAAAGGTCCTGCAGCGTGCCGCTCAGGGCGACGATGCGCCCCTGTTCGTCCCGGTGGGCACGGCCCAGGATGCGGGCAGAGAACCGCCGGCCGTCGGGACACCGATGGACCACATCGATGCTGTAGGACTGGCCGGTCGCTGCACACAGATGCACGGCAGCGGTGAGCCGGGCCAGGTCCTGGGGGCTGAGCATGTCGCGCATGGCCTGGCGTGTCAGCGGCGGGCCCTTGGGGTCCAGTCCGTTCATCACATACATCATCTCCGAGGCCTGGAAGCGCTCGGTCTCCAGATCCAGCGTCCAGCTGCCTATGCGGGCCAGCTGCTCGGCCTGGCGCAGAACGTCATAGCTTTTTTGCAGCTGGGCCTCGGTCTGGCGTATCTGCGTGATGTCGCGCGCAATGCCCAGCAAGCCCACGGTGTTGCCCCGGGCATCCCGGTAGGGGCTCTTGATGGCCTGGAAGATGCGGTGCTGTCCGCCGACCTGCAGATGCTCGTCCGATACCACGGGGACGTTGCTGTCCAGCATCCGGCGATCGCTGTCGCTGAAGTTGCTCCTGTCCTGAAAGAGCTCCTGGTCGGTTTTCCCCACGATGTCTTCGGGCGTGCGCTGGGTAAAGCGCGCCGCCGCGGGGTTGACGAAGACATACCGGCCCTGCAGGTCCTTGACGAATACCAGGTCGGGCGTCTCGCTCATGACGGCCGCCAGCAGGCGCGTCGAGTCCTGCCACAGCTGCGTGCTCTCCTTGACACGCTGCTCCAGTTGCATATTGAGCTGGCAGATCTGTTCGTCATGGCGCACACGTTCGCTGATGTCGTCCAGGGTGGCGAAGAACAGCCGCCTTCCCGATGGCGACTGGCAGTAGACATGGATCTCGGCCGGGAAACTGCTGCCGTCGCTGCACAGCAATCGGCCGGCGATGCAGGCCTGGCTGTCCACGGCCATGTCCTGCCACAGCGCGGTCAAGGGTTGTCCGGACATGTCCAGGCCGATGTCCGTCAGGCGCAGCCCAAGCAGTGCTGCCTTGTCGTGGCCCAGGCGGGAGCAGGCCTGGATGTTGGCGTCAAGCAGGCAGCCCTGGTCGTCAAACAGGAGAAAACCGTCGGGCACACGGTCCAGGAATTGGCGATACGGCGTATCGGGCATGAAGACTCCTAGGCGGTGGCAAGCCCGCATTGCGGGGTGATAGGCGCAAGCTATGGGGTAACGTGATGTTACCGCTGGCCAGGGCCCGCCGTGGGGCATGCAAGGCCGGTACTTACCCCGCCAGGGGCAGCGGGTAGAATTGCCGGGATCTGCAGGGTCCGCGCCGCGACCCGGCCCCGCCCTGTCTCCGGGCCCCGGCTGTCTGGTTGCGGCACGCCTTTTTCCTTTCCGACGACTCCAGCTCCTCCCCCGCTTATGGCCTCCGCACTGACCGACAAACTTTCGCGACTCGTCAAGGAGATGCGCGGCCAGGCCCGCATCACCGAATCCAATGTGCAGGACATGCTGCGCGAAGTGCGCATGGCCCTGCTCGAGGCAGACGTGGCCCTGCCCGTGGTGCGCGACTTCGTTGCGCGCGTCAAGGAAAAGGCGCTGGGCCAGGAGGTGCTGGGCTCGCTGCAGCCGGGCCAGCTGCTGGTGTCCATCGTCAACAAGGAGCTCGCCGCCACCATGGGCGAGGGCGTGGCCGACATCAACCTCAACGCCCAGCCGCCTGCCGTCATCCTGATGGCCGGCCTGCAGGGCGCCGGCAAGACCACGACCACGGCCAAGCTGGCCAAGCACCTGATCGAGCGGCGCAAGAAGAAGGTGCTCACCGTGTCGGGCGACGTGTACCGCCCCGCCGCCATCGAGCAGCTCAAGACCGTGACCGCCCAGGCCGGTGCCGAGTGGTTCCCCTCCACGCCCGACCAGAAACCGCACGACATCGCCGTGGCCGCGCTGGACTACGCCAAGCGCCACTTCTTTGACGTGCTGCTGGTCGATACGGCCGGCCGCCTGGCCATCGACGAGCTGCTGATGGCCGAGATCAAGGATCTGCACGCCACGCTCAAGCCGGTCGAGACCCTGTTCGTCGTCGATGCCATGCAGGGCCAGGATGCGATCAACACGGCCAAGGCCTTCAAGGAAGCGCTGCCCCTGACCGGCATCGTGCTGACCAAGCTCGACGGCGACTCGCGCGGCGGCGCGGCGCTGTCGGTGCGCCAGATCACGGGCGCCCCCATCAAGTTCGCCGGCGTGTCCGAGAAGATCGACGGCCTGGAGGTCTTCGACGCCGACCGCCACGCGCAGCGCGTGCTGGGCATGGGCGACATCGTGGCCCTGGTCGAGCAGGTCACCAAGGGCGTGGACATGGAGGCCGCGCAAAAGCTGGCCGAGAAGGTCAAGAGCGGCGACGGTTTCGACCTCAACGACTTCCTGGCCCAGATCCAGCAGATGAAGCAGATGGGCGGCCTGTCCAACCTCATGGACAAGCTGCCGGCACAGCTCACGGCCAAGGCCGGCCAGGTGGACATGGACAAGGCCGAGCGCGAGATCCGCCGCAAGGAAGGCATCATCTGCTCCATGACCGCCAAGGAGCGCAAGAAGCCCGAGATCATCAAGGCCACGCGCAAGAAGCGCATTGCCGATGGCGCGGGCGTGCAGGTCCAGGAAGTCAACCGCCTGCTCAAGGAGTTCGAGCAGATGCAGGAGATGATGAAGAAGATGAAGGGCGGCGGCCTCATGAAGATGATGAAGCGCATGGGCGGCATGAAGGCCATGAAGGGAATGATGGGCGGTGGTGGCGGCATGCCGAAGCTGCCGTTCTGATAGGCACCGCCTGAGCCGCCGGGCCGCGCGCTCCTTCACGCCAAGCCGCAGCGCAGCCTGCGGCTTTTCTTTTGGCCGCTGGGGCTTTGTGAGAACATGCAGCGCCATGAAGGCTGGTGTTTCGACTTCCCTTGCGGTGTCTCCGATGACCGGGGCGCGGCTATCGCGCCGTGACTGGGGTCTGGTGGCGGCCGCCGCGCTGCTGGCTGGCTGCTCGTCCGCTCCCCGCAGGGGCGCGGGCCCGGCGCCGGTGCCTTCGCCGCAGGCGCTCAATCTGGATGGCGAATTGCGCGAGGCGCTGCTGGCGCGCACCATGCTTGTGGTCAACACGCCCTATACCTATGGCGGCAATTCGCCCGAAGGCGGTTTCGACTGCAGCGGCCTGATCCAGTGGGCCGTGGGCGGCATCACCGAAAACCGCCTGCCGCGCACCACGGCGCAGTGGGCGCAGTTCAGCAATCCCGTGGGCAGCCGCAGCCTGCAGCGCGGTGACTTCGTGTTCTTCAACACCCTGGGCGCGCGCTATTCGCACATGGGCATCTTCGTGGGCAACGGCCAGTTCGTGCACGCACCGTCCAGCGGCGGCACGGTGCAGCGGGTGCGCATGGACAACACCTATTTCGCCAAGCGCTTCACCGAGGCGCGCAGCATCTTCGCCTGAACGCTGGCCGGGCGACGGGTTTGAGCCGGGTCGTCAATCGATGAGTCAATCAAGACTCCAGGGAAATCCAGGGTTTCGGAATGCGTATCAAGCTCGAATTCGCACTGCGCCTGCACCAGGCCAGGACTGGAGCCTCGGGCCTCGGCCGAGGGAACAGGGCGTGGCCTATCTCGAACGCGAAACCTTCGATGCCTTTCTGAAGCTGCCCGCGCTGCAGCGCCAGATGATGCGGGAAGTGCTCCTCGCCTTCGCCAAGGTGCATGGCGAAGGCTGAGCACCGGGCAGGGCAGGCGGCGCACGCACCTGGCGGCAGTCACCGGACGGCCTGCTGCTGCCAGGGCATGGCATGCCAGGGGTGGCGCGGATCGGCCACCCATTGCTGCACTTGCTCGGGCGTCACGCTGCACCCCAGCACGTCGGCGCGGCCACGGGCCAGCCACTGGCTGCGGCCGCGTGCATAGGCCTGGCCGAAGGCCTGCCAGCTGTCAAAGCAATCCCGCGCGCGGCATGCGTTCAGGTGCAGGATCTGCTGGTGCAGGGCTTCGTCCACCCAGCCCAGCAGCCAGGCGCAGCGCACATGGAAGGCCACGCGCGCGCAGGCAAAGGCCATGGCGGCATGGGGATCGTCACCGGCCTGCAGGCGCTGCAGGTCCAGTGTGAACCAGCGCTGGCGCAGGCCGTCGGGCAACTGGCGTGCGATCTGGGCATCGTCCAGGTCGGTGCGCAGGCCCAGGTGGTGCAGCACCATGGGGCGCAACTGGGTGGCCAGGGCGGAGTCGGCGCCGTTGAGCTGCCGGTCCGCAAAGCCGCCCTGGATGGCGTGAAAGGCCATGGGATGGGCCAGGGCCAGTGCCCAGTCCAGTGCCGCGTCACCGCTGCGGTAGCTGCTGAAGTCCCCGCGTCGGCGCGCCGCACGCAGGCGCCGCAGGCCGGCGCGCACTGCCCACCAGAGCAGTGCGGACAGCACAACAAGGGTGAAGGCGTTCATCGCGGATTTCCTGTCCTGCCCGGTGCTGCCGGCGATCCCGCCCGGCGGCGCGCCAGCTCCAGCGACTGCTGCAGGGCCGCGCTGCGCGGCATGCGCTCGAAGGCGGGCACGGGCACGGTGTCGCGGCGTGCCGCAACCAGCCATTGCATCAGGGGCGACCGGATGTCCAACTGCTCCAGCAGCGCCGGGTGGGACTGCAGCAGCCACAGCTGTTCGGCCTCGGTGTGCAGCTCGCTGGCCGCGCACCAGGCAGTTGCGCTGCCCGTGGCCAGCGGCTGTGCCGGTCGGCGCACGATGCCCATGGCCAGGGCGTCGGCTGGCGCCTCGCCATCGGTATCGAGGTGGTTGAGCAGCGCCAGCACATCGGCCAGGTAGCGCGCAATCGGCGGGCGGTTCTGCTTGCCCTTGATCTGGTCGATGCGCAGCCGCCCGTCGTCCCGCACCTGGGCGCTGACGGTGATGCGCGGCTGGGCCGTGCCCGTGCGGTAGCTGAACAGCCGCAGCCGGCCCTGCTCGCAGGCTTCGGCGTAGTGCTCGCCATAGCCGCCGCGCAGTGCACCGCGCTCGCTGAACTGGCCCAGGCAGTGGCGCATCATCTGGCTTTCATAGGCCATTTCGGCGCGCAGGTCCGGGCTCCTTGCATCGAATTCGACGAAGACACCCAGCTGGCCGCGCAGCAGCGGGCGCACGGCGCCGGGCCGGTGTTCGGCCCAGCCGCTGTCGCTTTTCCGGGCGAAGGCCAGGTGCTCCAGCGTCCAGCGCGCCAGTGCCTGCGGGCAGTTGATGCGCTGCAGCTTGCCCTCCAGCGCGGTGCCGCACCGGGTGGACAGGAACTCCAGCAGCCGGCTCTCCAGCGCCAGCAGGGGTGCGCTGTCGGGCTCCACCCACCACAGCGGCGCGCTGCCCTCGGCCGCAGGCCTGTCCGGTGACAGCGGCTGGCGGGCCGCATGTTCGCGCAGGCGCTCCAGCGCCCAGGCGGCAGGCTCGGCGCGCCGGTGCAGGCGCTGCAGCTCGGCCTGCGTGGACACGGGCTGCACGGCAGGCGGATCGGCGTCGAGGTTGCCGATCACATGGCGGTAGAAGTGGTTGGCCAGCCAGGCGGCGATCTCCTCGCTGTCGCCGCGTGCCGCGCTGCGCTCGCGGATGCGCTGCTTGATGGCCGGCGCATTGACCACGTCGCGCGGCCGATAGGCACTGGCGGTGTTGGCACCGGCGCCCGGGTTCACCACAGCTTCCACCAGGGCTTGCTGTCCGGGCGAAGCCGGAGGCAGCGCTTGAGGCCGTCCTGGGCCATCCTGTGCTCGGCCTCGCTGTCGTCGGGCGTGAGCTTGGCGATGGCCTCGCGGTGCAGGGCCACGGCCTGGTCGATGGGGCCACAGCTTTCCATGGCGCAGGCCAGGCGGCGCAGCGTGTAGCACTCGCCCAGGGCGCGCACTTCGGGCAGCAGGGCGTCCAGGCGCGGGCGCACCACTTCACCATGGTTTTCGGAGAAGAAGTCCAGCAGGGACATCAGCGAGGCCAGGTAGTCGCGCCGCTGTTCGCGCTGGTCGTCCTCGTCCAGTTCCTCGAACCACTGGTCCAGGCGTTCCAGCCAGATGCCGATCTCGCCTGCGCGGCCCAGCTGGTAGAGCGCCAGCGCCGCGCTGGGGAAGTAGTCCGTGGGGCAGTGGCGGCTGTAGCCGTAGTCCTGGGTGAAGTGCCACAGCTGCTCGGCCGCCGTGACGATGCCGGGGCGGTCGTCACGGCGGATGGCGCACCACAGCAGGCCGTCATGGTGTTCGGCGAAGGGGCTGCTGGACAGGCCCTTGTGGTGCAGGGCCGCCGCCTCGTCATAGCGCTGCTGCGAGCGGTACTTGATGGCCAGGTTGTTGCAGAGCATGGAGTAGACGTGCAGGTGCGCATCCTTGTACCGGCCCTGGCCGCTGGCCCAAAAGGCTTCGAAGCGGGCCAGGCCCTCTTCGTAGTAACGCTGCACCAGCGGCTCGCGCAGCTCGTCGTTCGGCACCTGCCGGCCTTCGCCCATGATGGCGGCCAGGTCGTCCTCGTCATCCAGTGTCACGCCCGCTGCATAGCACCAGTGGGCGCCATGGCCCTGGGGGAAGGGGCGCTGCAGCGCCTGCGCGGCGGGCAGCACGGCGAAGCGTGCGGCCCAGAGCATGGGCAGCAGTTCGGAGTTGGCGTGCCGGGGCTGGTCGGTCACGCCGCGCTCCAGCAGAGGCAGGGCCTGCTCCCATTGGTGGACCTTTGCCAGGCGCCAGCCGTCGATCAGGTCCAGCAGCGGGTGACCGGGCGCCTGGGTGCGCGCCAGGGCCAGGTAGTCGTCTGCGCTGCGCGGAGCAGCCGGGCTGTCTTCCAGGATCTCCTGCATGTCGGAATCCAGTCCCGCCCAGGCCAGGATCAGTGCCCAGGCCGGTGCATGGGCGGTGTCGCTGTCCACTCTGCGCAGTGCCAGCTCATAGCCCTGGCGGGCCGATCCGGGGCGGCCGTGCAGCACGCTTTCCAGCGCCAGGTCTGCCGCATCGGCCAGGCGGCCCGCCTCTTCCAGCCACTGCAGCACCAGGCCGCTGAAGGCATCGTCGGAGTCATCCACCAGGCCGAAGCGGCCCAGCGCGGCCAGCTGCAGCGCGGCCTCGGGCTGGCCCATGGCATGGCAGGCCATGGCCTGCAGCCGGGCCGCATGGACCTTGCGGTGCGTGCGCACCGCCTGCGATGCGGCGGGGCTTTCGGTGCGGGCCAGGTGCTGTTCCGCCGCCATGAGCACGGCCGGAACGCTTTGCGGGGCCAGCGGCAGGACCTCGCGCGCAAGGTGCAGCCAGTCGTCGAAGTCCACGTTCTGCTCTGCATCGGCCTGGGTCAGCTGCGCCGTGGCGGCCTGCACCTGGCGCACGGTGGCGGGCACATCGCCGCGCAGGCGGGCCAGCTCGGCCTTGCGCAGGCAGGCGCGCGCATCGCGGCGCGCGGGGGAGGCCTCGCCATCCGGGTCGCTGCGTTCATGCTGGCGCTGCAGGTCCACGCCTTGCTCGGCCAGCGCCCAGGCCTGGGCTTCGCGGGCCAGGTAGTGCCAGCCGTTCCAGTAGCGATAGGGCTCGCTGGCATGCGGCAGCCGGCCCATGAGATCGGCAGCGGGCGCGAGCAGGGCCACGCCGCCTTCACGGTCAAAGCGCAGCCGGCTCTGGATGTCGCTGAGCGCCAGGCTGGCCGTGGCCAGCAGGTTGTCGTCGCCCTGCAAGGGCTGCAGCGTGGCAGCGCGGTGTTCGCGCAGCAGGGCGTTGGCGGTTTCGGGCCGTTCCAGGTCCAGCCACAGATCGTGCAGACGCTCCAGCTCGCTCACTGTGGCCGGGGCGAAACGCTGCTGCGAGAGCAGCTCCATGACGGCCGCCTGGCGTTCGGCCGGGGCGATGGGACTGGCATCCTCCTCCTGCTGCAGCAGTTCGTGCGCCTGGTCCATGAAGGCATGCAGGGCTTCGCCCTCAAGGACGGCCTGGGAGGTGGCGGGCTGGGAGGTGTTCATGGAATCGATAGCAAGCAAGCGAAGCTGGAAAAGCCATGCAGGCCGACGGACCTCAGGGCGGCGACCCCGCGATGCTAGCGGCCCAGCCGGCACCATGCCAGAGTGGCCGGGCTGTTTTCACGTCCTGTTACATGCAAAAAAGCCCGGCATTGCCGGGCTTTGGTGACGCAGGAGGTCGCTGGGCCGCCGGGGCCGGGTTGCGGTCAGTGGCGCACCACGACTTCGCCGCGCAGCGTGAAGGTGCGGGCCTCGGTGACCTTCACATCGATCATCTGGCCGATCAGGCGTTCGTTGCCCGGGAAGTTGACCACGCGGTTGCACTCGGTGCGGCCCATGAGTTCGCTGCCATCGCGCTTGGACAGACCTTCCACCAGCAGGCGCTGCACCGTGCCCACGCGCTCGTCGCTGATGTCCTTGATGTTGTTGTTGATCACGGCCTGCAGCTCCTGCAGGCGGCGCAGCTTGACCTCGTGCGGCGTGTCGTCGTGCAGGTTGGCGGCCGGCGTGCCGGGGCGCGGGCTGAAGATGAAGCTGAAGCTGTTGTCGAAGCGCACGTCGTGGATGAGCTTCATCATCTTCTGGAAGTCTTCCTCGGTCTCGCCGGGGAAGCCCACGATGAAGTCGCTGCTCATGGCCATCTCGGGCCGGATGGCGCGCAGCTTGCGGATGGTGCTCTTGTATTCCATGGCCGTGTAGCCGCGCTTCATGGCCATGAGGATCCTGTCGCTGCCGTGCTGCACGGGCAGGTGCAGGTGGCTGACCAGCTTGGGCAGCCTGGCGTAGGCCTCGATCAGGCGCGGCGTGAACTCGTTGGGATGGCTGGTGGTGTAGCGGATGCGTTCGATGCCGGGGATCTCGGACACGTACTCCAGCAGCAGGGCAAAGTCGGCGATCTCGGCCGTGTCTCCCATCTTGCCCAGGTAGGCGTTGACGTTCTGGCCCAGCAGCGTGACTTCCTTCACGCCCTGGTCGGCCAGGCCGGCGACCTCGATCAGCACGTCCTCGAACGGGCGGCTGACTTCCTCGCCGCGCGTATAGGGCACGACGCAGTAGCTGCAGTACTTGGAGCAGCCTTCCATAATGGAGACGAAGGCCGAGGAGCCTTCCACGCGCGCGGGCGGCAGGTGGTCGAATTTCTCGATCTCGGGAAAGCTGATATCGACCTGGGGCTTGTGCCTGGCGGCGCGTGCATTGAGCAGCTCGGGCAGGCGGTGCAGGGTCTGCGGGCCGAAGACCACGTCCACATAGGGCGCGCGCTTGATGATTTCCTCGCCCTCCTGGCTGGCCACGCAGCCGCCCACGCCGATGAGCACGCCGCGTTCCTTCAGGTGCTTGTAGCGGCCCAGGTCGCTGAACACCTTCTCCTGCGCCTTCTCGCGCACCGAGCAGGTGTTGAACAGGATCAGGTCGGCCTGCTCCGGGTCGTCGGTGGACTCGTAGCCCTGGGCCGCGCCCAGCACATCGGCCATCTTGTCCGAGTCGTACTCGTTCATCTGGCAGCCGAAGGTTTTGATAAAGACTTTCTTGGACATGGTGGGGTTCCGTCAGGCAGCCACCGCACTGCAAGCAGTGGTCTGCGAAAAATGAAGAGGGCCGGGCCAGGGCGCAAGCAACGCTCCAGGCGCCGGCAGTGCGGCCTGCAAGGCGCAGGCCGGGTGCGTCGGATGCCTGCCGTGCGCTCGGCCTCAGTTGAGGATGCGCTGCAGCATCGACTTGGGCTTGTAGTGCTTGTCGGCCTCGGCCTTGGTCAGGATCCAGGCCTGGTGCAGCCACTGCGTCTGCGGCTCGATCACATAGCCCACCACGAGCTTGCTGCCCTGGTAGTTGATGGCCTGCACCAGCGTGCGTTCAGGGCTGAACAGGCGAAAGCCCGGACTGGTGCGAATGGTCTTGCCGTCGATCTCCACCTCGGGGAACTGGGTCACGACCAGCTCGCCGAACTGGGCCTGCGGCGGGAAATTGCGCGTCTCGTTGGACGGCAGGCCCTGCGCGGCCACGCCCAGGCTGGCGCAGGCCAGGCCGGCGAGCAGGGCGCCGGCACACAGGCGGCGGACGGGAGAGAAATGGGGCTTGCAGCGGTTCATGGTGTACATCCAGGGGCTGAACCCGCGATTCTACGAACTTGCCGCTGCGCGGGCACGGCACTCGGGCATTGGGTCAGGCGCGGCCCGGCGCATACAGCACCGCCTTGGGTGGCCGGCACAGGCCCCAGAAGCGCAGGCCGGTCAGCTCGGCCATCTGCACGCCCATGGCCGTGGGTGCGGAGATGGTGGCCAGGGCGGCGATGCCGACCTTGGCGCATTTGCGCACCAGCTCATGGCTGCCGCGGCTGGAGAGCACGACAAAGCCGGCCTTGCCCAGGCGGCCTGTGCGGGAAAGGCGGCCGACCAGCTTGTCCAGCGCGTTGTGGCGGCCCACGTCTTCGAGCACATCCGTCAGTTGCCCGTCCAGCCCTGCCCAGCCAGCGGCATGCACGGCGCCGGCTTCGGCGTTGAGCCGTTGCAATGGCGGCAGTGCCGCGATGGCTGCGCAGACGGTGGCGGCATCGACGCGGGCGATCCAGTCATGCGCGGGCAGCGGGTCGAAGGACAGATCCAGCGCCGCGAAGCTGTCCACGCCGCAGACACCGCAGCCCGTGCGCCCGCTCATGCTGCGGCGCCGGTCCTTGAGGCGGGCAAAGCAGCGCGAGGCCACGTCCAGCTGCACCTCGATGCCGTCCATGCCGGCCGGAAGGCCTGCGGCTTCGGCGGCCACGGCGCGCACTTCGATGCCGTAGCAGTCGGCAGCGCTGTCCAGAATGCCTTCGGTGAGCGCAAAGCCCAGCGCAAAGTCTTCCATGTCCGAGGGCGTGCCCATCATCACGGCATGGGAGATGCCATTGAACACCAGGGCGATGGGGACTTCGCTGGCAAGCACCTGCGGTTCGGCCTGGATGCTGACCGCACCCCCGTGCTCGATCCGGTGACGCGCCACCGCATGCGTGCGCAGCGCGGCAATGGCAGGCGGGGCGGCGCATGCAGCATCTGCTGCGCCGGGGCCTGCGTCTGGGGTGGGGACGGGTGCGGGGGCGTGTTCGGTGGTGGCGTTCATGGCGTGGGCCGCTCAGGCGGCTTCCGCATGATATCGGCGCCGCCGCGCGTGCTCAGTCCAGCAATGCCATGCCCTTGATCTGGGCGAAGACATGCATGCCTGGCGCAATGCCCAGCTGCCGGGCGGAATGCAGGGTGATGCGCGCCAGCAGGCGGGACGGGCCCAGCTGCAGCGAGACCATGACCTGGCCCGGGCCGTCCTCGCGCAGCTCCTGCACGGTGGCAGGGAGGATGTTGAGGATGCTGCTGTCTTGCGGGTGCTGCAGGCTCAGGCTCACATCGCGTGCCTGCACGCGCAACTGCACGGTTTCGCCGACGGGGCGCGGGGAGGCCATGACAAGACGCAGGCGCCCGCCATCGAAGGACAGCGTGCTCAGGTGTGCATCGGGATCGTGCTGCTGGACCTGTGCGCTGACCATGGCCGCTGCCGTGTCGCCCATGCTCAGGGGCAGGTCCAGCCGTGCCAGCAGCTCGCTGGTGGCGCCGGCGGCGACCAGGCCACCAGCCTTGAGCAGCACCAGGTGCTGGGCCAGGCGCGCGACCTCGTCGATGGAGTGGCTGACGTAGACCACGGGAATGTCGAGTTCGCGGCGCAGCTGGTCCAGGTAGGGCAGGACCTCGGCCTTGCGCTGGGCGTCCAGCGCGGCCAGGGGCTCGTCCATCAGCAGCACGCGGGGGCTGGTGGCCAGCGCCCGCGCAATGGCCACGCGCTGGCGCTCGCCGCCCGACAGGGTGGAGGGCATGCGGTCCATCAGATGGCCTATGCCCAGCAGGGACACGGCCTGGTCCTGGGACACCTTGCGCCGTGCGGCCGGCGTGCGCCGCATGCCGTAGTCGATGTTGCGCCGCACGGTCAGGTGCGGGAACAGGCTGGCCTCCTGGAACACATAGCCCAGCGCACGGCGGTGCGTGGGCAGCCATTGGCTGGCCGCATCGTCCTGCCAGACCTCGCCGTTGACGGCGACGCGGCCGCGCGCGCGCTCCAGTCCCGCCAGGGCGCGCAGGCAGGTGGTCTTGCCGCAGCCCGAGGGGCCGAACAGGGCGGTGACGCCGCGCCCGGGCAACTGCAGCTGCACGTCAAGGCGGAAGTCGGCACGTTCCAGCGCCAGGTTCGCGATGATTTCCGAGGAGGGATGGGTGTGCGCTGCGTCGGACATCAGGGAGGCAGAGAAGGCAGTCATCATGCGCGGCGCTCCTCACGCGGCTGCAACAGGTGCAGGGCCAGAAGAACCAGGAAGGAGAACACCACCATGCCACCCGCCAGCCAGTGGGCGTGGGCGTACTCCATGGCCTCCACATGGTCGTAGATCTGTACCGAGACCACGCGCGTCACGCCGGGAATATTGCCGCCCAGCATCAGCACCACGCCGAACTCGCCCACGGTGTGCGCAAAGGTCAGCACGGCCGCCGTGATGAAGCCCGGGCGCGCCAGCGGCAGCGCCACGGTGAAGAAGCGGTCCAGCGGCCCCGCGCCCAGGCTGGCCGCAGCCTCCATGGGCCGCGTGCCCAGGGATTCGAAGGCGCGCTGCAGCGGCTGCACCGTGAACGGCATGGAATAGACCAGCGAACCGATGACCAGGCCCGGAAAAGTGAAGGGCAGGGTGCTCAGCCCCAGCGCCTGCGTCAGCTGCCCCACGGGGCCGTTGGGGCCCATGGTCACCAGCAGGTAAAAACCGATCACCGTGGGCGGAAGCACCAGGGGCAGCGCCACCACGGCGCCAATCGGGCCGCGCCAGCGCGAGCGCGTATGCGCCAGCCACCAGGCCAGCGGCGTGCACAGCGTCAGCAGCAGCACCGTGGTCACGCTGGCAAGTTTCAGCGTCAGCCGTATGGCGGCGTAGTCGTCGGCGGTAAGAATCATGCGGGAAGAATTCAGTGGTTCGCAGCGCTGTTGGATCTCACTCAACGCACGAAACCGGCGCGGCCCGGCTCAGCGACGCTGAGCACGGGCCCGTGCCGGCCGACCCCTCCCCAGGAGAGAGGGAAGGCGCGCAAGCGCGCCTCAACAGGTGTCAGAAGCTATAGCCGTAGGAGCGGATGATGGCACGGGCCTTGTCGGCGCGCAGGTACTTCATCAGCTCGGTGGCGGCCTCGTTGTCCTTGCCGTTGTTGAGCACGATGGCGTCCTGGCGGATGGGCTCGTGCATGGCGCCGGGCACCTGCCAGGCCGAGCCTTCGCGCAGCTTGCCGTTTTCCATCACCTGCGACAGGGCCACAAAGCCCAGCTGGGCATTGCCCGTGGCCGCGAACTGGTAGGTCTGGGCGATGTTCTCGCCCATGACGATGCGCGGCTGCACCTGGGCCGTGATGCCCAGCTTGTTCAGCACCTCCATGGCTGCGGTACCGTAGGGCGCCAGCTTCGGGTTGGCCACGGCGATGTGCTTGTAGTCGCCGGTCTTGAGCACCTCGCCCTTGTCGTCCACATAGCCGGCCTTGGGGCTCCACAGCACCAGCTGGCCGATGGCGTAGGTGAAGCGTGAATCGGGCAGGCCGCGGCCTTCCTTGGCGATCTTCTCGGGCGTGGTGTCGTCGGCGGCCAGCAGGATCTGGAAGGGCGCGCCGTTGACGATCTGCGCATAGAACTTGCCCGTGGCGCCGAAGGACAGCAGGGCCTTGTGGCCGGTGTCCTTCTCGAACTCGGCGGCGATCTTCTGCATGGGCGCCGTGAAGTTGGCGGCGACGGCCACCGACACTTCGGCGGCCTGCACGGCGGCCCAGCCGAACAGGGCAAGGGCGGCGAAGGCGGTGGCACGCAGGGGCTGGTTCACGTTCATGGGTCTCTCGCTATTCCGTTGGTGAATAGCGCAGTGTAACGACCTGAAAATGCGCATGCAGGGTGCAGGCGTTTTGCTTGGCGGGAAATAACGCTTGGCGGGCATGATGCTGCGCATGACTGCCGCAACCCCCGCTTCTCCCTCAGACCTGGTGCCCGCGCTGGGCCATGACCTGGCCGACCGGCGCATCGCCATCCTGCGGCATATCGCGGCAGGGCATTCGATTTCCCAGGCCGCGCGCGAGGCGGGTGTCAGCTACAAGGCGGCCTGGCAGGCGCTGGATGTGCTGACCAATCTGGCGGGCCGTGCCCTGGTGGAGCGCTCGGTGGGCGGCGCCGGCGGTGGTGGCGCGCGCATCACCGAGGCCGGGCAGTCCCTGCTGGCCATGGCCGATGCGCTGGAGCAGGCGCGCGCGCAGGTGCTGCAGCGCTTTGGCGGGCTCGCCGGCGTTTCTTCGGCGGCTCCCGGGCTGGGGCTGGGCCTGCGCACCAGCATGCGCAATCTGTGGCCTTGCCGGGTTGGTGCCCTGCAGGCGCAGGGCGCCCAGGTCCGCGTCTGGCTGCTGCCCGACGGCGGCGGGGATGCATCAGGCATTGCCGCACGCATCACCGAAGAAAGCGCCCAGTTGCTGGGCCTGGCGCCGGGCCTGCCCGTGATGGCGCTGTGCAAGGCCGCAGCCGTGCAGGTGCTGCCTTCGGCGCCACGCTCCGATGTGCATGCCCAGGCCAATGCCTGGCCCGCCCAGGTGCAGCGCGTGGCCCGGGGAGACAGTGCGGGGCCGCGTGAAGTGGTGGCCCAACTGCCCTGGGGCGGTAGCGGCGTGGGCTACGCGGCCGAGCCGGCCGAGGGCGAGTCCTGGACCTTGCGCGCAGGGCGCAAGGTCTGGCTGACGGTGTCGGAGTCCGCCGTGGTGCTGGCCGTGGCCGATTGAGCTGATGGAGCGTTGAAGGAGTCGCAGCGGGTTGCGCATGCGCGGCAGTGGCCGCAGATTCGGACGGGTCCGATGGCGCATTCAGGGCGTTATACGAAGAATTGTGCCGCTGTGAAACCTGCGCGCTCTGGCGGCGCGGGCTTTTCTGGCGACCGAATCATCGAACCCTCCCTGGCCCTCCATGAGCATCCTGAAATTCCGCAGGCAAGAGAAAGTGGCGCTCTACACCGCCTTGCTGTGTTCCTTCATTGCGGCATTCATCTTCTTCGCGTCCGAAGGTGTTGCCGACAGTTTTCAGCAGCGGCTGGATGCGCTGGCCATCTGCGCCGTCATCGGTGCGCTGGTGACCTGGTTCAATCACTGGTGGTTCCGGGTCTGGGGCTGGCATCTGGTGCCTGTGACCCTGCTGCTGTTTTATGCCGGGACGCTGGCCGCAGGCTGGCTGCTTGGCGGATGACGATGGCGGTGAAGGCGGCGATGGGGGAACCTGCCGCCACGCTTTGCATCGAAGATCCTTTTCCACTGCCTCATCAGGCCATCCACGGCCTTGCCTCTGCCATGAAGACCACCCTGTCCGCCGCCCTGATCTGCTTGCTCCTGTCCACTGCGGCCATGGCCCGTCCGCTGGACCCGGCGCCGCTGGACGCCTCGCAGTTCAACCTGGGACTGGTCGGGTTCGCAGGCGAGATCTCGCCTGCGGAGCGGCACCTGGAGGCCATGCTCAGGCGGCCCGAGGCCAATGCCGTCCTGCTGTCGGTGATCGACGACCCGCGCCGATCTCCCGTGGCCAAGCTCTATGCGCTGTGCGGGCTCAAGCGCATGGGCAGCGGAGGCTACGAGGCTGCGCTGGTCAAGCTGCGCGGCTTTGAGGGCCAGGTCTCCGTGAAGCTGGGAGACCAGATGTTCCATGAAGACGTCCGCGAGGCGGCAGAGCGCATCGAAAACCTGGAGTGCAGCGAAGGCGGTTGAGCCTGGGCACGCCGGTTGCCGGACAGAAAAAGAGCTGCCATCGGCAGCTCTTTGCATTGTGGGACATCGTTCTGAGCCGGAGGATCTGAGCCGCTCAGGACAGCTCGCGCCCCTTGAGTTCGGGGATCAGGAAGGCCGTGGCCAGCATGTCCAGCACATAGATGGCCGCCAGCAGGGCGATGGCCACCTGGAACGAATAGCTCATGGCCAGCGCACCGATCACCACCGGGCCCAGTCCGCCCACGGCGCGGCCGATGTTGAACAGCACGTTCTGCGCGGTGGCGCGCGCCTCGGTGGGGTAGGCCTCGCTCATCACGGCGCCGTAGCCGCCCATCATGCCGTTGACGAACAGGCCCATGAGGGCGCCTGCCCAGAGCATGGCCGTGGGATCGGACAGCTGCGAATAGAGCACGACCATGATGACCGAGCCCAGCTGGAAGATCAGGAAGCTGGGCTTGCGGCCGATGCGGTCGGCCAGCTGGCCGAAGACCCAGATGCCGACCATCATGCCCACCACGGTCACGGCAGTCCATATCGAGGACTTGGTCAGGCTGAAGCCCAGTTGCTTGGACAGGAAGCTGGGCATCCAGATCATGATGCCGTAGTAGCCGAAGTTCTGGACCGAGGTCAGCACGATCACGCCCAGGCTGACCTTGGCCGTGGCGCGGTCCTTCACCAGCAGCTTCAGGCTTTGCAGCACCGGCACGCGGGCCGAGGGCGTGGCGGACTGCTGGCGCTTCACGAAGACTTCGGGCTCGTGCAGCTTGTTGCGGATCACCCAGGCCACCACGGCCGGTATCACGCCCACCAGGAACATGCCGCGCCAGCCGATGAGGGGCAGCAGCAGCGGCGTCAGCAGCGCCGCACCCAGCACGCCCATTTGCCAGCCCAGGGCCACGTAGGACGAGACGCGGGCGCGGTGGCGTGCAGGCCAGGCCTCGGCGGCCAGCGCCATGCCGATGCCGAACTCGCCGCCCAGGCCGATGCCCGCAATCGTGCGGTAGGCCAGCAGGTCCCAGTAGCCCTGTGCGAAGGCGCACAGGCCCGTGAAGACCGCGAACAGCATGATGGTCCAGGTCAGCACGCGGATGCGCCCGTAGCGGTCGCTGAGCAGGCCGAAGAAGATGCCGCCGAACACGGCACCGATCAGCGTCCAGGTCACCAGCGAGCCGGCCTGGCCCGGCGTGAGGTGCAGGTCGGCCGAGATGGCCGACAGCATGAAGCCCAGGATCAGCAGGTCGAAGCCGTCCATGGCATAGCCGACGGCCGAGCCGGCCAGGGCCTTCCAGCTGTAGCCGTTGACCTGGCTGGCGTGGGTGCCGGCATGCGTGTCTGTGCTGGCACCGGCAGCATTGGCTGCGAGCGCCCCGGAGGAAGTGGTGGTCACGTGAAAATCCTTGAAAGCCAGGACGGCGCGCGCTCTCGCTGGGGTGCGGCACAACGCAAAGCGCCTGCGCTGCCGGCTGGGCCGGCGTGCGGGCACGCTGCGCGTGTGCGGCATCCTGGAGTGGCGATGGGCACGGGAATCCTGGTGGGAAAACAAGCTGGGCGGCCGGCATGCCGGAGCATGGCAGGGGCTGCGCGAAAGGCTGAGCGCAAGGCGCAGCGCCAAAAAGACCGCTTCTGCAAAAAGCGAAAGCCCTGAAGTCGGCTGGGCGATCAGGGCTTGGAGGCCGTGGGCAGGCCCTGCGAGGAGAGGGCGGCCCATGCGAGCGGGCGCAATGGTAAGGCAAGTCGCCAGCCAAGGCAAGCTGCGGGGCTTATGCCAGGGAGCCGGGTCTTTGGCCGGGGCGACAAGGGTGCCCCGTGCTAGGCTGGCGCCCGCTGCGGCCATTGCGCCGCCGGCGCGCCCCGTTTCTGCCCGGGTCCGTCTATGACCTTGCTGCGCAGTGCGGCGATATCTCGTAGGTTTTGCCAATAAAAACAATTCTCATTACATTTTGGCATTCCGAGTCTTCAACCTCCGATTCTTTCTGCCATGCATCCCATCCTGATTGCAGCCGCCCTGGCCCTGGGCGCGGCCGCCCCGATGAGCCAGGCCGCAGCCGCCGGCACCGTTCAACAGCCCGTGAAGAAGAGCCTCTCCGTTGCGGAGGTGGTCAAGCACTACGGCACCCTGGTGCACGCCAACTACTCGGACTCCATCAGCTCCGCCAAGACCATGCAGAAAGCCATTGCGGCCTTTCTGGCGGCGCCCAGCGAGCAGGGCCTGAACCAGGCACGCAAGGCCTGGCTGGATGCACGGGAGTACTACGGCCAGACCGAGGCCTTCCGCTTCTACGCCGGCCCCATCGACAACGATGAAGGCCCCGAAGGCCAGATCAACGCCTGGCCCATGGACGAGTCCTATGTGGACTATGTGGAAGGCAATCCCGACGCCGGCATCATCAACAACCGCAAGGAAGCCATCACCAAGAAGCGCCTGGCCGAGCTCAACGAGCATGACGGCGAGGAGAACGTTTCCACCGGCTGGCACGCCATCGAGTTCATGCTCTGGGGCCAGGACCTGGACGACAAGGGGCCGGGCGCGCGTCCGTACACCGACTTTGTCGATGGCAAGAAGTCCAATGCCGACCGCCGCCGCGAGTACCTGAAGGTGGTGACCGCGCTGCTGATCGAGGACCTGCAATCCGTGGCCGACCAGTGGAAGCCCGGCTCGCCCAAGAACTTCCGCGCCCAGTTCGAGAAAAAGCCCGACGACGCGCTGCGCCGCATCTTCGTGGGCCTGGGTTCGCTGTCGCGCGGCGAGCTGGCCGGCGAGCGCCTGGAAGTGGCCCTGGCCAGCCGCGACCAGGAAGACGAGCACTCCTGCTTCTCGGACAACACGCACCGCGATGCGGTGACCAATGCCCAGGGCATCCTCAACGTCTGGCAGGGCAGCTACAAGCGCCTGGATGGCAGCGAGCTGCAAGGCCCTGGCATCAAGGACTGGGTGGCCTCCAAGGACAGCGCGCTGGCCGACAGGACCACGCGCCAGATCATGCAGTCGGTGCAGGCGGCCCAGGCCATTCCCGCGCCGTTCGACCAGGCCATCCAGGGCGCGCGCGACTCGGCCTCGCGCGCCAAGATTCAGGCCACCATCGACAGCCTGGTCCAGCAGAGCAAGGACCTGGTGGAGGCGGCCAACGCCGTCGGCATCACCCAGCTCAACCTGGTGGACCCCAAGGCCAACTAAAAGAACATCCACGCCAGCGTCCATCCATTCCTGCGCCCATGTGCCAAGGCCGCCGCCCCCGAAAGGGTTCGGCGGCCCTGGCTTTTCCAGGGACGTCCCCATCCATGAATCTCTCCCCCTCGCTGCTGGTCGCTGCCTCCCTGGTCCTGATGGGCTGCTCGGCCCAACAGCAGGACACGGTGGCTGCCGCTCCAGCGCGCGCGCCAGCACCGCAGCCTGCTCCCGATCCAGCTCCCGATCCAGCCCTTTTGTTCGCTGCACCTGGCGAGCCGCTGCCCCCCGGCGGCCAGACCACGGTCCACGCCACGGGCCGCAACGCCTTCTCGCTGCCCGCCGCCAACCTGGAGGATGCAGAGCGCACGCGCTTCGTCATCGGCAACTCCTTCTTCAAGCGCAACTGGGTGCAGGCCCCGGCCTCCACCACGGCGCGCGATGGCCTGGGCCCGCATTTCCTGGCGCGCTCCTGCGGCGGCTGCCATGTGCAGGACGGCCGAGCCCAGCCGCCCGACTTCCACAACCCGCTCAAGCCCCAGCCCTTTGCGGGCCTGCTCATGCGGCTGTCCATTCCGGGCGAAGGCCCGCATGGCAGCCCGGTGCCGGACCCGGTCTATGGCGACCAGTTCAACACCGAAGGCGTGCTGGGAGTCAAGGGCGAGGGCCAGTTGCGCATCCGCTATGAACAGGTGCATGGCCGCTTTGCCGACGGCACGGCCTACACGCTGGAAAAGCCCGTCTACGAGCTGGCCGCGCTCAACTACGGCCCCCTGGCTGCCAACCTGATGACCAGCCCGCGCATTGCGCCCCAGGTCATCGGCCTGGGCCTGCTGGAGCACATCCCGGAGTCCGAGATCCTGGCCAACGTTGCCGCCCAGGCGGCCCTGGGCGGCCCCATCAAGGGCCAGCCCAACTATGTCTGGGATGCCTACGGCGAACGCATGATGCTGGGCCGCTTCGGCTGGAAGGCCAACGTGGCCTCCATTGCCCACCAGACGGCTTCGGCCTTCCTGGGCGATATCGGCATCACATCGAAGCGTTTCCCGCACCAGACCTGCACGCCCGCACAAAAGGATTGCCTGGCCGCGCCCAGCGGCAATGGCGCCGAGGGCGTGGAGATCGAGGACCGCGTGCTGGACGACGTGATCTTCTACCAGGCCACGCTGGCGCCGCCTGCACGGCGCAACGCCGGCGACCCGGCCGTGCGCCGTGGCGAGGCACTGTTCCACCAGGCCCAGTGCGCGCAGTGCCACCGGCCCTCGTACAAGACCGGCGGGGAGCTGTTCCCCGCGCTGTCGCCGGCACTCAGCAGCAAGGGGTTGTCGGGCCAGACCATTGCGCCCTATACCGACCTGCTGCTGCACGACATGGGCGATGCGCTGGCCGATGGCCGGCCCGACTTCAAGGCCTCAGGCCGCCAATGGCGCACGCCGCCGCTGTGGGGCATAGGCCTGCTGCCCGATGTCAACAACCACCAGCGCCTGCTGCACGACGGCCGTGCGCGCGGCGTGCTGGAAGCCATCCTCTGGCACGGCGGCGAGGCCGAAGCCGCGCGCGAACAGGTGCGCCAGTTCAGCGCGGAAGACCGTGAAGCCCTGGTCAAATTTGTGGAGTCCCTCTGATGCAAGACATGCGCATGACCCCTCGCCAAATCCTTTGTGCCGCCGCGCTGGCGCTGCTGGCCGCCGCCCCGCTCCATGCCCAGGAAGTGGATGCCAACATGGCCATTCCCTTCTACAACACGGCCCACGCCGTGCAGGGGCTGTACGGCCAATGGTTCTCGCCCCAGGCCAAGGCCGCGCAGGCATCCGCCCAGGCGCTGAACCAGGCGCTGCGCGCGCACTGCGCGGCACCTGCGGGATCGGCTGCCGCCACGCTGCAGACGGCGCGCCAGGCCTATGTGCAATCGTCGCGGCAGTGGAGCAGCCTCTCGGCCGTGGCCCTGGGGCCGCTGGTGGAGCGCCGCTCGGCACGCCTGGTGGACTTCCGCCCCATGCGTCCGGCCCTGCTCAAGAAGGCCATACAGTCGGCCCCCGCCGATCTGGCCGCCATGGAGCGCATCGGCGCACCCGCCAAAGGCTATCCCGCGCTCGAGAACCTGCTGTGGACCCAGCCCGTGGAGCCGCAGACGCCGGCCTGCGCCTATGCCACCCTGGTGGCCGAGGAAATGGGCGCCGAGATGGGCATCCTCAGCAACGGCTTCGCCAAGCTCGCGGCCCAGGATTGGTCCGAGGATGGCGATGCCACCACCGAAGCCATGGCCGAGTTCATCAACCAGTGGGTGGGCGGCCTGGAGCGCCTGCGCTGGGCGGACATGGAAAAGCCTTTGCGCAGTGCGGGCAGCGCGGGCAGCAAACCGCCCGCCTGGGAGCATCTCGCCAGCGGCAGCACGCTGGAGATCTGGCGTGCGCACTGGCAGGGCCTGCGCACGCTGGCCGTGAGCGTGGACCGCAAGGTGCCCCAGCCCGGCGTGGACATCGTGCCCATCGAGTCCTACCTGCGCGGCCGTGGCCTCAACCGGCTGGCCGACCGCTGGCTCAAGGCCGTCAACGAGGCCGATGCCGGCATGCGCGCCCTGACCGGGCCGAGCGCCAAGGCCGTCGATGCCGCCACCAAGTCGCTGTCGCGCCTCAAGCGCCTCATGGAAGGCGAGGTGGCGCCTGCGCTGGAAGTCAACATCGGGTTCTCGGATGCCGACGGGGATTGAGCAGGCGCTGAATCGCCGCCGCTGGCTGCAGGGCATGGGGCTGCTGGCTGCCATGCCGCTGGCAACCTCCCATGCGGCCAGGCCGTCCGGACCGGCACGGTCGCTGGCTGCAGCCTGGATGCAGGGTGATCAGATGCGTGTCGGCATCGTGCAGGCCAGTGCGCAGGTGGACAGGCCGCTGCAGGTGCTGCAGGCCCTGGATGTGCCCACGCGCGCCCATGGCATGGCCGCGCTGCGCGACGGCTCCGTGGTCTTCGCCAGTCGCCGCCCCGGTGACTGGCTGGTGCGCCTGAAGCCGGGCCAGGCCGCCGAGGATGCGCAGTGGCAGTGGATCGAGCCCGACCGCTTCTTCAACGGCCATGTCATCGAAAGCGCCGATGGCCGCCATCTCTACACCACCGAGACCGACCTGGAGGATGCCCAGGGCCTGATCGGCGTGCGCGATGCCATCACGCTGGAGAAGATCGCCGAATGGCGCACGGGCGGCATGGACCCGCACCAGCTGCTGCTGGACGCCGACGGCACGCTGATGGTCGCCAACGGCGGCATTCCGACGCAGTCCGAAACCGGCCGGCGCAAGCTGCAGCTGGACCACATGGATTCGTCCATCGCGCGGCTGTTGCCGGCCGAAGGCGGCGCCCGTGCCGGCCTGTGGAAGCTGGACGACAGCCGCCTGAGCCTGCGCCACCTGGCCTGGGGCCCGCAGGTCGCCCACGCGCCCGCGCGCCGATGGCTGGGCATTGCGCTGCAGGCCGAGCACCGCGACACCGAAGCGCGCGCCGCCGCCCCCGTGCTGGCCCTGTTCGATGGCCACCGCTTGCATGCCGTGCCCCTGCCCGAAGGGCGCGAGCCCCTGGCCGGCTATGGCGGCGATATCGGTTGCGACGGCCAGTTCTTCGCCGTCAGCTGCCCGCGCGTGAACACCGTCACCTGGTGGCAGGTGCCCGATAGCGACCAGGCCAGCGGCCGCTGGTTGCGCGGCGATGCCATGCCGGGTGTGTACTGCGTGGCCAACGCAAGTGTCTCGCTGGATGCCAAGGGCCGGCCCCTGCCTGCCGAGCCCGCGCTGTGGATGGGCGGCGCACGCCAGGCCCAATTGCGCCAGCGCGGCCAGGTGCTGCGCACGGTGGCGGTTCCCGGCATGGCGCTGGACAATCACTGGATTGTGTTGGAGCGCGGCAGCTAGCAGCCGGAGGCGGCGCCGCAAGCGGCGCGCTCTGGCGGAGTGCAGCGCCAACGCAAAAAGGGTCTACGTTTGCACGTAGACCCTTTGCTTTGTTTGGTGGCGCTTCACGGATTCGAACCGCGGACCTGTGGATTATGATTCCATCGCTCTAACCGACTGAGCTAAAGCGCCGTAAGACCTAAATTATATGCAGAATTTTTGGCCGATCCGGCAAGTTGTGCAAATTTCTCGAAATTTCTTTGCGAGAGGCTTGCTGCGCCTTGCCGGAAGACGCGCATTGTAGCGCGACTTTCAGCCCGTTCAGAGATGCTTGAAGTTTGCGGGACGCTTGTTGACGAAGGCGTCCATGCCTTCCTTCTGGTCCTGCGTGGCGAACAGCGCGTGGAACAGGCGGCGCTCGAACATGACGCCGTCGGCCAGCGAGCCCTCGAAGGCGCGGTTCACCGATTCCTTGGCCGCCATGACGGCGATCTGCGAGAAGCCGCTGATGATGATGGCGGCGCCCAGGGCCTCGTCCATGAGCTTGTCGAAGGGAACGACGCGGCTCACCAGGCCGGCGCGTTCGGCTTCGGTGGCGTCCATCATGCGGGCCGTGAGGGCCATGTCCATGGCCTTTGACTTGCCCACGGCGCGCGGCAGGCGCTGCGTGCCGCCGGCACCCGGGATAACGCCCAGCTTGATTTCCGGCTGGCCGAACTTCGCGTTGTCGGCGGCGATGATGAAGTCGCACATCATGGCCAGCTCGCAGCCGCCGCCCAGGGCAAAGCCGCTGACGGCGGCGATCACGGGCTTGCGGATGGAGCGGATGGCTTCCCAGTTGCGCGTGATGTAGTCGCCCTTGTAGGCATCGGCAAAGCTGTACTTGGCCATGGCGCCGATGTCGGCGCCAGCCGCGAAGGCTTTCTCGCTGCCGGTGATGATCATGCAGCCGATGGACTCGTCCGCATCGAAGGCCTGCAGGGCCTGGCCCAGTTCGTTCATGAGCTGGTCATTGAGCGCGTTGAGCTGCTTGGGGCGGTTGAGGGTGATGATGCCGACCTTGTCGGCTTCGACGCGAACTTCAATCATTTCGTAGGCCAAGGGAGTCTCCTGCTGGGGTTGTCGTCGTGATCCTCAAGAATAACCGGCTGGCGGCGTGGGACGGCATGCGCGGTTCAGGGCGTGGCAGGCGTCTGCGCGCTGCCCGTGTGCCCGGCCAGCCAGCGTCCAGCGGTCTCCTCGTCCGTGATTTCCAGTCCCAGATTGCTGGGGGCGGGCGCCGCCAGGGTGCCGGATGTGGCAGCTTTTGCACCGCCGTTGTCCGTTTTCTCCACCACGGCGGCGGCCTCGGACAGCAGGCCCGAGCCCCAGGGCAGGGTGAAGGCCAGGATCTGCCGGTCGCGGGCCACCCAGGCGACGATGTCCAGGGCCGTGCCTGCGTACAGCGCCACATCGTCCAGCCGGGTGATGCGCCAGCGCGCGGGCTGTGAATCCTCGGCGCCGGTGGGCAGCTCGATGGCCAGCCATTCGTCGCCCGCCATGAAGCCTGCGCGCTCGGCCAGGCTGCCGCGCAGCACGGTCTTGATGGTGATGCCCTGGCTTTCCAGCACGCGCAGGCCCAGGCGCTGGGCAGTCTGCGCCGGTTCGGCCTTGGCCTGCACGCCGTGCGTGGCCAGCAGTTCGGCCAGCGGCAGGTCGTCGGTGCTGTGCACCCATTGCGTGATTTCGGGCGCGAAGCTGCGCCCGCCCAGGTCCTGCAGCACGGCCAGCACGTCGGTCTCGCGCATGGGGCCGCCCTGGCAGCGCTGCCACAGCGCGCGCATCACGTCGTCCAGCGTGCTGCGGCCTTCGCGGCGCAGCTGCAGGTCCAGGGCCAGTGCGACCAGGCAGCCCTTGGTGTAGTAGCTGACGGTCTGGTTGGGCGTGTTCTCGTCCTGGCGGTAGTACTTGACCCAGGCGTCATAGCTGGCCTGGGCCACGGACTGCAGGCGCCGGCCCGGCGTCTGCAGCACCTGGTTGATGGTGCGCGTGATGAGCTTGAGGTACTGGGCGTTGTCGATCAGGCCGGCGCGGCGCAGCAGCAGGTCGTCGTAGTAGCTGGTGAAGCCTTCGAAGAACCACAGCAGCTCGGTGTAGTTCTCCTGCCCGTAGTCGTAGCGCGCGAATTCGGCCGGGCGCAGGCGCTTGACGTTCCAGGTGTGGAAGTACTCGTGGCTGATCAGGCCGAGCAAGGTGGTATAGCCCTCGGCGGCCTTGCGCTCGCCCACGCGCGGCAGGTCGCGCCGGCCGCAGATCAGCGCCGTGGAATTGCGGTGCTCCAGGCCTCCATAGCCGTCATCCACGACGTTGAGCATGAACACATAGCGCTGCATGGGCGCGGGCGTGGCCTGCTCTCCCTCGCCGTGCCAGAAGGCCAGCACGGTCTCGCAGATCCTGCGTGCATCGGCAATCAGGCGCGCGCCGTCGAAGCTGGGTGCGGCGCCCGCGACGACGAAGCTGTGCGGCACGCCCGCGGCCACGAAGTCGCCGCGCCAGAAGTTGCCCATCTCCACCGGGCAGTCCACCAGTTCGTCGTAGTGGGCGGCGCGGTACAGGCCCCAGCCGCGCGCATCGGTGTCCACGGCGTCCAGGCCGGTCGCCACCTGCCACGATGCCGTGGCATCCGACGCGAGCAGCTGCAGCATGTGCGGCGTATCTTCCTGGCCGTGCACGCGCAGGCACAGGCTGGTGCCGTTGAAAAAGCCGCGGCGGCGGTCCAGCCAGGCCGTGCGGACCGAGCTGTCATAGGCGCAGAACTGGTAGTGGAGCACCAGGGGAGCGCCGGCTGCGCAATCGGCCTGCCAGAGGTTCTTTCCCTGCTGGGTCAGCGCGACGGGGCAGCCGTCCTGCTCGGCAGACAGGCCCTGGAGGTTCTTGGAGAACTCCCGCACCAGATAGCTGCCGGGAATCCAGACCGGCAGCGACAGGGTCTGGCCGGCGGCCGGGCGGGCGATGTGCAGTTGGACGCTGAACAGGTGCGCGTCTACATCAAGCGCCTGCACGCGGTAGTGGATGTCCGCTGCGGCAGTGGCATCGGCGGTGGCGGCGAGGGGAGAGGTCATTCGGGCTCCTGCAGGTGTGGCCTGGAGGCTGCCCGGGCCCGCTGCGGCGGGCTGGAGCCGGGAAGCTCCGGCCGAGGGGGATCAGTTGGGCGGGCCCGGCGTCCATGGCGCCGGGCCCGCCCGGTGGCGGTCAGCGCGCGGCTGCGGCTGCGGCCAGGTTCTTCTCGACTTCCTGGGCGCTGATGGCGCCAGGCACGCGGGTGTTGTTGGTGAAGATGACGGTGGGCGTGCCCGTGATCTTGTACTTGCGGCCAAAGGCCAGGTTGCGCTGCACGGCCGAGGTGTCGCACTGGGCGGCGGCCGGCACCTTGTCGCGCAGCATGTGGTCGGCCCATGCACCGGCCTGGTCCTTGGCGCACCAGATGTTGCGCGACTTCTCGGCCGAGTCGGGGCTCAGGATGGGGTACAGGAACAGGTAGATGGTGACGTTGTCCACGGTCTGCAGGTCGCGCTCGAAGCGCTTGCAGTAGCCGCAGTTGGGGTCTTCGAACACGGCCATCTTGCGCTCGCCCTTGCCGTGGACGATGGTCACGGCGTCCTTGAGCGGCAGCTGCTTGAAGTCCACCGCCGTCAGCTGGTTCATGCGGTCTTCGGTGAGATTGCGGCGTGCCTTGGTGTCGATCAGCTCGCCCTGGATCAGGTAGTTGCCCTTGGCGTCCGTATAGAACAGGTCCGTGCCGATGCGCACTTCGAACAGGCCGGACATGGGCGTGGGGCGGATTTCGTCGATTTTTTCCAGCTGGGGAATGCGCTCGGTCAGCGTCTTGCGCAGGTTGGCGTCCTGGGCGTGGACACCGAGGCTCCAGGTCAGGCTGGCGGCCGTCAGCAGGCAGGCGAAGAGTTTCATGGCAATGCGGTGGGTGGGCGGGGCCGCGTTCAGGCCGGCCGCGCCGTGGTTGAGGGGGATTGCGCGGCGCGGGGCGCCACGGAGCAGGGGTACGAGTCGCAAAACGGCAAAGGGTTCAACGGCACGGGATCGGCTTGGCTCCAGGCTCAGGCGCCGCTGCGCGGGTCCAGGCCCATGGCCTGGCGCGCCATCCAGTCCTTGAGCGGGCCGAAGCGCTCGAAGCCCTTCATGCCCCAGTTGCGCAGCATCTGCACCGGCACCTCGGAGCGGCTGAACAGCTGCTGCAGCCCGTCCATGGCCAGGCCCATGGGCGCCAGCGCGGCCTTGCGCTCGCGTTCATAGCGGCGCAGCAGGCGCAGGTCGCCGGTGCTGCGCCAGTAGCCGCGCTCCTGCAGCACGCGTGCCAGCGCCTGCACATCGCCCAGGCCCAGGTTCAGGCCCTGGCCTGCCAGCGGATGCACGTTGTGGGCGGCATCGCCCACCAGCACCCAGCTGCGGGCCGAGCGTGCATCGCCGTCGGGCATGGAGCCGCACCAGTGGTCGGCCACGGCCTGCTGCAGCGGCCAGGCCATGCGCGGTGCGCTCAGCTCCAGCCGCCCCAGCGCGCCCTGGCTGATGGCTTCCAGCCGCGCGGTGAAATCCTGTGTGTCGGCGGCCAGCCAGCCGTCGGCCAGCTCGCGGGCGATGGACCAGACCACGGCCACGCTGTGGCCTTGCGGGCCGTCCAATGGCAGCAGGGCCAGGATGCCTTCGGGCGTGAACCACTGTCGCGCCACCTGTCCGTGCGGCAGCTCGCAGTGCAGCCGGGTGGCGATGGCGTGCTGTGCATAGGGCGTGACGGCGAAGTCCACGCCGAACTCGCTGCGCGTGCGGCTGGCGCGGCCCTCGCAGATGGCCGTCAGCGGCGCCGCCACGGGCTGGTCCACCACCTCGACCATGGGCTGGTAGCGCACGGCCTCGGCCAGGCGCTGCTCCAGCGCGGGCACATCGACGATCCAGGTCAGGGCCTCGACATCCTGGCTGGCTGCGTCGAACAGCACATGGCCGTCCAGGTCGCCAAAGACCTCCATTTGCGTCACGGGCGTTGCGTGCTGGTCATCGGGCCAGCAACGCAGGCTGTCCAGCAGGCCGCGTGCGCTGGCATTGAGCGCGTAGGCGCGCACATCGGGTGCGTTGCCGGTCGGCGCGGCCACCACCAGGGCCACGCGCAGCCGTTCCCGGGCCAGCAGGAGAGCCAGGGTCCGGCCTGCAATGCCGGCCCCGCGTATACATACATCAAAGGTTTGCGCCATGGCCGGCATTGTAGGAGTCCGGGCCATGCCGGGGATTCCAACTGGCGCAAACTCCGGCTTTGGCATGACCTGCCGCAGCCTGCGTCGCCATCTGGCATATTGCCGCCCATCGCATGGCGCCATTCGCACCATGGATGGCATACACACTCCAGATTTCCCAAAAAGAGCTATCCGATGTTTGACCAAGAAAGAGACGTGCAGGGCCGCATTGCCCAGTTGTGGGTATATCCCGTCAAATCCTGCGCGGGCATCGCGCTGCAAAGCAGCGGCGTCGGCGCCACCGGCCTGGCCTGGGACCGCCACTGGATGGTGGTCGATGCGCAGGGCGAATTCCTGACCCAGCGCGACCATCCGAGCATGGCCTGGATACGCCCTGAGCTGGAGGCCGGGCACCTGGTGCTGCATTTTCCTCAGCAGCCGCCGCTGCGCATCGCGCTGCAGGCCACGGGGCCGGAGCGCCGGGCGCGCGTCTGGTCGGACTGGGTGCAGGCCTGGGACATGGGCCCCGAGGCCGCCCGCTGGCTGACGCAGGCCCTGGGCACGGACTGCTCCCTGGTGCGCTTCGACCCGGCGGCGCCGCGCCGCACCAGCGAGCGCTGGACCGGGGGCGAGGCCGCACCTGTGCACTTCGCGGACGGCTATCCGCTGCTGGTACTGAGCCAGGCCGCCATCGAAGAACTCAACCAGCGCCTGCAGACGGCCGGCCACGCCCCGGTGGACGCACGGCGCTTTCGCCCCAACATCGTGATCGAAGGCCTGGAGGCCCATGACGAGGACCGGGTCGACGGGTTCGACGTGCTCGATGCCCAGGGCCTGCGGCTGCGCATGGCCAAGCCCTGCACACGCTGCCCCATTCCCGACATCGACCCCGTCACGGCCGTGCAGGGCACCGCCGTGGGTGACGCCATCCGTACCTACCGCCAGGACGACCGTGTCGATGGCGCCATCACCTTCGGCATGAATGCCGTGCTGGAAGGCCTGCACGACGGGGCCGAACTGGTCGTTGGCCAGTCCGTGGCCGGCGACTGGCAGTTCGCCTGAAACGACAGGAAATGCCCGGTTGACTAAAATACGGGGTTTGTCCCCAGAATCCCTGTAGAAAGCCCTGCCATGAGCCTCAAATGCGGCATCGTGGGCCTGCCCAATGTGGGCAAGTCCACTCTCTTCAACGCGCTGACGAAGGCCGGCATCGCCGCCGAGAACTATCCCTTCTGCACCATCGAGCCGAACACCGGCGTGGTGGAAGTGCCCGATCCGCGCCTGCAGAAGCTGGCCGACATCATCACGCCCGAGCGCATCGTCCCGGCCATCGTCGAATTCGTGGACATCGCGGGCCTGGTGGCCGGCGCCTCCAAGGGTGAAGGCCTGGGCAACCAGTTCCTGGCCCACATCCGCGAGACCGACGCCATCGTCAACGTGGTGCGCTGCTTCGAAGACCCGAACGTCATCCACGTGGCCAACAAGGTGGACCCCATCGCCGACATCGAGGTCATCCAGACCGAGCTGTGCCTGGCCGACCTGGCCACCGTCGAGAAGGCGCTGAACCGCTACAGCAAGGCCGCCAAGTCGGGCAACGACAAGGAAGCCGCCAAGGTGGTGGCTTTGCTGACTCCCATCCAGGCTGCCCTGGACCAGGGCAAGCCCGCACGCACGGTGCCCGTCTCCAAGGAAGACGCGCCCCTGCTCAAGCAGTTCTGCCTGATTACGGCCAAGCCCGCCATGTTCGTGGGCAACGTCAGCGAAGACGGCTTCGAGAACAACCCGCTGCTCGACAGCCTCAAGGCCTATGCCGAGGCACAAGGCGCTCCCGTCGTGGCCATCTGCGCCAAGATCGAGGCTGAAATGTCCGAGATGAGCGACGAGGACCGCGACATGTTCCTGCAGGAACTGGGCCTGGAAGAACCGGGCCTGAACCGCCTGATCCGCGCCGGTTTCGGCCTGCTGGGCCTGCAGACCTACTTCACGGCCGGCGTCAAGGAAGTGCGCGCCTGGACCATCAAGGTCGGCGACACCGCCCCCCAGGCCGCAGGCGTCATCCACGGCGACTTCGAGCGCGGCTTCATCCGTGCCCAGACCATCGCCTTTGACGACTTCATCGCCTTCAAGGGCGAGCAGGGCGCCAAGGACGCGGGCAAGATGCGCGCCGAAGGCAAGGAATATGTCGTCAAGGATGGCGATGTGATGAACTTCCTGTTCAACGTGTGATAGCTCCTGTCATGGTTCGCAACTGCTCGCGTTGTTTCATGATGGTTCGCGCAAGATGAGCTGAAGGCAATCGATCAGGTGCTGTCTGACGGCGCTTCGTGCAACAACACGAAGCGCCGTTTTTCATGGTGACGTACTTGTGCTGTTGTCAGATACGGCGGCCTGATGAGGTATTTGATATATCACACTGAGTGTGATATAAATCCCTGGAGGGTACGGTATGCGCATTTTCAAGAATGCTTGGTTCGCGCGGTATGCCCGTAAGCAGGACATATCGGACAAGTCGATGGTGCAGGCCATAGAGCGGGCTGAGCAGGGCTTGATCGACGCCGACCTGGGCGGTGGCGTCATCAAGCAGCGTGTGGCGCGGCCTGGGCAGGGCAAGTCGGGCGGGTTTCGTACCGTCGTTCTATACCGCACGGCGGAACGAGCGTTCTTTGTCTATGGGTTCGCCAAGAGTGACCGCGACAACATTGACAAGGACGATGAAGCGCAGTTCAGGAAGGCCGCAGGCCATGTGCTGGGCTTGTCAGAGGAGCAACTGACCGTGTTGATCGGCAACGGGCATTTTTCAGAGGTACATGATCATGACAAAGAAATACCGAAGTGATGCTTCTGCAGCCATCCATGAAACCATGGAAGCACTGCACAGCGTTGGCGCCATCGATAGGCAGACCATGCGCGAGTTCGATGCGGCCTGCCTGACGCCTGTGGTCCCCATGCCTCCCGAACGCATCCGGGCCTTGCGCGAGCGCGAACATCTGTCCCAGCCTGTTTTTGCGCTCTATCTGAACGTGAGCAGGAACCTGGTCTCTGACTGGGAACGTGGCGTCAAGAAGCCTGGTGGCCCTGCCTTGCGCTTGCTGACGGTTGTGGAAAAGAGCGGCATCCAAGCGATTGCCTGAGTGGGGATGAACCGCGCTTGTGCGCGGTTTTTTCATGCCTGGATCGATTCGGTCCTACGCACCGAACGTCCATGGACAATGGCGCCTTTCCAATCAATCGGGAAAGAGAGTCCGTGCAATGGACCGCCCGCATTTCAGATTCCATCCTGGCGCCTACGAAACCGTCTTCGAGCAGGAAGAGGGTGTGTGTTCCTGCTGCGGACAAAACCGCAGCCTCAAGTACGAAGGCCCTTTCTACAGCGAGCAGAGCCCGGACTACCTGTGTCCCTGGTGCATTGCGAACGGGCAGGCCTGCGAAAAATACGCGGGCGAGTGTGTGGGATACACCGATATCGAAGGCGTGTCGCCTGATCCGGCAGACCCCGAGCCCACCATCGCCAGGGAACTGCTGTTGGAGATCGCGCAGCGCACGCCCGGCTACAGCAGCCCGTGTGGCTCACGCACTGCAACGCACCCTGTGTCTTCCTGGGTCACGCCGACAGGCAGGCCGTCGAGCATTTCCTCGCTGAAGTCCTGCCCGACATCGAAGGCAGCTACAGGAACGATGCGCAGTGGATGCTGGAGCGCATGTCTACGGACGGCATGATTTCCGGCTGCCTTTTCCAGTGCGTGCATTGCGGCCGGCATCGGCTGCATATGGACGTGGGATGAATCCAATGACCACCTACGCCAACCTCTCCACCCAGACCGGCATTGCGCTGCCGCCGCTGTTGAATGACCTTTTGGCATCGGGAAAGACCGTCTACGGTCCGGGTTGGGCCGCCACCTGGCGCCAGCGCTGTCTGCAGGACCCGCCCTTGTTCATGAGTTGGCAGGACTTCGAATGGATAGACGCCGAAGCCAGCCGGGAAATCATCGAGGGCTGGCTTCATCCTGGCGCACAGAACGGCCGGAGCTTTCTGCCATTCGCCGAGTCGGGCGCCGGCGATGCCTGGTGCCTGACGCCGCTGGACGCGCATGGCGTGGGCGTGGCGCTGGTGCTGCACGATGACGAGGCCAGCAGTGTTTCGCACGCCTGCTTCGATGACTTTGTCTGTGCGGGATTTCTGCAGGTCTTTGCGGACCTGAGCGATCAACTGGATGACTTCTCGCAGCCGGAGGCTTTGCAACTGTTGCAGGCCGATGTCGCGCAGGCCGCGCGCTTCATGACGCAGGAGTTGGGTGGCTATCTGCAGGATTTCTGCCGGCGTCCCTTGGAGATCAGGCCTTGGCGCGACGGGCCCCGGGCGCGGGTTCGCCAGGTGGCTTCATTGATTTCACAGGATGAACTGGCGGCCGAACTGGACCGGCTGCCTGCCGTGGACCTTTCCTTTCCCGTCGTGGCGCGCTGGGAGGTGCGTTCGGTGGAGGAGGGAGACGCGCGGCATGGCCCTGCGCCAGAGCCCGCAAAGATCGACTGGCGCACCCTTGCCGCCGATCCCCTGCAGAAGATGGCGGCCATCAGGGCCTGCCAGAGCGAGCATGGCTGCAGCCTGGGACAGGCCAAGGCCATGGTGGACCAGTACATCGGAAGCTTGGACCGCCCTGCGTGAACGCGGGCAACCCGGCCCCTGCAACCCACCATAATCACCCATCCCGCCAACCGACCGCCCCGACCTCGAGCGTGAACTGGGATGCAGGGATGATCAAACGGCCAAGCCTCCAGGCCACGGGTCAGTGGATCTATGAGTCCGTTCAGACCGATTCGCCGAAATACCCGCGCGTATACCCCAGGGCCTTCGAGAGTTGCGCGGCGGCGTCGATGACGCGCGGCGCCATCTCCTTCATGCGGGCCACGCTCAGGCGGTCCAGCGGTCCCGAAATGCCGATGGCGGCCACGGGACGCTCGAAGGCGTCGTACACGGCTGCGGCCAGGCCGCCTACGCCTTCGCGCCATTCCCCGCGATTGACCGCATATCCGACGCGAAGCGCCTTGGCGCATTCGGCCTTCAGAAGCTCCTTGCTCACGATCGTGTTTGGCGTGAACCTCGGCAAAGGGTCAGGTAGCCGGTCAAGGTACTGCGCGGGCTGCGCCGCCAGCAGGGCCTTGCCCGTGGCCACGGCATAGGCGGGGGCGCGGCCCCCGATCATCGAGTAGGCGCGTATGGGCTGGACGCTGTCTATCTTGTCCACGTAGATGACATCCTGCCCTTCAAGCACCGACAGATGGACTGTCTCCGCGCTTTCCTCGGCCAGTACCGCCATGAAAGAGGGGGCGATCTTGCGCAGGTCGAGCTGTCCCAGCTGGCGCACGCCCAGTGCATACATCTTGGTCGTGCTGCGAAAGCCCCCGCCTGCCGGGTCGCGCTCCACGTATCCGGCGTGGATGAGGGTCTGCAGTGTCCTGTGCGCATTGCTTCGGGTGAGGCCCACGCGGGCCGCCACGTCGTCGATGACGCGTGCCTCGCCCTGCATCTCTGCAATGGCCTCCAGCACTGCCAGGCCCTTGAGTAGCGTTTTGTCCATGCAATGAATCCCAAATGTTGGGATGAGCTTAGCACGCATGGCGTCGCTCATGGCCCGGACAGCATCTTTGCGAGCCCGCTCGCGCCGTGCTCGGGGATCAGATGGGGCAGGTGCGCTCGGCCCGAGTTTCCGATGCGCACAACTCCTGGACCAGTCGGCCGGCCACTCCCCGTGCGAGCCGTGCGTTGACATCCATGGAGTTGGTCCAGAAGTAGGTTCCTGCCGCCATGGTTCCCAGCACGCTGATGTCCGCATTGATGCTGCCGTCGGACCGCATCAGATTTCCGGTCGCGAAATCCACGCACAAGCCGCCGAAGCGGTGAGGGCAGGCCTCGCCCCGGTCCAGCAGGTTGCGCAGCAATGGCAGGTCCGAGTGCCTGGCGTCCGCGGAAAAGCTCGTGGCATTGATGACCACGTCCGCTTGCAGCTCGGCCCTGTCCCGGGCCTGGATGCGGAACCGGTGGTGCTGGCCGGGGACCGGGGCTACAGACTGCAGGCCCGGCATCACCTGCAGGCGCCCCGCACGAAGCAGTGCCTGCAGCCTGCGTGCATTCTCGATGGGGAAGGTCACGCGGCGAGCCATCCAGATGCTGCGCAGCGTGGCGTCGAAGCGCTCGCGCCCGGCTTCGTCGAGCTGCTGCCAGATGGCGTCCACGACGGCGTTGAGCGCATTGCCCAGCGACTGCCATTGCCGTGGGCGCGATGAGGACAGCGTGATTTCCTCTTGCAGATAGTCCGTGGCAGGGGGCGGTGCAGCCTGCAGGTCCAGGACCTCGTCGAACGCTATGCCCTGGTGCGCCAGTTCGTCTGCGAGCAGACCCATTGCCTGTCGCAGTGTCAGGCGGTGGCCTTGGGCGACCCCTTCGGCAAGGGTGGCCACAAGGCGCGGACTCAGTGTGACGGGGCGGTTCTTCAGGCCCCTGACCGACGGAAGCCTGCCATTGCGGGACATGCAGTACATCGGCCCAGTGTGGCCGACATCGGCAAGCGCCACCACGGCGTCGATGGCGCTCAGGCTCGTGCCCAGCACGCACACCGTCGCATCGCGGGGGATGCCGCAGGCCAGCGCCCGGACCGGGTACGGGCTGTCGAAGTAGCCGGCGTGGCCGTGCAGGTCTTTGAACGCGGCCGAGCCCAGGTTGCCGATCGCGAGGATCACCCGTTGTGCAAGATGCTCCGCCTGCTGTGTCACGAGCCGGTAGCCGGCCGGCGGGTCCGCCCTGACATCGTGCACGGCCTCCCGGACGTGGCGGATGTCCACGCCCAACGTGGCCCCGGTGGCACAGGTTTCGCGGTACACATCCTCCAGATAGCGGCCGAAAAGGGGGCGAGGCAGAAACGAGTCGTGCGTGATCTGCTCGCCCTGGAAATGGGTGATTGCCTGGCGGTGGAGCCAGCGCAGAAAGTGTTGCCGGTCATCTTCGGCGACGGACATGCTGCCGGCCGTGACGTTCAGAAGATTGGTGGGTGCGTCGTCGGCATAGGCCGCTCCACGGCCGACGGCAGGGGCCGGCTCGAAGACCAGCACCTGCAGCCGAGGGAGGGCGCTTTGTGCCTGCACTCGCGCACGCACCAGATGGAACAGGAAGGATGTGGCCACGGAGCCACCTCCCACGACGGCAATTCGCATGCTTTGCATGAGGGTGCCGTTGCGTTCACTGCACCTGGGCAGTCTTTTGAACCTGGCCCCACTTGGCCAGCTCGGCCTCGATGAGCCGGGTGGTGTGTTCGGGACTGCTTGCGTAGGCATCGGCGCCCTGCTTTTGCAGCGTCTGGCGTACTTCGCGCATCTTTGCGATCTCCTGCATGGCCTTCGAGAGCTGGCCCACGATGGCCGGTGGTGTGGCCTTGGGCGCGAGCAGCCCGTAGTAGGTCGTGACTTCGAAATCCGGGAAGCCCGATTCCTTGAGCGTGGGCACGTCGGGCAGCATGTCGCTGCGCCTGGCGCTGGTCACGGCCAGGATGCGCAGCTTGCCACTGCCGATCTGCGAGGCCAGTGCCGGCAGCGTCTCGAAGACCAGGTCGATCTGGCCACCCAGCAGATCGGCGACAGCGGGCGCGCTTCCCTTGTAGGGGATGTGCACCAGTTTCATGCCGGCCGTCTGCTGGAAGTACTCCCCCGTCATGTGCTGGGTGGAACCATTGCCCGCGGAACCATAGGTCAGGCCTTTGCCGCCGGCCTTGCCGAGCTTGACCAGCTCGGCCACGGAATGGGCGGGCAGATCGCTGCGCACCGCGATGGCCAGAGGCACCGAGCTGCCCATGGAGATGCCGGTGAATGCCGTCATCAGGTCGTAGGGAGGCTTTTGCGTGGGGATGACCGCGTGGATGGCCAGGCTGCCAATCGCTCCGAATAGCAGGCTGTAGCCGTCGCCGGCACTGTTGGCCACAGCCGTGGCGCCGATCTCGCCTCCGGCGCCTGCACGGTTTTCGATGACGAAGGGCTGGCCCAGCCATTGACCCAGGTACTGCGCATAGACGCGTGCCGTGATGTCGGTCGCGCCGCCGGGCGGGTAGGGCGTGACGACGCGCACGGGCTTTGCCGGCCATTGCTGTGCGAGCAGCGGACCCGAGCAGGCCATGCCTGCGAGGCCTGCCAGGATTTGGCGTCTTTGGATCATCTTTTGTCTCCTTCTGCCCTTGGGGCCGGTGGGTTTCCGATCGCTGCCGATCTGAAGTCGGCTTTTTCTTGTAATCCTAAAAATTAGGATTGATATCTCATAATTTGTTGACATCATGGGCGCCGCTGGTAGGATTTGTCAACGCGGCAACACCTTGGAGATATCCCCGACCAGCCGCGCATGCGGACCACGCCCATCGTTTCTGGAGACAACATGAGCCATCAACTGCCGCTGGACGGCATCAAAGTGATCGAGATCTGCAACGTGGCGGCCGGGCCTTTTTGCGGAATGCTTCTGGCGGACCTGGGGGCCGAGCTGATCAAGGTGGAGAACCCGCAAGGCGGTGACACCCTGCGCAGCTGGCCTCCCATCAGTGACGGTTACAGCGAGAACTTCGCCTCGCTCAATCGCAACAAGAAGTCGGTCACCCTCAACCTCAAGGAGGCCGGCGATGTGCAACTGCTGCGTGAGCTGGTCCGGGGTGCCGATGTGCTCATCGAGAACAATCGCCCCGGTGTCATGGACCGCCTGGGGCTGGGCTACAAAGACCTGCAGGCCCTGAACCGGCGCCTGGTCTACTGCTCCATCTCGGCCTACGGACAGTCGGGGCCGCGGTCCGGGGAAGGCGGGTTCGATCTCACCGTCCAGGCCATGAGCGGCATCATGAGCATCACCGGGGAGGAGGGCGGCGCGCCAGTGAAATGCGGCGTGCCGCTGGCCGACTTCTCCGCCGGCCTGTATGCCGCGTTCTCCATTGCGGCTGCATTGCGCGCGGCGCAGGCAAGCGGACAGGGCGTGCACCTGGATGTGCCGATGCTGGGCGCCACGCTGGGTATCGCGGCGCTACAGACATCGGAGTACTTCGGCAGCGGTCGTGACCCGCGCGCGCTGGGCTCGGCCCATCCCCGCAACGCGCCGTACCGCGTATTTCGCTCCTGCGACGGCTACTTCGGCATGGCCGCCGGCAACAACGCGCTGTGGCGTTCGGTCTGCGAGGTGGTCGGCAAGATGGAGCTGCTGGACGACGCCCGTTTCCTGACGCCGCCGCTGCGTGCCCAGCACCAGGATGCACTGCTGGAGATCCTCGAAGAGGTGTTCGTGGGCGCCGACACGGCCACCTGGCTGCAGCGCTTTCGCGACGCAGGGGTTCCGTGCGCTCCCATCAACCGGTACTCGGATGTGCTCGCCGACCCGCAGGTCGAACACATGCAGTGGGTGCAGCCGCTGGAGCTGCCCAACGGCGTGAAGACCAGGACCTTTGTTTCGCCCGTCCGCTTCGACGACCGCACGCTGGCGGTGCGGCTGCGGCCGCCTTCTCTGGGCGAGCACAACGAGCAGGTGCTGGGTCCGCTGCGCGATGGCGCAAAGGAGACGGTATGAGCGGCGTCCTGGATATCCAGGTCAACGGCCACCGCTGGACTTTCACCCTCAACCGCCCCGACAAGCTCAATGCCCTCAACGCGGAGCTGGTCGACGCACTACTGGAGGGGGTACGGCATGCCCATGCCCAGGGGGCTCGCCTGCTGGTCCTGCGCGGCGCTGGAAAGAGCCTGTGCGCCGGCTTCGATCTGTCCGACCTGGAGGCACAGAGCGAAGGCGATCTGGTCCTGCGCTTCATCCGCATCGAACAGCTGCTCCAGGCGCTTGCAACGTCGCCGGCATACACCGTTGCCCTGGCGCATGGCAAGGTGTACGGGGCGGGTGTCGACCTGTTCGCCGCATGCCGCCGGCGTATTGCCAGTGAGCAGGGCATGTTCCGCATGCCCGGCCTGAAGTTCGGCCTGGTGCTCGGAACCCGGCGCTTCGCCGACCTGGTGGGAACGCAGAAGGCCTTGGACATCCTCGGCGCAAGCCGGTCGTTTTCCACGGACGAGGCCGTGCAGATGGGATTCGTCCAGCAGGTCCTGGCCCAGGAGGATTGGCCGGGCGTGGTGCAGGAATGCGAAGCGCTGGTCGTTGAACTCGAGGACGAGGCCCGGGCCTCGCTGTATCGCGCGCTCGATACGGTACAGGCGGATGCCGACCTGGCGCATCTGGTGCGTTCCGCCGCGCGGCCAGGGTTGAAAGACCGGCTGCGCAAGTATCTGGGCCAGTAGTGGAGCAATTTTCAAAAGGACCAACCCATGCCTTCTGGATTCGTCGGAAAAAACAAATGTGTTCCCCTGCAGGAACTCGTCTCGCGCGTGCCGGATGGGGCTTCCCTGGCCATCGGCGGGAGCTTTCTTCACCGTGGCCCGTTCGCCTTCGTGCGCGAACTGATCCGCCAGGGCAGGACCGGCCTTGAAATCATCAAGCAGTCGCCCGGCTACGACATCGACATTCTTTGCCGGGCCGGGGCCGTCAGAAAGGTGCGGGCCGGCATCGTCGCGATGGAGGGCAACTTCGGCCTGGCGCCCTGGTACCGCCGGGCCGTCGAGCGCCAGGAAGTCGTTCTCGAAGAGCATGCCTGCGCGAGCCTGACCGCCGGGCTGCGCGCGGCGGCGTACGGCATCCCCTTTCAGCCGTGCGCGGGCTTGCACGGAAGCGACCTGCCCGCCTTGAACGGCTGGGTGAGCCTGCCGGACCCGTACTCGGATCGCGCACCGGTGTACGCCATCCCGGCCATCGAGCCGGACTATGCGGTGCTGCTTGCCTCGGAGATCGACCGGCAGGGGAACGTGCGCATTGCGGGCACGCCGCATTGGGACCGGATCATGAGCCGTGCCTCACGCAGTGTGCTGGTGGTGGCGGAAAAGCTGGTGGACACGCAGGTATTCCAGGACAACCCGGAGTCCACCGTCGTGCCGTATTTCATGGTCGAAGCCTTCTCCGTCGTCCCCGGCGGCGCCTGGCCAGGCTCATGCTGGCCCAGCTATCCGATCGACTACCCCGCAGTCGAAAGCTATCTGGCCGAGGGCGACGAAGCTCTGGCCGCGCACTTGGCGAAAGCACCCGAGGCAGCAACACAGGAGAAGGCACGATGAGCGCGAACTGGTCCGGTTTTTCATACATCGCCATCAACCTGGCCCGGTTCATCCGGCCCGGCGAGATCACGTTCAGCGGCGTCAATTCGACACTGCCCATGCTGGCCTGCCTGCTGGCCAAAAAGACGCTGGATGAGGACTTCATCTACATCAACGTCGCGGGCGGCGTGGACCCCGAGCCGTCCAGCGTCCCGCTGTCGAGCTCGGACCCCGTGCTCGCGCAGCGCAGCGCGTCCATCTTCGCCAACGAGGACTTCTACGACCTGTGCTGCCGCGGGCGCATGGATTTGACGTTTCTTGGCGCGGCGCAGATCGACGGCGAGGGGTGCGCCAACAACTCGGCGATCGGCGACTGGCACAGGCCCAAGGTGCGCCTTCCCGGTGGAGGCGGCGGCGCCGTCATGCTTCCCACCGCCTTGCGCGCGTGCACTTGGCGTACCGAGCATTCGACGCGCACCCTGGTGAACAAGCTCGACTTTCGCACCTCGTGGGGAGGCTTTCATGGAGTGGTCACTCCGATCGCGACCTTCATCAAGCGCGACGGACGCCTGGCGCTGGATTCATGGCACCCGCAGGCATCCCTCGAAGAAGTGCGCGAGCGCACGGGTTTCGAGTTTGACGCCAGCACGGCGCATCCCACCGACCTGCCAACGCAGCGCGAGCTCCAGGCCCTGGCCTCGCTGGACCCAGACGGGCAGTTCGAGCGCGATGCACGCGTGAGCCTGCGCTGAGCCGCACCGGACAGGAGCTGCCAATGACCGACGAATTCGAATCCCTGGTCGCGGCCTTTCATCGCCGCTGGCAGTCGCCAGGGTGGGCCGCAAGGCCGGCCCTGGTGGCGCAGGGCGGTGTCCTGAGCTACGGAGCCCTCGCGCAGCGGGTGGGCGTGCTGGCCGGTGGCCTGCGGGCTGCCGGGATACGCGAGGGCGACCGCGTGGCCATTGCCGTGCCGCGGTCGCTGGACCTGGCCTGCGCACTGCTTGCGACCCTGGTGGCCGGCGCCTGTCCCTGCGTGCTGGAGCCCGGGCTTGGCGCCGAGGAGACCGCAAGGCGTTTTGCGGCGACGGCCATGACCTGGCTGGTGCATGACCGGAGCCACCATGACGACCCCTGTCTGGCGGCCGTTGCGCAGGTACGGCGCATTGCATTGGAAAGCCTTGCTCCCGATGCGCGGCCGTACTGGGCTTGCACATCGGGTCCCCGGGACTGTGCCTACCTGCTGTTCACTTCCGGCAGCAGCGGCAAGCCCAAGGGCGTGCTGCAAAGCCACCTCGGGCTGCGCGTCAACGCGGACGGCATCGTCCGGCACACGGGGCTCGGCCCGCAGGACCGGCTGCTGCACACCATGCCGCTGCACCACACCAATGGCGTCAACAACCAATTGCTGGCCCCACTGCTGGCGGGCTCGGCCGTCGTGCTGGCGGAGCGCTTCAAGGCGCAGGACATGCCGGCGCTGATGGAGCAGCATCGGCCCACCGTGATCACGGGAGTGCCGACCATGTACTCGCGCATGCTCGCGTTCGAGTTTCCGCCAGCCTCGCTGGCCGCCTTGCGCATGGCGCGCTGCGGCTCGGCCCCCATCACCGAGGAGCTGCACAGGCGGGTCGAGGAAAAGTTGGGCGTGCCCCTGGTCGTGTCGTACGGGCTCTCCGAAGCGACCTGCACCTCCACGATGAATCCTCCGCTCGCGCGCAGGGTGGGCTCCGTGGGCACGGTGCTGCCGGGACAGCGGGTCTTTCTTGCCAGGCCGGGCGGTGCCGAGATCGAAGATCCCCTGCAAGAAGGAGAAATCTGCATCAGCGGACCCACCCTCATGCTGGGCTATCTCGAGGAGGGGACCGCAGGCGCGCCCGCCGCCCCCGGGCCGGCACTGCGCACCGGAGACCTGGGGCGCTTCGATGCCCAGGGGTATCTGTACATCACGGGCCGCATCAAGGACGTGATCATCCGCGGCGGCGAGAACCTGTCTCCCAACCTCATCGAAGGTGTGCTTGCGAAAGTGCCGGGCGTACGCGCCTGCTGTGTCGTGGGCCGGCCCGATGCCGACCTGGGCGAGGTTCCGTGCGCCTTCGTCGTGAGAACCGGCGACGAAACGGGACGTGCACTCACGGAACAGCACCTGGCCGCTGCGGTGCTGGGCGAGCTCTCGCGGATGCATGCACCCGTCGCTTACCACTACGTTGACGCCCTTCCGGAAAATTCCGTAGGGAAGGTGGACAGGAAGATCCTCAAGGCCGCGCTGGCCTGAGTGGCCGGGTGAGCAGGGCGGGCAGCGCGACAGCTGGCCGCAGCGGTGGCAACCCACCATAGTCACCCATCCCGCCAACAGACTGCCCTCACCTTCGTGCCCCACCCCACCAGCCCTGCAGCCCCTCCCATCCGTGCCGAACTCTTCTGCGGGAATGCAAGGCAGATGTCCCGCAGGGTGCCTGGACATTGAGCTTCCGATCGTGCCGGATCGCTCTGCAGAGGCACAGGCTGTTTCGGAGCGAGCGCCGTAAGATGACCCGTGGTCACCCCGGCAGGGTGAAAAGACAGGCCCGAGCAAGGTAACGCCAGCAAGAAAGGAATCACGTCCTATGGATAAGCAGGCGCTTGGCGAACGCGATATCTGTACCAAGCTCATCACGCAGGCTATGGAAAAGGCTGGATGTGACGCCCGGACCGAGGTGCGCGAAGAATTCCCTCCGGACGCACTCAGGGCCACCAGCGGGGGCGAAGTATGACTACCCACCTGCCCGCCGACTATCCGGCGCTGCTGGCCGATATCAAGCAGCGTGTCCGCCATGCCCAGACGCGGGCCATGCTGGCGGTCAATGCCGAATTGATCCGCCTGTATTGGGATATCGGGGCACTGATCGACCAGCGCCAGAAACGGGAAGGTTGGGGTGCCGCAGTCATCCCTCGGCTGGCCAAGGATCTGCACAACGAACTGCCGGAGGAAAAAGGTTTTTCCGAGCGCAACATCAAGCGAATGCTGGCTTTTTATCGCGAGTATCCCTCTCTGGCTGCCACAGCCGGGAGCACAGAGAAAGTGCCACAGGCCGTGGCACAACTTGCCCCCAGCGAAAAAGTGCCACAGGCTGTGGCACAAAGCCGCCAGACACCGGGGGTGGCGGCAGATGGCGCACAGGTGTTTGCTGCTGATGTTCTGCTGTCCCTGCCGTGGGGCCACCATGCCGAGCTGATCGCCAAGGTCAAGGGGCCGGGCGCACGCCATTGGTACATGTGCGCAGCCATCGAAAACGGATGGAGCCGAAGTGTCCTGCTGATGCAGATCGAAACAGCCGCGCACCTGCGACAAGGCAGAGCTGCCAGCAACTTCGCCTTGCGCCTGCCTCCGCCGGATTCCGATCTGGTACTGCAAACGCTCAAGGACCCTTACCTGTTCGACTTCCTGACGCTGGAATCAGGTTTCCATGAGCGTGAGTTGGAAACCGGTCTGATCACCCATCTGGAAAAATTTCTCCTGGAGCTGGGCCAGGGCTTCGCCTTTGTGGGGCGCCAATATCACCTGGACCTTGCCGGAGACGATTTCTACATAGACCTGCTGTTCTACCATCTCAAGCTGCGTTGTTACGAGGTCATCGACCTCAAGCGGGGCGATTTCAAGCCTGAATACGCGGGCAAGATGAACTTCTACTGCAACGTTGTGGACGACAGGTTGCGACACGCAACCGACCAACCCACCATCGGTTTGATCCTGTGCCAGAAACCCAATCACGTGCTGGCCGAGTATGCGCTGCGCGGCGTGGACAAGCCCATCGGCGTTTCCGGTTTCGAGCTCACCCGTGCCTTGCCGGAAACCCTGCAAAGCAGCCTGCCCAGCATCGAACAGATCGAGCGCGAGCTGGGCGGCGGGCATGAATGAGCACACCGTCGAACTGCTGGAAAAGTACCTGCGACAGCTCGAACGCCGCGGGTAGTCATGCGATAGAAAAACCCGCCAGCGCTCAACAGGTTGAATTTGACCGTCTGATGGCCCGTGGCGGTCTGCTGTGCCGGGCTCGAAGCTGCCCCTGCAACCCACCATAATCACCCATCCCGCCAACCGACCGCCCCCACC
>NZ_LZZV01000018.1:0-1004 GCF_014170385.1 Delftia sp. UME58
CCGCAGACCATGCCGTCGGCATCGCCCAGGTGCACCATCATCGCGCCGATCAAGGTCAGGCGGCGGCGCATTTCCACGCGCGCCATTTCCTTGGTGATGCCGCGGCGGCACATCAGTTCCCAGTACGTCGTCCAGTACTGGTGGAAGCGTTCGTCGTATTCGGGGTTGGTCACTTCGACATCTTCGCCCAGGCGCAGACGCAAGCCGAGCTTCTCGATGCGCGACAGCAGCACGGCCGGACGGCCCACCAGGATGGGACGGGCCAGGCCTTCGTCCACCACCACCTGCACGGCGCGCAGCACGCGTTCGTCTTCACCTTCGGTGAACACGATGCGGGCCGGGCCGCCTTCACGCACAATGCGCTTGGCTGCCGAGAACAACGGCTTCATGAACGCGCCCGAGTGGTACACGAACTGCTGCAGCTGCTCTTCGTAGGCTTCCAGGTCGGCCAGCGGGCGCGTGGCCACGCCGCCGTCCATCGCCGCCTTGGCCACCGCCGGCGCGATGCGCACGATCAGGCGCGGATCGAACGGCTTGGGGATCAGGTATTCCGGGCCGAACGAGATATCAAACGTGCCGTAGGCCGCGGCCACGACTTCGTTCTGCTCTTCCTGCGCCAGTTGGGCGATGGCATACACCGCCGCCATTTCCATTTCACGCGTGATGGTGGTTGCGCCCACGTCCAGCGCGCCGCGGAAGATGTACGGGAAGCACAGCACGTTGTTGACCTGGTTCGGGTAGTCCGAACGGCCCGTGGCCATGACCACGTCGTCGCGCACGCCGTGCGCCACTTCCGGCAGGATTTCCGGCGTGGGGTTGGCCAGCGCCAGGATCAGCGGGCGCGAACCCATCGCGGCGACCATTTCGGGCTTGAGCACGCCGCCTGCCGACAGGCCCAGGAACACGTCGGCATCCTGGATCACTTCGGCCAGCTTGCGGGCCTCCGTCTTTTGCGCAAAGCGCGCCTTGTCCGGATCCATCAGCACGGTGCGGCCTTCGAAGAC
>NZ_LZZV01000019.1:0-782 GCF_014170385.1 Delftia sp. UME58
TCGCCAACGGCCCAGGCTCGATCGCGGCCGGCATCAACAGCGAATCGTCGAACACCGACAGCGTCGCCATCGGCACGCTCAGCAAGGCCAAGGGCGATTCGAGCGTGGCCATCGGCGTCAACAACAAAGCCACGGGCGATTTCTCCGTGGCGCTGGGCAGCATCAGCGAAGCATCGGGTGACTCCAGCGTCGCCATCGGCCTGGCCGCCCGCGCCACCGCCGACAACAGTGTTGCGCTGGGCGCCGGTTCCGTCGCCTCGGGCGCTACGTTGAACAACGACGCCTATCTCGTCGGCGGCAAAGCCACCGGTGAAGTGAACGTGGGCAACCGCCGCATCACCGGTTTGTCGGCTGGTGCGGAAGACTCCGACGCCGTCAATGTCGCCCAGTTGAAAAAAGTGACCACCGACTCCACGGCGATCGGCGACCGCATCGAAAACGTCTACAACACGGGCACCAAGTATTTCCACGCCAACTCCACCGGCGCCGACTCCCAGGCCGCCGGCCAGGATGCAGTCGCCATCGGCACGGGCGCCGTCGCCAACGGCCCAGGCTCGATCGCGGCCGGCATCAACAGCGAATCGTCGAACACCGACAGCGTCGCCATCGGCACGCTCAGCAAGGCCAAGGGCGATTCGAGCGTGGCCATCGGCGTCAACAACAAAGCCACGGGTAATTTCTCCGTGGCGCTGGGTGGCATCAGCGAAGCATCGGGTGACTCCAGCGTCGCCATCGGTCTCGCCGCCCGGGCGACCACCGCCAACAGTGTTGCGCTGGGCGCC
>NZ_LZZV01000020.1:2500-336920 GCF_014170385.1 Delftia sp. UME58
GGGAAACCCACCCGCAAGGGTATCGCATACTGAATACATAGGTATGCGAGGCGAACCTGGAGAACTGAAACATCTAAGTACCCAGAGGAAAAGACATCAACCGAGATTCCGAAAGTAGTGGCGAGCGAAATCGGAAGAGCCTTCTAGTGATAGTCAGACGGTTAACAAAACGGAATGGAAAGTCCGGCCATAGTAGGTGATAGCCCTGTATGTGAAAACCGACTGGTGGTACTGAGCTAGAGAAAAGTAGGGCGGGGCACGAGAAACCCTGTCTGAATATGGGGGGACCATCCTCCAAGGCTAAATACTCATCATCGACCGATAGTGAACCAGTACCGTGAGGGAAAGGCGAAAAGAACCCCGGGAGGGGAGTGAAATAGATCCTGAAACCGCATGCTTACAAAAAGTAGGAGCCCGCAAGGGTGACTGCGTACCTTTTGTATAATGGGTCAGCGACTTACATTCAGTGGCAAGGTTAACCGAATAGGGGAGCCGTAGAGAAATCGAGTCCGAATAGGGCGTCCAGTCGCTGGGTGTAGACCCGAAACCAAGTGATCTATCCATGGCCAGGATGAAGGTGCCGTAACAGGTACTGGAGGTCCGAACCGACTAGTGTTGCAAAACTAGCGGATGAGCTGTGGATAGGGGTGAAAGGCTAAACAAACTTGGAAATAGCTGGTTCTCTCCGAAAACTATTTAGGTAGTGCCTCAAGTATTACCTGCGGGGGTAGAGCACTGTTTAGGCTAGGGGGTCATGGCGACTTACCAAACCTATGCAAACTCCGAATACCGCAGAGTACAGCTTGGGAGACAGAGCACCGGGTGCTAACGTCCGGACTCAAGAGGGAAACAACCCAGACCGCCAGCTAAGGTCCCTAAAATTGGCTAAGTGGGAAACGAAGTGGGAAGGCTAAAACAGTCAGGATGTTGGCTTAGAAGCAGCCATCATTTAAAGAAAGCGTAATAGCTCACTGATCGAGTCGTCCTGCGCGGAAGATGTAACGGGGCTAAGCCAGTTACCGAAGCTGCGGATTTGCAATTTATTGCAAGTGGTAGGAGAGCGTTCTGTAAGCCTGTGAAGGTGCCTGGTAACGGGTGCTGGAGGTATCAGAAGTGCGAATGCTGACATGAGTAGCGTTAAAGGGGGTGAAAAGCCCCCTCGCCGTAAGCGCAAGGTTTCCTACGCAACGTTCATCGGCGTAGGGTGAGTCGGCCCCTAAGGCGAGGCAGAGATGCGTAGCTGATGGGAAACAGGTCAATATTCCTGTACCGATGTGTAGTGCGATGTGGGGACGGAGAAGGTTAGCTCAGCCAACTGTTGGATATGTTGGTTCAAGCCTGTAGTCATGCCTGGTAGGCAAATCCGCCGGGCTTAGATGAGGGGTGATAACGAGTCTGCTTGCAGACGAAGTGAGTGATACCCTGCTTCCAGGAAAAGCCACTAAGCTTCAGCTACACACGACCGTACCGCAAACCGACACTGGTGCGCGAGATGAGTATTCTAAGGCGCTTGAGAGAACTCTGGAGAAGGAACTCGGCAAATTGATACCGTAACTTCGGGAGAAGGTATGCCGCAAGTAGGTGAACTTGAACAAAGGGAGCCCAAAGCGGTTGCAAAAAATCGGTGGCTGCGACTGTTTAATAAAAACACAGCACTCTGCAAACACGAAAGTGGACGTATAGGGTGTGACGCCTGCCCGGTGCTGGAAGATTAAATGATGGGGTGCAAGCTCTTGATTGAAGTCCCAGTAAACGGCGGCCGTAACTATAACGGTCCTAAGGTAGCGAAATTCCTTGTCGGGTAAGTTCCGACCTGCACGAATGGCGTAACGATGGCCACACTGTCTCCTCCAGAGACTCAGCGAAGTTGAAATGTTTGTGATGATGCAATCTCCCCGCGGAAAGACGGAAAGACCCCATGAACCTTTACTGTAGCTTTGTATTGGATTTTGAACGGATCTGTGTAGGATAGGTGGGAGGCTTTGAAGTGAGGACGCTAGTTCTCATGGAGCCGACGTTGAAATACCACCCTGGTGCGTTTGAGGTTCTAACCCAGGTCCCTTATCGGGATCGGGGACAGTGCATGGTAGGCAGTTTGACTGGGGCGGTCTCCTCCCAAAGCGTAACGGAGGAGTTCGAAGGTACGCTAGTTACGGTCGGACATCGTGACGATAGTGCAATGGCATAAGCGTGCTTAACTGCGAGACTGACAAGTCGAGCAGATGCGAAAGCAGGACATAGTGATCCGGTGGTTCTGTATGGAAGGGCCATCGCTCAACGGATAAAAGGTACTCTGGGGATAACAGGCTGATACCGCCCAAGAGTTCATATCGACGGCGGTGTTTGGCACCTCGATGTCGGCTCATCTCATCCTGGGGCTGTAGTCGGTCCCAAGGGTATGGCTGTTCGCCATTTAAAGAGGTACGTGAGCTGGGTTTAAAACGTCGTGAGACAGTTTGGTCCCTATCTTCCGTGGGCGCTGCAGATTTGAGGAAGCCTGCTCCTAGTACGAGAGGACCGGAGTGGACACACCTCTGGTGTATCGGTTGTCACGCCAGTGGCATTGCCGAGTAGCTAAGTGTGGAAGAGATAACCGCTGAAAGCATCTAAGCGGGAAACTCGTTTCAAGATGAGATCTGCCGGGGCCTTGAGCCCCCTGAAGAGTCGTTCAAGACCAGGACGTTGATAGGCTGGGTGTGGAAGCGCAGTAATGCGTTAAGCTAACCAGTACTAATTGCTCGTGAGGCTTGACCCTATAACTTTGATGACGTTGATCATCAAGGTGGTTATGCCAAGTAAGGCGCAGTCAAAATACAAAGCTGATTACAGACTCTATGAATTCGTTGTGTTGCTCGGTGAGCAGCATGACAAAAAGTTATGCCTGATGACCATAGCAAGTTGGTACCACTCCTTCCCATCCCGAACAGGACAGTGAAACGACTTTGCGCCGATGATAGTGCGGGTTCCCGTGTGAAAGTAGGTCATCGTCAGGCTCTTACAGCCCAAGAAACCCCGTAGCCCAAAGCTACGGGGTTTTTTGCTTGTTTGCGCAGAAGTACTTGTATCGTCGCCTGCGCGATGTGCGTGCGCCATGGTGGGCGCAGACGGCTTGAAAGATGAACATGCAACTGCAAGACATTCTGTATTCCCAAGGGTTCGGCATCCGCCGCGTGTGCTCTGGCCTGGTCCAGCAGGGCTGGGTGGAACTGTGGGACACCGAGGCCAATGACTGGGTGCGTTGCCTTGACTCCACGCAGGACATCGATCCTGAAGGCCTGCGCTATCGCGTGCAGGGTGTGGAGTGGGCCTATCACGCGCTGGGCTATGTGCTGCTGCACAAGCCGGCGGGCACGGAGTGCTCGCAAAAACCTTCGACCTATCCGAGCATTTACTCGCTTTTGCCCCTGCCGCTGCGGCTGCGCCCGAACAAGGGTGCCGTGCAGGGCGTGCAGGCCGTGGGGCGGCTGGACCAGGACACGACGGGCCTGCTGCTGCTCAGCGATGACGGCCAGTTCATCCACCGTATGAGTTCGCCCAAGAAGCATGTGCCCAAGATCTATCGCGTGACCACCAAGCATCCGGTCGATGCCGGCCAGGTGCAGCGCCTGCTCGACGGCGTGGTGCTCGACGATGACCCCAAGCCCGTCAAGGCCGCTGCCTGCGAGCAGGTGAGCGAGCATGTGCTGGACCTCACGCTGACCGAAGGCAAGTACCACCAGGTCAAGCGCATGATCGCGGCCGTGGGCAACCGCGTCGAAGGCCTGCATCGCTGGAAGATCGGCGAGCTGGAACTCACCGACGACCTGCAGCCGGGTCAGTGGCGATGGTTGACGGCCGAGGACCTGGCCAAGCTCAAGGCCAAGTGAGCCAAGGGGGCGCGTTTCCATGATGAATTCCGCTGACGCAGGCCGGGGCTGGGCCCTGTTGTGTACTGCTTTCGATGCGCCCGTGCCGGATGCGCTGCGCATCCAGCAGGACGTGCTGATCGTGGTGGATGGCGGCGGCATGATCGATGCAGTGCTGGAGCGCGGTGATCCCCGCCGCGCCGCTCTGGAGGCCGCGCATGCGGCCGCAGGCACGCTGCAGCGCCTGCCCGAAGGCCAGTACCTTTTGCCCGGCATGGTGGACCTGCATGTGCATGCACCGCAATGGCCGCAAAGCGGCAAGGCGCTGGATGTGCCGCTGGAAACCTGGCTGCAGGAGTACACCTTTCCCCTGGAAGCGCGCTACGGCGATGCCGGCTTTGCCGCTTCGGTCTACGACAGCGTGGTGCGCACGCTGTTGGCCAATGGCACGACGACGGCCATGTACTTCGGCACCATCCACGCCGTGGGCAACCAGGTGCTGGCCGAACGCTGCCTGGCCCTGGGGCAGCGCGCCCTGGTGGGCAAGGTGGCGATGGACGAGCCGTCGCAATGCCCCCCGTACTACAAGGACGCCAGCGCCGCCGAAAGCATTGCCGAGACAGCGCGCTTTGTCGACTGGCTGCGCCAGCATCCGGACAACGCGCAGCAGCGCGTGCTGCCGGTGATCACGCCGCGCTTCATTCCTTCGTGCACCGACGAGCTGCTGCACGGCCTGGGCGACCTGGCTGGACGCACCGGTGCCCATGTGCAAACCCATTGCTCCGAGAGCGACTGGGCGCATGCCCATGTGCTGGAACGCCAGGGCCGCACCGATGCGCATGCGCTGCATGATTTCGGCCTGCTCACGCGCCGCACGGTCGTGGCCCATGCCAACTTCCTCACGGCCGATGACGTGGCGCTGATGGCGCGCACGGGCGCCTCGGTCGCGCATTGCCCTCTGTCCAACTTCTATTTCGCCAACAGCGTGTTCCCTGCCCGCAGCGGCCGCTCGCAGGGGTTGGGCATGGGGCTGGCCACGGACATCTCGGGCGGCTACAGCCCCAGCATGTTCGATGCCTGCCGCCATGCCATGACGGCCTCCCTGGCCTTGCATGAGGGGGTGGACCCGGCCCTGGGCGCTTCGCAGCGCGGCAGGGCGGGACAGGGCGTGCAGGCCCGCATCGACCACGTCTTTGCCCTTTGGCTGGCCACGGCGGCGGGGGGTGATGCGCTGGACCTGCCCATTGGCCGCATCGAGCCCGGCCATGCCATGGACGCCCTGGCCATCGACTGCCAGGGGCCTGACTCCAATGTCCAGATCTGGCCCGGCGCGGATGGCCCGGCCGACATTCTGCAAAAGATCATCCACCACGCCACGCGCGCCAATGTGGCCAGCACCTGGGTGCAGGGCGAGTGCGTGCACCGGCGCCAGGCCGCCGGCGCGGTCGGCGCTGTCACTGCTGTCTGAGCGCCGCAGTCTTTGCGCTGCGGCCGTTTTCCGCATTTTTCCGTCCCATGACCGAACCGACCTCCTCCTACGAAGGGCGCCTGATCGCCCGCCCCGACGACCGCGTCACGATCTCACAGGCCTTGTTGCTGGGCCTGCAGCATGTGATGGCCATGGACGTCTATGTCGTGCCCTTCATCATTGCCTCGGCCCTGGCGCTGTCGCAGGCCGACGCAGCGTCCATGATCCAGTCCACTTTCCTCGCGGCGGGACTGGGCACGTTGATCCAGACGGCCTGGTGCATGCGCATGCCCGTGGCACAAGGGCCGTCCTATATTCCTCTGGGTGCCATCCTGGCCGTGGCCTTTGGCGCGGGCGGCGGCTTCGGCGGCATGGGAGCGGTCTATGGCGCGCTGATTCCGGGGGCGCTGATCGTCATTGCGCTGGGGGCGCTGGGCTGGTTCCACCGGGTGATCCGCTGGCTGGTGCCGCCCATCGTCGGCGGCACCATCATCCTCGTGGTGGGGCTGTCGCTGCTGCCTATCGCGCTGAGTGCCAACGTGTTCTCGGTCCACGGAGGCATGACGGTCAACCAGTCCATTGCCCTGGCTTCGGTGTCGGCGGCCCTGCTGATCGCGGCCATGATGCTGGGCCTGCGCTTCGACAACCGGCTGGGCCGCTGGATGCGGCTGTCGTCGGTGATCATTGCGCTGGCCGGTGGCACGGCCGTGGCCTGGGCCATGGGCCTGTTCGCCTGGCAGCCGGTTGCGGATGCGCCCTGGCTGACGCTGCCCAAGCTGGCCGGCATCGACTACCCGCTGCAGTTCAGCCTGCCCGCCGTGCTGACCTTTGTCGTGATCTATCTGGTGGTCATGGCGGAAACCACGGGCACCTGGTTCGCGGTATCGGCCGTGATCAACCAGCCCATCACCAGCCGCCAGCTCGACCGTGGCGCCGTGGGCGAGGGCCTGAGCTGCAGCGTGGCCGCGCTGATCGGCGCCACGCCGGTCACCGGCTACTCCACCAATGCCGGCGTGATCTCCATCACCGGCGTGGCCAGCCGCATGGTTTTCATTGCAGCCGGTCTGGTGCTGGCCTGCCTGGGCTTCCTGGGCAAGTTCTCGGCGCTGATTGCGGCCATTCCCTCGCCCGTGATCGGCGGCATGTTTGCCGTGGTCTGCGTGACCATTGCCATGGCGGGCATCCGCATCCTGCGCCATGTGCGCCTGGACGAGCGTGCCATGCTGGTGGTGGGCGTGCCCATCATCTGCTCCTTCTTCGCCACGCTGGCCCCCAAGGACTGGGTGCAGACCCTGCCGGACATGCTGCAGTACCTGCTGGGCTCGGCCGTGACCGTGGGGGCCATGGCCGCCATGGTCATGAACCTCATCCTGCCGCGTGCGCAGGGCGACGACGCACCGGCCAAGGACCAGGTGGTCTGAACGCCGCAGGGGTCTGCGCCCGCAAACCCATGAGAAAAGGCGTGAGGCGGGCAGGGCCGCAGGATTCAGCGCCGGTCCAGGTCGTCGATGGATGCGCTCCAGCGGCTGTCCCAGTTGCCGCGCTCGCGCACCTGGTCGATCTGGCGGCGGTCGCGCTTGGTGGGGCGGCCGTCATGCTGGTCGGCAATGCTGCTGGCGGGCTCGGGCGCCAGCCTGCGCTGCTCGGCCAGGCGCTCCCGCTCGGCCTGGCTTGCGGCGGTTTCTTCGTACAGGGCCTGGGCCACTGGCGCCGGGCCACGCATGCCGGACAGGCCACGGATGACCACGGTGCGCGGAATCTGGCCCTGGCGCAGCGCCACGGTGTCGCCGCAGCGCACCTCGCGCGCGGGCTTGACCGGGGCTCCGTTGACGGTGATGCGGCCCTTGCCGATCTCTTCTACCGCCAGGCTGCGCGTCTTGTAGAAACGCGCGCACCACAGCCATTTGTCCAGACGCATGGATTCGATATCGGTCATGGCGTTATTGTGCGCGCGGCGCGGGGTGCTTGCCAGTGGCCGGTTGCAGCGGAATCGCCACGTGCGCGTGCAATCCGCAGACCAGGCCTTGCCGGTAGATGTTGCGCAGTTCGATGGCGCCGCCCAGCGTTTGCACGATCTCGTGGCAGATGGCCAGCCCCAGGCCCGAGCCGCTGCGCGCATTGCCGGCCGAGAACGGCTGGAACAGCCGCTGGGCCAGGTCGCTGTCTATGCCCGGCCCGCTGTCGCGCAGGCTGAGCACGGCCTGGCTGCCGGCCTGGTGCACGCTGATGTGCAGGCTGCCGGCCGCGGGCATGTGGCGTATGGCGTTGTGCAGCAGGTTGCGCGTGAGTTCGCGCAGCATCCATTCGTGGGCCGGCACGGGGCAGGGTTCGGTGTCTATGGAGAAGTCGATGTCCTGCTCGGCAATCAGCGGGGAAAGTTCGATGGCCACGTCGCGCACCACTTCGTCCAGCAGGCTGGGTGCGGGCGACGCCGGCTCGGCGCTGTCTTCCTGGCGTAGCTGCTCGACCTTGGCCAGCGCCAGCATCTGGTTGGCCAGCCGCGTGGCGCGGTCCACGGTGGCGCCGATTTCCTCGAAGGCCTGCTCGGCCGGCACATCGCCGCGCTGGGCCGACTGCAGCTGCGCCTTGAGCACGGCCAGCGGCGTGCGCAACTGGTGCGATGCATCGCGCACGAAACGCTTCTGGTCCGACAGCAGCTGGCGCAGCCGCAGCATGAGCTGGTTGATGGCCTCCAGCAGCGGCTGCAACTCGCGCGGCGCAGCGGGGGCCGACAGCGGGCTCAGGTCGCCGCGCGGGCGAGAGCGCAGGTCGCTGCTGAGCCGGCGCACGGGTTGGGTGGCGCGCTGGACGACGAGGATCACGATCAGCGCCACGGCGGCCACCAGCAGGGCCTGGCGCGCCAGCGTGGTGCGCAGGATCTGCAGGGCCAGGGTCTCGCGCAGCTCCAGCGTCTCGGCCACCTGGATCACGGCCATGCCGCGCCCCTTGGCGCTGGCCACGGGCTGCAGCAGCACGGCCATGCGCACGGGCCGGCCGCGGAACTGGGCGTCGTAGAAATCGACCAGGGCCGCGTAGGGCGGGCGCTGGGGGATGACGCCGTGCCACATGGGCAGCTCGCCAAAGCCCGACACCATTTCCCCGTCCAGCGTGGAGACGCGGTAGAACATGCGGCTCTGGTTGTCGGCCTCGAAGATCTCCAGCGCCGAGTAGGGAACGATGGCATGCAACTGGGCGGACTCGTCATAGCCCGTCACATCCAGCTGCTCGCTGATGCTCTTGGCCGATGCCAGCAGCGTGCGGTCATAGGCCGTGTTCAGCGCAGCCAGCGTCTGGTGGTAGAGGCTCCAGGTATTGAAGCCAATGAACAGAATGACGGGGACGAGAATGCCCGTCAGCAGTTGGCGGCGCAGCGACCAGGGCTGGCGCGCGCGGGCGGGGGCGGGAAGGGGAAGACCGGGGTCGCGCATGGGCTTGCGGTGCAGAAATGCGGCAATGCGTCAGGCCGACTCGGCCTTGAGCAGATAGCCCAGGCCGCGCAGCGTGACCAGTTGCACGCCCGTGCCCGACAGCTTCTTGCGCAGCCGGTAGGCGACGACTTCCACGGCCTCGTACTGCACGTCGGACTCGCCGGGAAACACCAGCGCGAACAGCCGCTCCTTGGCCACGGCATGGCCGGGGCGCGCCAGCAGGGCGTGCATCAGGGCCAGCTCGCGGGGCGTCAGCTCCATGATCTCGCCATCGCGGTGGATGGCGCCGCTGGCCTTGTCGTAGCGCAGCGCGCCCATGGCAATGGTCTCGGGCGGTGGCTTGGGCGCGAAGCTGTCGCTGCTGCGGCGCAGCAGGGCGCGCAGCCGGGCCTCCAGCTCGTCGAGGTCGAAGGGCTTGGCCAGGTAGTCGTCCGCGCCGGCGTTCAGGCCCAGCACGCGGTCGCCCACGGTGCCGCGCGCGGTCAGAATGAGCACGGGCGTGCGCAGGCCCTGGCCGCGCGCACGCTCCAGCACCTGCAGGCCATCCAGGCCGGGCAGGCTCAAATCCAGCACCACGGCGTCGGGCTCGCGCATCAGCCACTGCGCCAGGGCCGAGGGGCCGTCGGCCGCCGTCTCCACCTGGATGCCGCGCCGGATCAGCGTGCGCTGCAGCGTGGTGCGCATGGCGTTGTCATCTTCTACGAGCAGCAATTGCATGGCCCGCACGTTAGCACCGGGCGCGATGCAGGCCATCGCGCCAAGAGCGATCTAGGGATTCCCCTAGGGGTTTGGACAGCCATTTGACAGGTAGCGAACCGATCATCGACAGCCTTACAACATAAGGAGTCAAACCATGCGTCGTGATACTTTTCTGAAGTCGCTGGCCGCACTGGCCGCCGCAGGCAGCCTGCCGCTGTCTGCGCAGGCTGCGGTCGCCGTCAAGATGATGCTGCCGGCCAACCCCGGCGGCGGCTGGGACACCACGGGCCGTGCCCTGGGCAAGGCTTTGCAGGACGCTGGTCAGGCTGCTTCTGTCACCTATGACAACAAGGGCGGCGCCGCCGGCGCCATCGGTCTTGCGCAGTTCGTCAACGGCAGCAAGGGCGATCCCAACGCCATGATGGTCATGGGCGCCGTCATGCTGGGCGGCATCATCACGGGCAAGCCGCCCGTGAACCTGACGCAGGCCACGCCGCTGGCGCGCCTGACCAGCGAATACAACGTGTTCGTGCTGCCCGCCAACTCGCCCTTCAAGAACATGGCCGAGGTGATCGCCCAGCTCAAGAAGGACCCGGGCTCCGTCAAGTGGGGCGGCGGCTCGCGCGGCTCCACCGAGCACATTGCGGCAGCCATGATCGCGCGTGAAGTCGGCGTCGATCCCTCCAAGATCAACTACGTGGCCTTCCGTGGAGGCGGCGAGGCCATCTCCGCCATCCTGGGCGGCAACGTCACCGTGGGCGGCAGCGGCTTCAGCGAGTTCGCCGAGTACATCAGCACCGGCAAGATGAAGCCCATCGGCGTGACCTCGGGCCAGCGCCTGAAGGGCGTGGATGTGCCCACGCTCAAGGAGCAGGGCATCAACGTGGAGATCGGCAACTGGCGCGGCGTGTACGGCGCGCCAGGCATCACCAAGCCGCAGCGCGATGCGCTGGTCGCCATGCTGGAGAAGGCCACCAAGAGCAAGGCCTGGGCCGAGGCTCTGCAGAAGAACGACTGGACGCCTGCATGGCTGGCCGGCGATGCCTTCGGCGAGTTCGTGGACCAGGAGTTCGCGAGCCTGCGCGCCACCATGGTCAAGTCCGGCATGGTGTGATCGAACTGCCGCATAGGCCTCTTGCGGGGCCGGTGCGGCAACAGGCCCGCACTGCTGCGGGCCACGGCAGGCACCAGTCGCAGCGCCTGCTCCAAGAAGCGGAAGATGCCCGCGCGCCGCGCCAGCGGCTCGCAGGCCCCGGCGGCTTAATTTTTTCCCCACGTCTGCAGCGGTGGCCGGCCCGGTCGCCGGTCCCGCTGCGGCCAGGAACTGACCATGTCCGAGTCCTCACAACCCAATCCACTTGCCACCGATGCCGCCCAGGCCGATGAGCCCAGCGGCTTTCCCTCGGTTCGCGCGCAGACCATCGTCGGCTCCGGCGTGCTGCTCGTCGCTGCAGGCCTGGCCTTCGGCGCGCTGCAAATTCCCGGCGATGCCGGCTACGGCGGCGTCGGTCCCAATTTCCTGCCCTGGCTGTGTGCCGTGGTGCTCGCGGTCTGCGGCGCCTGGCTGGTCTGGGAGGCTCGCACGGGCGGCTTTCGCGAAGCCTCCGCCCCGGGTGGCCATCCTCGCGCCGACATCGGTGCCTTCGTCTGGGTGTCGGCCGGCCTGATGGTCAATGCCGCGCTGATCGGCACGGCAGGCTTCATCGTCAGCTGCACCATCTGCTACGTGCTGGCCGTACAGGGCCTGCGCCGCGCCGGTGGCCAGACCCAGGCGGGCAAGCCCATCACCTGGGCCAAGGATGTGATCACCGGACTGCTGATCTCGGCGCCCGTGTTCTGGGCCTTCACGCAATTCCTGGCAATCAACCTGCCAGGCCTGACTGAGACGGGGTGGCTGTAATGGAAATCTTTGACGCACTGATGGCGGGCTTCGCCACCGCCATCACACCGGCCAATCTGCTGTGGGCCCTGGTCGGCTGTGCCCTGGGCACGGCCGTGGGCGTGCTGCCCGGCATCGGCCCGGCCGTGGCCGTGGCCATGCTGCTGCCCATTACCGCCAAGGTCGAGGTCACCGCCTCGATGATCTTCTTCGCGGGCATCTACTACGGCGCCATGTATGGCGGCTCCACCACCTCCATCTTGCTGAACACGCCCGGGGAGACCGCGAGCATGGTCACGGCCATGGAGGGCAACAAGATGGCCAAGAGCGGCCGCGCGGGCGCCGCGCTGGCCACCTCCGCCATCGGCTCCTTCGTGGCCGGCACCGTGGCCACCGTGGTCGTGACGCTGTTCGCCCCCTCGGTGGCCGACTTTGCCGTCAAGCTGGGCCCGCCCGAGTACTTCATGCTGATGGTGCTGGCCTTCACCACCGTCAGTGCCGTGCTCGGCCAGAGCGCGCTGCGCGGCATGACGGCCCTGTTCCTGGGGCTGGCGCTGGGCTGCATCGGCATGGACCAGATCTCCGGCGCTGCGCGCTACACCATGGGCAAGATGGAGCTGCTGGACGGCGTGGACATCGTGCTCGTGGCCGTGGGCCTGTTCGCCGTGGCCGAGGTGCTGTATGCCGCCATGTACGAAGGCAAGGTCGTCGATACGCAAAACAGGATGGGCCGCGTTCACATGACCGGCCGCGACTGGAAGCGGTCGTGGCCCGCCTGGCTGCGCGGTACCGTCATCGGCACACCCTTCGGCTGCATCCCTGCCGGCGGCACCGAGATCCCCACCTTCCTGAGCTACGCCACCGAAAAGAAGCTGGCCAAGGGTGAGAACCGTGCCGAGTTCGGCAGCAAGGGCGCCATCGAAGGCGTGGCCGGCCCCGAGGCCGCCAACAACGCCACCGTGACCGCCGCGCTGATCCCGCTGCTGACCCTGGGCATTCCCACCAGCAACACCACGGCCGTGCTGCTGGGTGCGTTCCAGAACTACGGCATCAACCCCGGCCCGCAGCTGTTCAGCTCTTCGGCCGCCCTGGTCTGGGCGCTGATCGCCTCGCTGTACATCGGCAACCTGATGCTGCTGGTGCTCAACCTGCCCATGGTGGGCCTGTGGGTCAAGCTGCTCAAGATCCCGCGTCCCCAGCTGTACGCCGGCATCCTGATCTTCGCCACCGTGGGTGCCTACGGCATGCGCCAGAGCGCCTTCGACCTGTTCCTGCTGTACGGCATCGGCGTGCTGGGCGTGATCATGCGCCGCTTCGACTTCCCCACCGCGCCCGTCGTGGTCGGCATGATCCTGGGCCCCCTGGCCGAGGCACAGATGCGCAATGCCGTGTCCATCGGCGAAGGCAGCTGGTGGATCTTCCTGCAGCGCCCCATGTCGCTGACGCTGATCATCATCGTGGCCTGCGTGCTCATCGTGCCGCGCGTGCTCAAGCGCCTGCAGCCCAAGCCGTCGCCGGAGGCGGCTGCCGGCTGATGCCAACCCGTTGCTAGCCGGCCCGGCGATGCCACGCATGGCGCCCCGGGCCCCTGACAGCTCCTGCCTTTCGAGGCAGGGGCTTTTTTTGTTGGCGCGCCTTGATGCGGGTCATCAGGCCGCACCCATTACTACGGCTGGGACGGCGACCGCCTCATCCGCACGGAACGTCTGCAGCACGGCAGTGACACGCGCCACATAGAACACACCATCTACGAACCGGGCAGCTTCACGCCCCTGGTACGCCTGGGCACCACGGCCAACGGCGATCCCCAAGGCGGGGCCCACCTGCTGGTACAAGCCATCACTGCAGGCCTGCCCGACCAGGAAGACCCCAACCACACGCCAGCCCTGGCCCTCATGCCAGGTGGCCTGGGCTGCCAAGCTGGACCCCTGGGGCAATGTGCTGCAGGAGTACAACCCGCAAGGCATCCACCAGGCGATCCGGCTGCCGGGGCAGCACCATGACAGGGAGACGGGGCTGTATTACAACCGGCATCGGTATTACGATCCGGTGGTGGGGAGTTGTATCAATCAGGATCCTATCGGCTTGAATGGAGGTGTTAATTATTACAATTACCCCAAAACCCAAATATTGGCATAGATCCATGGGGCTGGTCTATTTAAATCTCTTTCCGGAGAAAGATGATAGATTTCAACCCTTCGTCAAAGGGGAAATGATGCGGTACATTTTCATATTATTCATGCTCATAACAATGACCCACATGGCCAATTCAGATCAATCATCCGGATCGATATATCATTTAAATTCAAATGAAATCCTTGATCTTAAAAATAAGGCCGAAACTGATCCCAAGGCTTCTTATGGGCTTTACGAATACTATACACTCTCTGAATACAATGAGAAAGAATCCCTGACTTGGCTGGAAAAAGCTGCCTTGTTAGGTCATGAACTAGCGCAATTCAACTATGTGAAGCATTTTTATGACAACGGAAACAAAAAGAAAGCAAATTCGCTAGCAAAAAAATGGAAAGACAATGTTGAGATAAATAAATTATTTCTTGAAAAAAATCCATCAAATAAAAAATAACAATTCAGAAACACAATCCGAAGCAGATGCACCAGGCCTTCTGGCTGCCAGGGCAGCACCATGACAGGGAGACGGGGCTGTATTAAAACCGGCATCGGTATTGCGATCCGGTGGTGGGGCGTTATATCAATCAGGATCCGATTGGTTGACTGGGCGGGACTAATCATTTGAATTACCCTAAAAATCCATTGAATTGGATAGGCCCGGTGGGTCTACACTCAATTGGTCCCCCTGCGGCGGGAACATGCTATCCACGAAGAAAAATGCCAAGACCTATTTTGCTTAGCGATCTGCCTCGTCGTGCAGCATATGAGGCTGCTGCGAACATGACGCAAGCGCCAAATCCGGGGTATCCAGAAGATCCACTTGATCTTCCATGTGTAGAATGGGATTGTTCCGATAAAAATTCACTTATTTTAAAATCTGGTGATTCGAAAAAATCCACGGACTTCATCCCCCCTGAAAATTCAACAGCAGATCCTGCACAGGGATGCCGTTGCATATCTGCAGGTGGAGATCCTGCGTATAAAATGCCATTCGATCCAAAATTGAATCCATTCTCCAATGCTCATGATGTTGAAGATGATTGGAAGAGAGGATTAAGAATTATTCTCCTGGGAAGATAATGAAAAAATTACTTTTCTTAATTGGTTGTTTCTTCATTGTTGTCACACTTGGGTTGCCCGATGGAGTCAATGTTCAGTCAGGATTGAAATCATCTCCATTCTATTTTATTTGTTGGTTGATGTTGCCGATTCTGGATTTTTTTGGGGAATGGGGTGGTGTATTTTTGGGCGTGGCATTTATTGTTTTTGCCATTTTGACAGGCAATAAAAAGAAGAAAAGCCAGAAAGATTTCAATAAAAATAAATAAATGCATTGTGTCGAATTTTTGGCATGTTCTATTAATTGACTGCTTGCACAAAATTCATGGAAACAGACGGACTGCTTACCCCATCTGGCGTGTCGGAAAAACTGGAGATCAGTGGCGAAAAGCTGATCTTGGACGTGATGGATACTGAATATATAAAAAATGAAGAAAAAGATGAAGATATTCTTTGCGTTGATCTCTGGAGTTATATTCCTGATATTTGTTCTATTGATTTCAACGGCTGAAAATCAGGAGGAGAGTACGTTCTCTTCCTATGAGGACTTGAAGAAATATGGCAAAGGATATACGTCATGGATCCCCGGGTTCCTGCCAAAAGAGGCTTTTAATATAAGAATATATACTCACGTTGAAACAAACTATTTTTATATGTTTTTCCAGCTTGAAAAGAGTAAATATGTTGATTTTCGAGAAAAAATGAATATTGAGGCTTCAAGGGAAGGACTATCGATTCTTCAGAAAGGAGTTAGGGAAATAAAATCGGGGTGGTGTGTTTTTCAGGATTCATCGGATGGTTTTGGGGAGAATTTATATCTGATAGGGGAAATGAATTCTAATCAAGAAATATATTATTTAACGAAGGCAACAACTGGCATAAGATCTAGCTCAGTTGTATATGCTGATGAAATGGCAAAGAAATACTGTAGGCTTGAAGAATTAAAGCCTGAAATGCGAAAACTGAATATCAGGTAATTTCCACAGTGGAATCCAGGATATGTGCATTTGCCGGCAGAAGATCGCCTCAGCCTGACATCGCTCCTGCAGCAATCTCCTGAAACCCGCCCTGTTTATTGCCACCCGGGCACGGCATAGCTGTTATCGTGAATTAAATTCACAGATGGTGTTCCCGCAGACCGTCTAGTCCCGCGCAGCCCTTGAATCCATGATCCCGTCATCGACAGACATCGGATTCCTTGCATGCGGCAACCCTTTCCATCGCTTTCCACGGCCTCGGGCGCGGTCCTTCTGGCGCTTGTGATTTCCACGCCCACCATGGCGGATTCGACGGTGCCGGCGGATTCGGCTGAAGCCTCCAACTGGGCCGCCACCTGGCAGGCCAGCCCGCAGCCGGTCTGGGGGGCGGACTTCCTCTTTCCCACCAACCTGCCCGCTGTGCTGCAGGACCAGACCGTGCGCCAGGTGGCGCGCATCAGCCTGGGCGGGCCGCGCCTGCGCATCGTGCTGTCCAACGCCTATGGCGGCCAGCCTGTGACGGTGGGCAGGGCCACCGTGGCAAAGTCGTTGCCGGCGGGCGCCATTGATGCTGGCAGCCTGCAGGCCGTGACCTTTGGCGGCAGCGCGCAAGCCAGCATTGCCGCAGGCGCATACCTGGTCAGCGACCCTGTGGCCTTGCCTCTGGCGGCGCTGTCGCAGGTGGCCGTGAGCCTGTACCTGCCCGGCGCCACGCCTGTGCAGAGCTTTCACTGGGATGGGCGCCAGACCGGCTGGATCGTGGCGGGCGACCAGTCCGCTGCTGCGGCGCTGCGGACTTCGGACCCTGGCGCAATCAGCAGCACGGCCCGCCCGTTGTTGGCGGGTATTCAGGTCGAGGCCGACACCGCGGCGCCCGCGGTGCCCGTGGTAGCGGTGATGGGCGACTCCATCACCGACGGTGCCACGGCCAGCCTGGACCGGGACAGCCGCTGGCCGGACTTCCTGGCCGCGCGCCTGGCGCCGCACGGCGCGGCCGTGGTCAACGCTGGCATCTCTGGCGCGCGCCTGCTGTCCGATGGCATGGGCGAGCATGCGCTGGCTCGGCTGGAGCGTGATGTGCTGGCCCAGCCCGGTGTGCGCAGCCTCATCGTGCTGCTGGGCATCAACGATATTTCCTGGCCCGGCACGGCCTTTGCGCGGCAGGCGCCGCGTCCCACGCTGCAGGACATGGCAGAGGGCTATCGCCAATTGGTTGCCAGGGCGCGCAGCCACGGCCTGCGCGTGATCGGCGCCACCTTGCCACCCTTCGAGGGCGCCTTGCCAGGCACGCCGCTGGACGACTACTACCAGGACGACAAGGACGATCTGCGCCGGCAGGTGAACGCCTGGATACGCCAGGGCGGTGCCTTCGATGCGGTGATCGACTTCGATGCCGTGCTGCGCGATGGCGCCCATCCTTCCCGCATGGCGGCGCGCTTCGACTCGGGCGACCGGCTGCATCCTGGCGACGAAGGCAATCGCGCCATGGCCGATGCGGTGGACCTGAACGCCATACTGCCGGGCCTGCTGCCGCGCTAGCCGCGCCTGCACGCGGTGGAGGTGGCGTTGATGGTGGCGTTGGCGGCGGCGGGGCTGTCTCCCTATAAAATGCAAATGGTTCTCATTTGTCATTCGTCCCTGGCCTGCCTGCGCCCTGGGATACAGGGAGGGGTATCGTGGCCGCCGCCGAGTTTGCGCTTCAGCAACAAGTCGAAATTCTCTACACCGATCACCACGGCTGGTTGCGCGGCCTGCTGCGCCGCAAGCTGGGCAATGCCTTTGATGCGGCCGATCTGGCGCACGACGTTTACCTGCAACTGCTGCGCACCGGCCGTGTTCCGCCGGCCGACGAGCACCGCCGCCATCTCACCCAGATCGCCAACGGCCTGGTGATCGACCTGTACCGGCGCCGCCGCGTGGAGGCGGCCTATCTTGAAGCGCTGGCCCTGCTGCCCGAGCAGATGGCGCCCTCCGAAGAAACACGTGCCCTGGCGCTGGAGGCGCTGGTGGAGATCGATGCCGCGCTGAACGGCCTGCCGCCCAAGGCGCGCAAAGCCTTGCTGCTGTGCAAGCTCGACGGCATGGCCTACCGCGACATTGCGGCCGAGCTGGGCGTGTCCGTGTCTTCGGTGGAGAAATACATCGCCGCCGGCCTGCTGGCCTGCTACCAGGCGCTGCACGGCCCTGTGTGCTGAACGGTTCCGCGCGCATGTCCTCATCGCCCGCATCTTCCGACGCCTCCGGCGAGCTGCTGGATCCGGCCATTGTCCAGCGCGCCGCCGAATGGATGGCCCGGCTGTGGGCCGATGACGCCAGCGACGAAGACCGCGCCGCCTGTGTCCGCTGGCGTGCCGAGCATCCGCGGCACGAGCTGGCCTGGAGTCGGCTGCAGGCCTTTGACGACAAGCTGCGCAGCGTGCCCGGCGGCATTGCGCGGCATACGCTGGCGGACACCTCCGCTGCGTCGCCGGCGCCACGCCGTGGCCGCCGCCGCGCCATGCAGGTGTTGGGCTTCATGGCCATGGCCGGTGGCATTGCCCATGTGGTGCGCGGCACCGATGCCTGGCAGATCGCCGCTGCCAGCCATGGCACGGCGCGTGGCGAGGTCCGCGAGATCACGCTGCCGGATGGCACGCAGGTGGTGCTGGCCTCGGCCTCGGCCATCGACCTGCGCTTTGACGGGGCTGAGCGCCTGATCCTGCTGCGCGCTGGCGAGATCCTCGTGACCACTGCGCCTGATCCGCAACGCGCGCCGCGCCCGCTGCGCGTGCGCTCGCGCCACGGCACGGTGCAGGCCCTGGGCACGCGCTTCACGCTGCGCCAGGAAGATGAGCAGTCCCGCGTGGCCGTGTTCGAGGGCGCGGTGGAAGTGCGTCCCGCCCGGGCGCCGGGCCAGGTGGTGCGCGTGGATGCAGGGCAGGGCGCCGTCTTCTCCGGTGATCTGGCCCAGTCCCCGGTGGCCACGCAGGAAAGTGCCGCCGCCTGGGCGCGCGGCGTGCTGGTGGCCGACAACATGCCGCTGGGCGAGCTGGTGGCCGAGCTGGCGCGCTACCGCACGGGCCTGCTGCGCTGCGACCCGCAGGTGGCCGGCCTGCGCGTGACGGGCGTGTTCTCGCTGCGCGACACCGACCGCGCCCTGCACAACCTGGCGCTGGGCCTGCCCGTGCAGGTGGTCGCGCGCACGCGCTACTGGGTCACGGTGCAGGCGGCGGGCTGAGGCTCCTTTCATCGCGGCGCCTTCCCGTCTCTCGGAACCCGTTACCGGCTGATTCAACTTCCTTGCCCTGCGGATTGAGGGTTTGGCGTTCTCGTTCGGAAGACAGGCAAGAGCCCTTGTTTTCTGTCCCGCCATGCCTTCCAGGAAATCCCATGCACTCCACCGAGGCCGATGACGCCCAGGCCGGCCCCGGCCCCATTGCGCAAACGCTGCAGCCCATCCGCGCGCAGCTTGTTCTTGCCGCACTGCTGTCGTTTGCGGGCGCCGTGCTGGCGCTGGCACCGCTGGCCGGCATTGCCCACATCGCGCGGCTGGCGCTGGCCGATGGCGGCATGGTGGCGGCCGAGGCCTGGCGCGTCATCGCGCTGTGCCTTGCCTGCCTGCTCGCGGGCATGGCCCTGGTGTCGTCGAGCGAGCTGGTCGCCCATCTGGCCGACAACCGCCTCACCCACCAGTTGCGCCTGTCGGCCATGCAGCGGCTGGCGCGCGTGCCGCTGGGCTGGTTTACCGAGCGGGCCTCGGGCCAGGTCAAGCAGGCCATGCAGGACGACGTGGCCACCCTGCACGAGCTGACCGCGCACTTCTACACCACGGTGGGGCGCGGTGCGGGCACGGTGGCCGCTTCTGCGGTCTACCTGGTGGCCATGGACTGGCGCATGGCCCTGGTCTCCGCCCTGCCGTTCGGCATCTTCTTTCTGGTGATGCGCCATGCCATGCAGGCCAGCGGCGCCCACATGCCGGCCTTTGGCGCGGGGCTGGCGCGCATCAACAACGCCGTGGTGGAGTTTGTGCACGGCATTCCCGTGGTCAAGGCCTTTGGTGCCAGCGGGCGCGCCCATGGCAGCTACCGCGAGGCCGTCGATGGTTTTACCGACGCCTTCCTCGGCTTTGCGCGCCCGCTGGTGTCGGCGCGCGCCAATGCCAATGCGCTGATCGCGCCCGTGGCCGTGCTGGGCGTGGTGCTGGCCTTCGGCACGCTGTTCACGGCCCTGGGCTGGATGGCGCCCGTGGACGTGCTGCCCTTTGCCCTGGTGGCGCCGGGCATCAGCGCGCCGCTGCAGCTGCTCAGCTTCAACCTGCATGCGCTCAACCACGCCACGGGCGCCGCCCAGCGCGTGCAGGCGCTGCTGCGCACGCCCGTGCTGGAGCAACCGGCCGCCGATCAATGCAGGCTGCCCCAAGGCTGCGAAGTCCGCTTCGAAGGCGTTGGCCATGCCTACGAGGCGGGGCATGACGTGCTCAAGGGCATGGATTTCACGCTCAGGCCCGGCACGGTGACCGCCGTGGTCGGTGCCTCGGGCGCGGGCAAGTCCACGCTCGCCCGGCTGTTGCTGCGTTTCTTCGACCCGAACGAAGGGCGCATCACGCTGGGCGGGGTGGACCTGCGGCAGATCGAGACCCGGCAGCTGTACCGCCACCTGGCCTTTGTGCTGCAGGACGTGCGCCTGGTGCACGCCAGCGTGCGCGAGAACATTGCGCTGGGCCGGCCCTCGGCCAGCGCGCAAGAGGTGGAAGAAGCGGCGCGCGCCGCCCACATCCATGAACGCATCCTGGCGCTGCCGCGCGGCTATGACTCCGTGATCGGCGAAGACGCCCAGTTGTCCGGCGGCGAGCAGCAGCGTGTGAGCATTGCGCGCGCCGTGCTGCTGGATGCGCCCGTGCTCGTGCTGGACGAGCCCACGGCCGCCGCCGATGCCGAGAGCGAGGCCACCATCCAGGAAGCCCTGTCGCGCCTGGCCGCCGGACGCACCCTGCTGGTCATCGCCCACCGGCTGGACACCGTCATGCATGCGGACCAGATCCTGGTGGTGGAGGGCGGAGCCATCCGCGAGCGCGGCCGCCATGCCGAGCTGCTGGCGCTGGGCGGACGCTACGCACGGCTGTGGGCGCTGGGCGGGTATGCACCCCCGCCCACGCAAGCCCAGCCTTTCACCCCCGCCCTGGCCCCGGAGCTGCCGCCATGCTGAAGACCCTGATGCAACTGCTGGGCGACGATGCCCGGCTTTTCCGCCGCTATGCCTGGATGGCCGTGCTGCATGGCCTGCTCGGCGGCCTGGTCGTCACCGCTCTTGTGCCTGTGCTGTCGCGCCTGCTGGCGGGCGATGTGCGTGGTGCCGCGGCCTGGCTGGCCGTGCTGCTGGCCGGCGTGGTGCTGTGCTGGGCCTGGCAGCGCCAGGTGGAAAAAGCCGGCCTGGGCCTGGGCGCCGCCGTGCTGCGCGTGGCACGCCACCGCCTGGGTGACCATGTGGCCAGGCTGCCCGTGGGGTGGTTCACCCCTGAGAACACGGCCCGGCTCAATCACGTCGTTTCGCAGGGAATGATGGAAGTGGCCCAGCTGCCCGCCCATGTGTTCACGCCCGTGTTCAGCGGCGCCGTGGCGCCCGTTGCCGTAGTGGCCGCGCTGTTTGCCCTGGACTGGCGCATGGGCCTGATCGCGCTGCTGGCGTTGCCGCTGCTGGCCGCCGTGCTGTGGGCCACGGCGCGCATGGCCCGCCGCGCCGACGAGCGCCTGCAGCGCAGCATGGCCGGCGCCAGCCAGCGCATGGTGGAGTTTGCGCAGGCGCAGTCGGTATTGCGCGCCTTCAACGGCGAAGGCGGTGGCACACGCTGGCTGGAGCAGGCCCTGGGCCGGCAGCGCGCATCGGGCGCGCAGTCCATACGCCTGTCTGCGCTGTCTGGTGTGCTCAACGGCTGGGCCGTGCAGGCCGTTTTTGCGGCCTTGCTGGTGGCCGGCGCACTGTGGCTGGACGAGAGCCTGGGTGCCGCCTCCGCACAGGGCATGGGCATGGCCGCCGCCATTCCCGTGATCGTGGCCCTGCTGCTGGCCTGCCGCCATGTCGATCCGCTGCTGGAGGTGGCCGGCTACGCCGACTCGCTGCGCGCCGCGCGCGTGCAGCTCGATGCCGTGCGCGACATCCTCGCGGTCCAGCCGCTGCCCGAGCCTGCCGTGCCCCAGGCGCCGCGCGATGCCTCGGTGGAGCTGCGCGACGTGGTGTTCCGCTACGCGCCGGGCCAGCCCGAGGTGCTGCGCGGCCTGAGCCTGCGCGTGGAGCCGGGCTCGATGACGGCCCTGGTGGGCGCCTCGGGCTCTGGCAAATCGTCCGTGCTGCGGCTGATCGCGCGCTTCTTCGATGTGCAGCAGGGCCGCGTGCTGGTGGGCGGCATGGATGTGCGCCAGATCGCGGGCGAGCGGCTGGCCGGGCAGATCAGCCAGATCTTCCAGGACAGCTACCTTTTTCAGGGCTCCATTGCCGACAACATCCGCATGGGTCGCCCGCAGGCCAGCGATGCCGAGGTGATGGAAGCCGCGCGCCAGGCCGGCGTGGCCGAAATCATCGAGCGCCTGCCGCAGGGCCTGGACACGCCGGTGGGCGAGGGCGGGGCGCGCCTGTCGGGCGGCGAGCGCCAGCGCATCGCCATTGCCCGCGCGCTCATCAAGGATGCGCCCATCCTCCTGGTCGATGAGGCCACGGCCGCGCTGGATGCCGAGAACCAGGCCGCCATCACCCAGGCGCTGGCACGGCTGCGCGGCCGGTGCACGCTGATCGTGATTGCCCACCAACTGTCCACCGTGGCCATGGCCGACCAGATCATCGTGCTGGACCAGGGCTGCGTCAGCGAGCAGGGCCCGCCGCAGCAGCTGGCGCATGCCCAGGGCCTGTACGCGCGCTTTCTGGCGCGGCGGCGCGCCGCCAAGGGCTGGCGCATTGCGGGAACGCGCACGGGAACGGACACGGGCGAGGACCTTCGTTGAACCCGCTTGCGAAGCCAGGGACGAAGACGCAGGCCCCGCGCCTGGTGCCATGGCTGCTGCCGTTTGCCGCGCTGTGCTGCGCATCCGTGCTCACCGGCGCGCGGCAGGTGGACTGGGGGCAGCTGCTGTCGCTGTCGGGCGATGCCTGGCTCACCCTCACGGCCAGCCGGCTGCCCCGCCTGGCAGCGCTGGTACTCACGGGCATAGGTCTGTCGGTGTGCGGCGTGGTGCTGCAGCAGATCGTGCAGAACCGCTTTGTGGAGCCTGCTACCTGCGGCGGGCTGGATGCGGCCAAGCTGGGCATTCTGGTGTCGCTGACGGTGGCGCCCGCCTCGGCCTTCACCTCGGGCGCGTGGGGCGTGGCCTGGCGCATGGTGTTCGCGCTGGTGTTCTGCCTGGGCGCCAGCCTGCTGTACGTGGCCATCATCCGCCGCATGCGCCTGCGCAACCTGGTGCTGGTGCCCGTGGTGGGCCTGATGTACGGCAGCGTGCTCAGCGCCATCGCCGAGTTCTACGCCTTTCGCCACAACCTGCTGCAAAGCATGCAGGGCTGGCTGCTGGGCGACTTCTCGCGCATCGTGCAGGGGCACTACGAAATCATCTACCTCATCGTGCCCATCGTGGCACTCACCTATGCGTTTGCGCACCGCTTCACCGTGCTGGGCATGGGCGAGGGCATGGCCACCAGCCTGGGCCTGAGCTATCCGGCGCTGGCCACGCTGGGCCTGGTGCTGGTGGCCGTCACCGTCTCGGCCACGGTCATCACCGTGGGCGCCATTCCCTTCGTGGGCCTGGTCATTCCCAACCTGGTGGCCCTGCGCTGCGGCGAGAACCTGGGCCGCACCCTGCCCATCGTCGCGCTCAGCGGCGCCTCGCTGCTGCTGGCCTGCGACATCGTGGGCCGGCTGATCATGCACCCCTTCGAGGTGCCGATCGGCCTGACGGTGGGCGGCGTGGGCGGCGTGCTTTTCCTGGCGCTCATCCTGCGCAGGAGGCCGTGATGCGCAAGGCCTTGCCTCACATAACCGCATGGATTGCGGCTGCCGTGGTGGTGGCCGCGCTGGCGGCCTGCTTCGTGCTCCTGGGCTCGGGGCTGGACTTCGGCTACGTCATTGCACGGCGGCTGACGCGGCTGTCGGCCATCGTCATCGGCGGCATCTGCATTGCGCTGTCGTCCATCGTCTTCCAGACGCTTGCGGGCAACCGCATCCTCACGCCCGCCATCATGGGCTACGAGGCGGTCTACCTGCTGCTGCAGGCGCTGCTGGTGCTGGCCATGGGCGTGCAAAGCCTGGTGGTGCTGGGGCCCGGCGGCAACTTCTGGCTGTCGGTGGCCTGCATGCTGGGCTACTCCTGGGCCCTGCACCGCTGGCTGCTGGGCGGGGGCCGCGACAACGTGTACTTCCTGCTGCTGCTGGGCCTGGTGCTGGGCATGGTGATCGGCACCTTCACGCAGTTCGTGCAACTGCGCATCAGCCCCGGCGAATTCTCGGTGCTGCAGGGCTACAGCTATACCTCGTTCAACCGCGCGCGGCCTGCGCAGCTGCTGTGGTCGGCGCTGATCGTGGCCGTGGCCTGCGTGATCGTGCGGCGCAGCCTGCCCGTGCTGGATGTGCTGGCCCTGGGGCGCGAGCAGGCCATCTCGCTGGGCGTGCACTACCAGCGCCAGCTGCGCCTGCAACTGGCGCTGATTGCAGCACTGGTGGCGGTGTCCACCAGCCTGCTGGGGCCCACGGCCTTCATGGGCATCTTCGTGGCCCACATCAGCTATGCGCTGGCGGGCACGGCACGCCACCGGGTCACGCTGCCGCTGGGCTGCGCCGTGGCCGTGTCCATCTTCATCGCGGCGCAACTCGCGGTGGAGCATGTCTTCAACTACCGCACGTCGGTGGGCATCCTCGTCAACCTGGTGTGCGGCAGCTACTTTCTCGCGCTCATGGTGCGCGGGCGCGACCGGGTCTGAGCGTGCCCACAAGCCTCCAAAAACCGTCAACGCAATGCATTCCATTTTTCAGGAGAGAAAGCCCGTGACCCGTCTGTTCCGCATTCCCCATCACGCTTCCATGCTGGCCCTGGCCCTGGCCCTGGCCCTGGCTGCTGCCCTGGCCTTGTCGGCCTGCGACCGGCCCGCCACCCCGTCGGCACAGCCCGCAGCGCCGCAGGCGGCGGCCGGCGGGTTCAAGCCCGTCACCGTGCAGCACCAGCTGGGCACCACGGTGGTGGAGCACCTTCCGCAGCGCGTGGCCGCGCTGGACATGAACGAGGCCGACTTCCTCGACCAGCTGGGCGTGCCCATTGCCGGCATGCCCAAGGACTTCGTGCCCCACTTCCTGGCACGGTACAAGGACGATGCCGGCGTGCAGGACCTGGGCTCCATCGTCCAGCCCAACCTGGAGCGCGTGCATGCGCTCAAGCCTGACCTGGTGCTGATCTCGCCTATCCAGGCCAGCGCCTACCAGGAGCTGTCCGGCTTTGCGCCCACGCTGCATTTCGATGTGGACTTCAGGAACAGCGGCGCACGGCACCTGGACACCGTGCGCGATCATCTGCTGACCCTGGGCCGCATCTTCGGCAAGGAGGACCTGGCGCGCGCCAAGGCCGCCGAGATGGACGACAAGGTTGCCCAGGCAAAGCGCGCCACCGACGGCCGTGCGGAGACGGCCCTCATCGTCATGCACAACAACGGCGCCTTCAGCTCGTTCGGGCCGCAGTCGCGCTACGGCTTTGTCTTCAACGCACTGGGCGTCAAGCCCGCCAGCACGGCGGCCGAGGCCGACCTGCATGGCCAGCCCGTCTCCAGCGAATTCATACAGCAGGCCAACCCGGACATCCTCTACGTGATCGACCGCACGGCCATCATGCAGCGCCGCCCCGGCATGGACGCCACAGGCATGGACAACCCGCTGCTGCGCCAGACCCGTGCCTGGAAGAACAACCGCGTGGTCTTCGTCGATTCAGAGGCCTGGTACGTCACGGCGGCCAGCGTGACCTCGGTGAAGCTCATGGTCGATGACGTGCTCAAGGGCTACGGCGATGCGCCAGCAGCGGGCGCGGGCCCGGTGGCAACTGCGGTTGCAAATTGATCGCATTCTCGATTGAGGGTTTGGCTTTCTCGTTCGGAAGACAAGGTGAAACACCCAACGCCTACCCGAATCGAAAGGAGTCCCGCATGGCACTACGCCATCCATCCCGCCCCGCGCAGAACGGCGCATCGCGCGCCCTGCCGCACCCGGCCTTTGCCTCCAGGCACACGGCCATCGCCGTGCAAATGCTCTGCATGGCGGGCCTGGCACTGGGCGGCCTGGCCGTGGCCATGCCGTCCGCGCTGGCGCAGGCGGCTGCCCAGGGGGCCGCATCTGGAGCTGCCTCCGGGGCGGCACCCGGCGAGGCCCGCCGCGCCTTCAACATCCCCGCCGGTCCGCTGGGCCAGGCGCTCAACGCCTTTGCCGCAGCGGCCGGCGTGGAGCTGACGGTGGATTCCAGCCTGCTGCAAGGCCGCAGCAGTGCCGGCCTGTCGGGCAGCTACAGCGTGTCCGAAGGCTTTGCCGAGCTGCTGCGCGGCCAGGGCCTGCGCGCGCTGCGCGAGGCCAACGGCAGCTATACCCTGGGCCGCGACCGCAACGCCGCAGCGCCCGTGGAGGGCGGCGTGCTCCTGCCCGCCGTCACCGTGCGCGCACAGGCTCAGCAGGCGCCGGAAGCCTATGCCGGGGGCCAGGTCTCCACCGGCGGCCGCATGGGCCTGCTGGGCGACAAGGACTTCATGGAGACGCCTTTCAACACCATCAGCTACACCGAGAAGTTCATGGCCGACCGCCAGGCCCGCGACATCACCGACGTGATCTCGGCCGCCGACCCCACCGTGTTCAGCACTGGCATGACCGGCATCATCAGCGAGAACTACTCCATTCGCGGCTTCAGCTCCAGCATTGGCGATGTGACCTTTGGCGGGTTGTTCGGCGTGGCGCCGTTCTACCGCGCATCGCCAGAAATGTTCGAGCGGGTGGACGTGCTCAAGGGCCCCTCGGCCCTGCTCAACGGCATGCCGCCCGGCGGCTCGGTGGGCGGCACGGTCAACCTCGTGCCCAAGCGCGCGGGCGACGAGCCGCTCACGCGGCTGACCACCTCCTTCATGTCCGATGCGCAACTGGGCGCACACCTCGACCTGGGCCGTCGCTTTGGCGAGCGCAAGCAGTTCGGCATCCGCTTCAACGGCGTGCTGCGCGACGGCGACGGCGCCGTGAACCACCAGGAAAAGGAAACCCGGCTGGCCTCGCTGGGCCTGGACTGGCGTGGCGACCGTGCCCGCCTGTCGGCCGACCTGTACAGCAGCGATGACCGCACCGACGGCCTGAACCGCGGCATCAACCTGGCCGCAGGCCTGCCCGTGCCCAGGCCGCCCAAGGCCGACACCCTGCTCAACCCCAGCTGGGCCTTCTACGACACCAAGGACAAGGGCGCCATGGTGCGCGGCGAACTCGACCTGGGCGACAGCGTCACGGCCTATGCCGCCGTGGGCACCAGCAAGACCCGGTACCGCTCCACGGGCGCCTACCTGATCCAGGTCTTCAACACGGCCGGCGACTACCGCACCAACCTGGCCGACCTGGGCTTCGAGATGGACAAGAAGTCGGCCGAGGCCGGCCTCAAGGGAAAGTTCAACACGGCCGGCGTGGGCCACCAGTGGGCGCTCAACGCCACCTACTACACGCATACCGACAAGCAGTTCGGCCGCCGCAACGTGCTGGCCCAGGACTGGATCACCAACATCTACAACCCCGTCTGGGGCCCGGCCACCAGCTTCAACGCGCCCCCGATCTCGCGCACCGAACTGCGGCTGACCAGCATCGGCGTGGCCGACACCCTGTCTTTTGCGCAGGACCGCGTGCAGCTCACCCTGGGCCTGCGCCGACAGCAGGTGCTCAGCGACACCTTCAACGTGGCCACGGGCGCGCGCACCGCGCGCTATGACGAAGGCGCCACCACGCCCGCCGCCGCGCTGCTGGTGAAGGCCAGCGAGCGTGTCTCGGTCTACGCCAACTACATCGAAGGCCTGAGCCAGGGCGCCACCGCACCCATGACGGCGGCCAACGCGGGCGAAGTGTTCGCTCCCTACAAATCCCGGCAAAAGGAGCTGGGCCTGAAGCTGGACCTGGGCGACTTCGCCCACACCTTCAGCCTCTACGAGATCCAGCGCCCCAACGGCTACACCGATCCTGTCTCCAACGTCTTCTCCTTCGCCGGCGAGCAACGCAACCGGGGCGTGGAATGGGGCTTCTTCGGCAACGTGGCCACGGGCGTGCGCCTGATGGGCGGCATTGCCTACGTACAGCCCAAGCTCACCCGCACGGCAGGCGGCGTGAACCAGGGCAAGCTGGCGGCGGGCGTGCCCCGGCTGCAGGGCAAGCTGGGCGTGGAGTGGGACGTGCCTGCCCTGCAGGGCCTGACGCTGACGGCCAATGCCACCACGGCCTCCAGGCAGTACATCAATGCCGACAACTCGCTGTCCGTCCCGGGCCGCACCGTGTTCGACGTTGGCGCGCGCTATGTGACCACGGCGGCCGGCCATCCGCTCACGCTGCGCGGCAGCATCACCAACGTGGCCAACAAGGCCTACTGGGCCACGCCGCTGTGGACCAGCCTGGGTCTGGGCGCACCGCGCACTTTCATGCTGTCGGCCACGGTTGATTTCTGAGCGATGGCACGGCGCCTTGCCGTAGATCAAGCCGAGCCCGAGCCGGGCCGAGCCTGCGCTGCCGCCCTGCGGGCTATAAACTAGCCCGATGGGGCGGCGAGCATGCCGGCCCTCCTGCCCACCCGCCATTACCAGGATGACAGACGCCTATGGACAGCCGCAATGACAGCATGGACCTGAGCGACGACAGCGTGTTCGAGAGCGCTGCGGAGCTGTTCCGTGCCATGGCGGCGCCCGTGCGCCTGAAGATCATCAGCGTGCTGTGCAATGGCGAGAAAAACGTGACCGAACTGCTCGCCGACATCACCACCACGCAGCCCAACATGTCCCAGCACCTGAACACGCTGTACCAGGCCGGCGTGCTGGGCCGGCGACGCGAAGGCGTCAGCATCTACTACTTCATCGCCAACGCGCAGGCGGCGCAGATGTGCCGCGCCATCTGCGCCCAGGTCGCCATCGCGCAGGGCTGAGCGCGGCAGACCCGCAGGCGGCAAAAAGGGATCTCAAGGGGACTCAAGGCGACTCGGCTAGGATGCCATCCATGCCGCCCACACCCACCCTGGTCCAGCCCCTGCCGCTCGATGCCGACGGCATCCTCGCGCTGGCAGCGCGCTCCATGTTCCAGCTGTTCTCCACCATGAGCCAGGGCATGTTCCTGGCCGACAGGGCAGGGCGCATCGTCTGGGTCAACGAGGGCTACCAGCGCTTCCTGCCCGACCTGGGCGTGGCCTCGGTGGACGACTTCCTGGGCCACATGGTCGAGGACGTCATCCCCAACACCCGCATGCGCAGCGTGCTGGAAACCGGCGAGCCCGTGCTCATCGACCTGCTCACCAACCGCGCCGGCACCTTCGTGGTCAGCCGCATCCCGCTCAAGGACGATGCGGGCGCGGTCATCGGCGCCATCGGCATCGTGCTCTTCGACCAGCCGGAGACCACGCTGCAGCCCCTCATCAGCAAATTCGCCGTTCTGCAGCGCGACCTGGACGAGGCCCGGCGCGAGCTGGCCGCCCAGCGCAACCGCAGCCTGCGCGTGGCCGTGCAGGGCGAGCGCCGCGCCAAATACAGCTTTGCCAGCTTTGTCGGCAGCAGCCCGGCGGCCGTGGAGGTCAAGCGCCAGGCACGCCGCGCGGCCCAGTCGCTCAGCCCCGTGCTGCTGCTGGGCGAAACCGGCACCGGCAAGGAACTGCTGGCCCATGCCATCCACGCGGCATCGGCCCGCACCGGCGGCCCCTTCGTCACCGTCAACATCGCCGCCGTGCCGGATGCCTTGCTGGAGGCCGAATTCTTCGGCGTTGCCCCCGGCGCCTACACCGGCGCAGACCGCAAGCCGCGCGACGGCAAATTCAGGCTGGCCGACGGCGGCACGCTGTTCCTCGACGAAATCGGCGACATGCCCCTGAACCTGCAGGCCAAGCTGCTGCGCGCGCTGCAGGAGGGCGAGATCGAGCCGCTGGGCTCCAACCAGCTCGTGCGCTTTGACGTGCGCGTGGTGGCCGCCACCTCGCGCGACCTGCCGCAGATGGTGCGTGACGGCCGCTTCAGGGAAGACCTCTTCTACCGCCTGCACGTGCTGCCCATCCGCGTGCCGCCGCTGCGCGAACGCAGGCGCGACATCCCGGCCCTGGTCGAAGTCCTCTCCGAAGAACTGGCCCTGCGCAACGACATGCCCCCGCCAGAACTGCTGCCCGACGCCCTGGCCCTGCTGGCTGGCCAGACCTGGCGCGGCAACATCCGCGAGCTGCGCAACGTGCTGGAGCAGGCCGCCATGCGCAGCGAAGACACCGCCATCAACGCAGAACAACTGCGCGAAGTGCTGCGCTCATCCGGCGTGGAGCCCGCCGCCCCCGCGCCCGGCCCCGAGACTGCGCTCGCCCCGTCCCCTGCCCACAACAGCCCCGCCGACACCGACCTGCTGCGCCCCCTGGCCCAGCAGGTGGCCGAGCTGGAACGCAAGGCCATCACCGCCACCCTGGCCGCCAACAGCGGCAACAAACTGGCCACGGCGCGCCAGCTGGGCATCTCGCGGGCCACGCTGTATGACCGGATGGCGGTGCTGGAGCTGGGAGGCTGAGTCACCCGCCATCTGCAGGCCGTACCGTGGCCAAGAGGCAGGGCGATTCCTGCTGTTCTCAATCCCGCAAGCAATCCCGGAACCAAGCCCGTGAACATGAAACACCTCCTCGCCCGCCTCAGGACCGCATTCAGCAAGCCCGCCCCCGAGCCCGCTCGCCAACAGGAACACCAGCAAACCCAGCACCAGCAGCACGAACCCCAGTCGGATGCCGCAGAAGACGAAGTACTCATCAACGCCTACTGCACCGTCTGGGACTTTCCCGCGCTTGACTTTCCGCACACGCTGGCCGGGCGCCGTGATCTTTCGGACCCTGAGCTGGCGCCCCATCTTTCCGGCTTTGTCGGCTATGTGCTGGGGCGCGGCGATGGGCAGATGACGCGCAACCGCTACCACGCCATGCGCCACATCCAGCGCGTGCAGCAGCACCTGAGCCTGGGCATTGCGCCGGCCCAGCTCGATGCCTTTGCCGGCTGGGCACAGCGCGCCAACGCCATCGCCTTTCTGAATGACGGCAGCATCCGCGACCCGCAAGGCCGCATCCTGCTGGATGCCAACGGCGCCGAGCCTGATGACCAGGCTGCGCTGCCCTATCCGCAGCAGGCCTGGCAGCGCAAGCAGCGCAGCGAGCAGGCGCTGGCGCAGCGCGGCTTCACGCCAGCGGCCAGCCTGCCGCCGCTGATCTCCGAGCCCGAACTGCGCATGCGCGCACCCGACGAGATCGCTGCCCGCGCCTTCGCCCTGCTCACCGTGGCCGTGCGCGCCGAATCACTGAACGGTGGTGAACCACTCACGCCCGAGCAGCTGTTCCAGCGCCTGCCGGCCGCCCAGGCCGCGCTCACCCCCAACGAGCGCGAGTTCATGGCCACTGCCCGGCCCTCCGAAGAGGCCATCGCCAAGTTCGGCTGGCGCTACGAAGCCGCGTATTTGCTGGAATGGGCGCTGGGCCTGGTCGATACGCTGCCGTTCCCCGACGCCATCTGCGACGTGCCGCTCACCTCGCGCACCCTGCTGCAGGCGGGCGCCCTGCATGCCGCACGCATGCGGCCCGACAGCGAAATCCTCGACGCCCTGGACCAGCACTACCGCCTGCACTGGATCGTGCGGCAGGCCCAGGTGCAACAGCAGCCCGCGCCAGCCGGGCTGAGCGCCGACGTGCTCATGGAGCGCCACCATGCGCTGAACTGGCTGGTGCGATTCGAGGGCAATGACTGGGATGACGTGGATACGCCGACCTGAGGCGTGCTGCACAGGGCGCATCAAGAACCCATGCGGATCGGGGCGAGCACTATTGCACTGCTTGCCCTATCTGAAAATCCGGTCGAATGCATACCTGCACGTGGCCTGCAATTCCTTGGGAGAAAGCTTTCGATCTGCCGGAACGGGCGCGGCCTGCGGGATTGCATCAGTCACATGCGCAAAGCTCGCATCCCACCCTCTTGCACATGGGGCGGCACACCGCTGACATGGCCCAGCTTGAGCGCATCGGCGGCGGCGATCAGGCCCAGACAGCGCTCGCCGGGAGAGCGGTCCAGCAACTCTCGCAAAGTCCGATAAATCCTGGAAATTGGGTGATCTAACCGGGGTTTTATATAAGGGATGCTCAGGAGATGATTTTGTGAAAGTCAAATATAGTAAAAAATGGATATTTATCATCCTGGGAGTGGCGGTTGCGGTATTGCTTTTGCTTTTCATGACACCAAGGAAACAAGGTGAGAGCATCAGCCCGCGCGGCGTTTACAGGGTTGAGTACTATTACGTGCCATTGGCCCAGAAACTGATTTATCACCAGATGAAAATGCCCATGACTGTGCGTCTGTATGAAGTAAAAACAGGCAGACTTATTTCTGAAAGCGCTGTGGTGGATCTTTGGCTGAATGGCTCAATATATTGGTATCTTGAACCGCCAATGAATAACATCATGGTGGGAAATGATGTGATATTTGAAAATATTCCAAGGGAGTGCCAAGATTGCCCAAGATTAACTCTTGAGCAAATGGCAAAATAGGTCATCGTTGCCCGTAGATACGGACTACCGGCCACAACACATCCCGCTGCGCCGCCGTCACCACATGCAGTCAGCTCTAGCCATGAACCTCAACAACGTCTTCGACAAGCGCTACTGGATCCCCGGCTTTGTCGAACAAAACGGCAGCAACGACTTCGGTGACTCGCGCAACGTCATGTTCACGCTCATTACACGCCGCGCATCTGAGAGGCAGGCGTGCGCGGCGGACTGAGGGCACGGGCCGTGCGCGCATTGCCACCACGGCCCAACTCAGGCCCCACTCAGGCCCCACTCAGGCTGAACCCACGCCCAACTGCTCCAGCGTGATGCAGGCCAGCCACCTGCATCCATCCGATGGCCAGGCGGCGTCATCCGAGATGCAGCGTCCGGTGGCATCCATCTGGATGCGGGTGACGTGGCGGTCGGCCCCGGGCCTTGACCGGCGGGCGGGCATGGCCAGCAAGGCTTCGGGCAGCGGCTGCGCTGGTGGATAGGGTTCAAGGCGCGTGAGATTTTTTGCAGAGCGCAGGCGCAGCGGAGATCGCTCCATGCCGATCACCCAGGTCCAGAAGAGCGCCGGGCAGCGAAATCTGTGACCTGGCATTTCCAACAGCAGCATGGCGCTGCCGCCCCGCTGCATGGCTTGCGCACAACGCAGCGGAGCGAGGGCGGGGAAATTCTCAAGCTGCGCTCTCCAGCCGGGCAGCAGCAACGCCAGAACCTGCGCCAGCTCTTGCGGGCCGGGCTGTGGCGTCAACTGCAGCGGCAATTGCACCTGCAGCCAAGCCCGTTGCCGCAGCACGGCAGCGCATCGTCTTGCGCACCACCAGGCGCCCTGCGGATCGGGCAGGCACTGGGCATCGGGAACCGTGGGCAGTGTGGCCCAGCGCGTCTTGCGCGTCGGTGTATCCACCTCGTAGCGCCATTGCGTATCAAAGCGCAGGCCGGGCATGAAGGTATGAATGGGAGACCTGGGCATGCGCATTGCGGCTGCAGATCCACCAGCGTCAGGCCGGTGGAGGCCTGGCAGCGAGCGTGACCGTGCCAAGCCACTGGCAGGGGAGCCAGGGGCCGTCCGCACCATGCAGGTGGCAGGACCCGTCGGCATGCACCTGGATCCGGGTGGCGTATCCGCTGGACCAGGGGAGGGTCGAGCCGAAGGGCAGTGCAAGCAAAGCCTTGGGAGCGGCCATGGCCTGTACTCCCGCTGATGGCAAGGCCTCGGATGCAACGCAATCGTCGGTGCACGACAACGGCGACTCCGGCTCGTACCCCACCACCCAGGCCCAGAAAATGCCGGGCTTGGGGCCGTCGCATTCCGGTGACTCCAGCATCAGCAAGGCACTTCCTTCCTGCTCGACCGCCTGGGCGCATAGCAAGGGCGTCTGGGCGCATTGAAAATGTGCCTGCACGTCCCAATCGGGCAGCAGCACATCAAGGATCTGCGCCAGCTCCTGTACGCCGGGAAGAGGGGGCAGCTGAGCGGGCAGTTGCAGGAACAACCAGTGGTGCTGCTCCAGAACCACGGCACACCGGCGAACGCACCACCAGGCGCCATATGGGTCGGCCGGGCCAACAAGGTCGAAGGCCATCGGCAGTTGTGTCCAACTGGTCTTGCCGGCTTGCGTACACCTCCTGTATTGCCAGTGACCGTCAAAGCGCAGGCCGCCCATGAGGCGTTGACCGGGACTTGCTGGCTCCAGCGGAATTTCCCGCTCGTACTGCTCTGGCGCGAGATTGGACTTCTGCATTTTTTCGGGTCAGGAAAAGCCGGTCAGGAAAAGCGGTCGTTGTTGGCAAGGTCGTTGCTCAGTGGCTCCAGCGTGATGGTCGCAGTGCACCGGTATCGGCTCCCGCGCGCATCAATGCCTTGCGCATCGCACAGCCCTTTGTCATCCACCGTCACCCTCAAGGCGTGGTTCCATGCCAGGGGCGAGCCGAACGGCCAGACCAGCAGGGCGCGAGGGCGCCCGGGCATTTCAAAGGCTGAAATGCGCTTTGCACGCTGGAGTCTCTCGTGCATTTCCACGCCGATCACCCAGGCCCAGAAAACCGCTTGCGCGCCATCGCTCGAATCTTCGGCCTGAAGTTGCAGCAAAGAGCAGCCACCGGCAAGCAGCGCGTCGGTGCTGCGCAGCAGGGGCGCCTGTGTCGAGGGCTCATGGAGCACCTTCACGTTCCAGTCCTCAAGCATTGCGCCCAGGGCCAGTGCCACATCGCCACATTCCGGCTGCGCAGGCAAGCCCGAGGGCAGATGCGCGGAATGCCAGGGCCTGCGATTGAGCACTGCAACGCACTGGCGCACGCACCACCAGGCCCGCTGTGGATCTGCTGCAGCCACGCCGCCTGCCCGGGTTGCCGGCAGCCTTGCCCAATAGGTTCGGCCAGACGGCGTGCGCGCCGCGTAGTTCCACAGTCCGTCAAAGCGAAGCCCCGGGGCGAAGCGGTGGGTGAGGTGAGCGGTCTCAGCCATGTGCAGCCTTGTCGGGCTGGGCTGTGGGCCTTATGCCGCACGGAGTCTTGATGCCGCAGCGTTTGCCGATGCGCATGAGCGCGAGGCCCAGCGAGGTGCGCGGCTCCTTGGTTTTGCCTAATGCGAGGTCAGAAATCGTTGCTTGACCGCAGCCCACTTCGCGGGCGATCTGGCTTTGACTGACACCCTGCGCTGCAATTTTGGCGAGGTAGTCTTTCCATTCCATAGCGTCATGCTATCGAAAAGTCGATTTTTATTCAATCGAATTTGAAGTATCGGTTTTCCGTAAGCTACGGAGCATGTCAACCGATTTCGGCCAACGTCTCAAAAGCGCTCGCAATCTCGCGGGCCTCACCCAAATGCAGCTGGGCCGTCTGGCGGGCATGGGGCAATCGACCATTGCCGACCTTGAGAGAAGCGGAAGCGGCACGTCCAAGACAGCCACGCTCGCTTCGCTGTGTGGTGTCTCGGCGCTGTGGCTTGAGTGCGGCAAGGGCCCCATGTCGGCCGACGCCGCAGCGCTGCAGCTCCAGCTGCCCAAGGGCATGCGCCGCTATCCGTTGCTCGGCATGCAGCAGGTCGGCGCTGGCAGCACACAGGACGCGATGGGCGACTCCGATGATGGCGAGGTCCTGTTCATCGAAGTCGCCAGCGACAGCGCATCGCCTCATGGGTTTTTCGTGCAATTGGACGACAACTCCATGGCCCCGGAAATCCGCGAAGGGGACCGCGTGCTCATCGACCCCTCCCTGCCGCCCCGGCCGGGGGACTGCGTACTGGCCACCGACTCCCGGCAGCGGGCCATCTTGCGCAAGTACCGGGTGCGTGGAATAGACAAGGCCGGCGCGGAAATCTTTGAACTGGTGCCACTCAACGAAGACCATCCCACACTGCGCAGCGACGAGCAGGTGCTCCAACTGCGCGGCACCGGCGTCGAGCACCGCAGGCGGCTCCAGGCCCGGTAAAAGATCGGGACTACCCGCGGCCGCACCGGTCTTTGCCGTTTGCGTTGAGCGGCTGGGTGCAACGCCCCTGGTGCATCCCATGGCGGTGGTTGGTGAATGGCATGAGCGAGTCTCCCGGCTCGGGCCGACAATGATTGGTTCAAGACAGGCCGCATGGACAAGATGTGGCTTCCCGTGGCCGGAAAGATCCTGAGCGTAGACCTGCTTTTGGACGTTGATGTGTCCGCAGATGGTGCAGCCTCGGCGGTGGGGCGCGCCTTTCCCCCGAGCTTTACGGGTCCGTCCCGCCGCCGCAGGATTCGCCTCGTGGAGTTCGGAGACGACAGTCCCTCGCAGGGTGCTTTCTTCCTTCAACTCGATGGCGACTCCATGTTCCCCGAGTTCCGCGAAGGTGACCGTGTGCTGATCGATCCTGCCGTCACGCCGCAGCCCGGCGACTATGTGGCCGCCGAGTCCGGAAAGAATGAAACCCTGTTTCGCAAGTACCGGCTGCTCGGCCACGATGACAGCGGCGAGGAGGTCTTTGAGCTGATGCCGCTCAACCAGGACCATCCCGTTATGCGCAGTGACAACTACGAGCTTTCCGTGATCGGAACCATGCTGGAGTTGCGCCGGAAGTTTCCGCGACCGTGAACCGAGGATCTGCCAGTGTGCGCAGTTCCGTGAACACCGGCTTGGCCAGTAGTCCAGCTTCTGGTCTGATATCGACCCATTTGGTGGCGCTCATCTGTTGCTTGAGGGTGTCGGCTTTGCAGCGAAAGCAGACGTCGCGCCTGCTGGGCTGATTGACCGCAACCAGCCTCCCACAGGACTCTCGTACCGCCGACTCAGCAGCGGCATAGTCGCTCGATCCTGACAGATATATTCCCACCGACGCCAACACCATTTGTGACCATGGCGAGAGCTGAAGCGCGTGCCACCGGCATGGCTCCGCCCACGCCCTCCACACCCGCGTCGGCCGAGTACGCCGACTGGCTGCCCAGCCTGCACGTCTGAACATCCAGTCAAGCGCGGCACGAACGCACAGTCAAGCCGCCAGGGCTGCGCGCCCGCAAGATGGCCGGCAGTGCGCATCCACCCGTGCCACATGCTTCCATGAATACGGCTTTCAGCGCTTGATGCACAAGCGCTGAAAGCATTTTTCATGGCCGATCGCGGCTGGGTGGAACACAGCTCCACCCACCCACCACATCGCATGAAAACCCTTGCCCTTCGAATTGCCGCGCTGCTGCTGACGACAGCAGCTTCAGTGTCTGCTGGTGCAGTCACGGTATTCGACAACCTGGCAGCCGCCAATGACCCGTGGCTCATCCAGCACAACTCCAGCTACCACACCAACCTGTGGGTGGCCAACCGCATCCCGATTGGCAGCCAGTCGCTGCGCATCACGCAGGTGAAGATGAATCTCACCCAGATCGACCAGTTCGAGCTGCAAGTGTGCGCAACCGATGCCAGCGCCACCACGCCGTTCGTGGACATGACGGCCTGCGCTCCCTTCACCGCCGACGCGGCCGTGCCAGGCATGCGCGTGTTCACAGGCGACCGCATCGTGGCGGCGGGCGACTTTGCCTGGGTGGTGGTGCGCAGCATCGGCCAGACCATGATCCGCCGCCAGATCACCACGGCCACCAATGACGGGCTGACCTGGTACTCGGGCGCGAGCCACAACCCAGCCTGGGTGGCCGAGCCGCAGACTTCCATCGGCATGACGGTCGAGGCCGGTTCCGTGCAGCTCGATGGCGTGTGCGGCAGCGCCAGCAGCAACACGCCTCGCCGCTATCCGCCAGACTCCTTGCTGTGCAGCGTGGGCACGACCAGCGGCGTGATGGGTGATACCTACTCCTTCACCTGGGTGTGCCAGAGCAGCTACGGCGGCAACCCTTCGCCGCAATGCTCCGTGCCTCGCACCTACCTCGTTGCCTCCCAGGCCACGGGCGGAGGCAGCATCGAGGCGGGGCGCGATGTAGCGGCGGGGCAGCAGGCCAGCTTCACGCTCACCACGCCGCCGGGCTACACGGTGCAGGTCAGCGGCTGCGGCGGATCGCTTGCAGGCAACACCTACACCACTGCGACCATTACCGGCAATTGCACCATCAGCGCCACCTTCGCCCCGCCGCCCACCAACGGCGCGTGTGGCAGCACTGCGCCTTCGCTCACCTTGCCAACCCTCTTGTGCAGCGCCGGTTCGGCCACCAACCAGTCTGCCGCGGCCGATGCCTTCCGCTGGGATTGCGCGGGCATCAGCGGCGGCACCACGGCCACTTGCCTGGCACCGCGCCAATACATGGTGACCGTCAACACGGATGCGGGCATCGCCAGCGCACAGTGCACCCCGAACCCCGTGACCCATGGCTCCAGTGCCACCTGCACGGCCACGGTGCACGACCCTGTCGCCCGCCCCTTCAGCGGCTGGGGCGGCGCATGCAGCGGCACGGGGGCTTGCCAGCCCCTGGTTCTCGGGACTACCACCGTCTCTGCCAACACGACGCTCATCACCTACGCCATCACCACCACTGCCACCACGGGCGGGAGCATGTCGTGCACGCCCAACCCCGTGCCCCACGGCCAGAGCGCTAGCTGCACTGCCACGCCGCAAACGGGCTTTCAGTTCACCGGCTGGACGGGCGATTGCGCGGGCTCGGGTGCATGCCAGTTCACCAACGTGACCAGCGCGCACAGCGTGGGAGCCACCTTCGCGCCCATTACCTACGCCATCGCCACCCCCGCCGTCACCGGCGGCAGCGTGAACTGCACGTCCAACCCCGTGCCCCATGGGCAAGACACTATCTGCGTCGCCTCGCCCGCTATGGGCTACCACTTCACCCATTGGTCGGGCGATTGCTCGGGCACTGCCAGCGCGTGCATTCTCTACAACGTGACCAGCCCGCGCAGCGTGAGTGCCACATTTGTGCTCAACACCTATTCCATCGGCATCGTCCCCGCCCCGGTCAACGGCACAGTCACCTGCACGCCCAACCCCGTCACCCACGGCCAGGATGCAAGCTGCACCGCCACGCCCGATGCGGGTTACCACTTCACCAGTTGGTCGGGCGATTGCACGGGCACGGGTGCATGCCAGTTCACCAGCGTGACCGCGTCGCGCACCGTCTCGGCCACCTTCACGCCCAACACCCACTCCATCGCCACCCCCACCACAACCAACGGCACGGTCACCTGCGCACCGAACCCCGTTAACCATGGGCAGGGCGCAAGCTGCACCGCCATGCCCGATACGGGCTATCACTTCACCAGTTGGTCAGGCGACTGCGCGGGCACGGGTGCATGCCAGCTAACCAACGTGACCAGCCCGCGCAGCGTGAGCGCCACCTTCGCGCTGAACACCTACCCCATCAGCATCACCCCCGCCACAACCAACGGCACGGTCACCTGCGCACCCAACCCCGTTAGCCATGGGCAGGCCGCAAGCTGCACCGCCATGCCCGACACGGGCTATCACTTCACCAGTTGGTCAGGCGACTGCGCGGGCACGGGTGCATGCCAGCTCACCAACGTGATCAGCCCGCGCAGCGTTTCGGCCACTTTCACCCACGACCCGGTCGATGCCACCTGCGGCTCAGCGACCATCGGTGCTGTGGCCTTCAAGCCCAGCGCGAATCTGTGCGCCACGGGCACGCCAGGGGCCGTGCTATCCGCTAGCGGCCAATACAAATGGCAGTGCAGCGGTGAATATGGCGGCGCAGCGCAGCTGTGCAGCGCACCGTGGCAGGGTGCGGGCGGCAACGGCAATCTGGGGGCGGTGGAGGTGGACAGCGCGAACGGCTGGGAGATCAGCAGCGCCGCCTTTGCCTCCACCTTGCCCGCGCCCTTGCCGTCTCATGTGCGTGCGGTGCACGCGCCGCTGGGGCTGGTGCTAGGGCGTGTCGCCGGCAATGCAGATGCGCAGGTGACCGTGCACTTCACCACACCAGTGCCGCAGAGGGCCGTTTATTACAAATACGGCCCCAGCCCCGACGGGCTGGGCTGCACCGGCGCTGCCTGCGCGCAGCCGCACTGGTATGCGCTGCCCGGCGCGCAGTTTGCGCCCGACGGCCTGAGCGTGACCTTCACCCTGGCCGATGGCGGCGTGGGTGACAGCGATTCCGTGCCCAACCAGATCACCGACCCCGGCATGCCCGTGCTGCTGGCCCCGCAGGCCATCCCCGCACTCGGCCCCTGGGCGCTGGCGTTGCTTTCGCTGCTGGCGGCGGGTCTGGTGGCGGTGCGTCGCCGAGCGTTGAGCGGTGGTTGCGCACCGCTGGTCAGAAAGTGAAGCCAAGCTGTCACCAAGGCAAAGCCGTCCCAGCGACGGGTTTCAGATGAGTTGCCGGCGGGACACAGGGGCTCCGCAAGGTTTCCTATTGCGGCCCACGCATAGGCGCTGCCGAAACAACGCCGCCGTTCAGTGTGTACAACTGGGGCCGAGGCGACTTCGCAGGTGTGTACCGTCATACTTCACGCAACGCTGAATCATTTGCAAAGTTGCCATGTACACACTCCGCACATCACGTCCTGAAGATGGTGCTGCTCTGGTTGACCTTTGGCGGCGTTCCGTAGACGCCACCCATCACTTTCTCAGTCCCGATGATCGAAAGGCAATCGATGCCGAAGTGGTCGAGTTTCTACCGCATGCGCCGGTGACTGTTGCTGTCGATGAACATGACCAGCCCCATGGCTTCATGCTGATCGATGGCACGCACATGGAGGCGCTGTTCATCGATCCGGATGTCCGTGGCACCGGCATCGGCCGCAAGTTGTTGCAGCATGGATTGGCGCTGCACGGGGCATTGAGCACAGACGTCAACATGCACAACTCCCAAGCGGTTGGCTTCTATCAACGGATGGGGTTCGTTGAAACTGGACGTTCGGAGGTGGATTCGCAGGGACGCCCTTATCCTCTTATTCACCTGCGATACCTGCGATACCTGGGCTAGCTGGAAGCAGGCCGCTGCGGCTTGGCGAGGCAAGGGTGCTGCTCGTATGGGGCCTGCTTTGCATCAGCAGCAACCCCGCACGGTGGACTGCTGCCGACCCTTGGTTGACCGCTCAGATACACCGTCAGCAACTACCGTTTTGGTACGCTCTGAGTTTGATGGATAGGCAACCAGATACAGGCATGATTTTGGAATTTAAGCGGCTCACTGAAGTTGAGCCGGATCATATTGTTTCGCTGAACAACAATCCAGATGTGCTACGACAAATGCCGCTTGGAAGCGCGAATTTCGACCTGGCGAAAGCAAATGAATGGGCTCGGCAAAAAGATGCCCAGTGGCAGCAATATGGCTATGGGCCATGGGCGTTTGAAATTGATCAGCAATTTGCTGGCTGGGGTGGTTTGCAGTACGAGGCAGGTGATGCCGACCTCGCTTTGGTGCTTCACCCCAAATTCTGGGGAAGTGGCAAAGCCATCTATCAAGAGATAGTGAAACGTGCATTCACTGGCTTGGGGCTGAACTCCATCACAATTTTGCTGCCACCTTCAAGAACCAGAATAAAAGGGATTCTCAAGCTGGGATTTCGGCCAGATGGCGCATTGGATATTGAGGGGACTCGTTTTTTGCGCTATCGCCTGCATGCACCCGGCAAACCCGCTCGACTAGATGTTTGAGCAGCGCGTCTTGATCCCGTCTGCATCCAGTCTGTCGGTATCGACTGGCCGGATTTGGCCGTTCTGCGACCGTCGAGTACAGGCGGATAGGCTGCCAGATGTCCGCTGTCCCGTCGTGCGAACGAGAGCTTGCGACCCTTTACGGCCACTCAGGCCCTGCGCCGTGAATGTCGCAGTTCAGCCTAGAGCCGTCGCTCGTAAGGCTTTGCGCGACAACTACAAGAAAGGCAGTTGATGCAAAACGTACTGCGGATGGGCGCGATCATGGCGTTGCTGGCAACTTCGGGATGCAGCCAGTCGCCGAGTGGGCGGTGGGAAGCGACGCAAAGCGTCGATGTTCTGCTGAAAAAAGGCGATCCACAGACGGTGGCATTTGTCCTCAACGCAGGGGACATTTGCGCACTCGGCCAGCAGTGGAGCTTTGAAAAAGAGCTGCGTTACAGGGAAGTGATCTGCCCCCAAGGCAAGGGCTGGATCACTTCCGACACGCCGTTCAAAAAGCTGAACGGCTGAGTTGGCAATGGGGCAAGTGCTCGCAACGCCCCTCAGAAGCTATGCATCAACCCCGCAGTCACCCCCGTAGCCACATCCTTGTTCTGCCCGCCCTGAAACCCTCCACTCCAATGCGTACGGTCCAGCTCCGCATACAGCTTGCTGCGGCGCGAGAGCTTGTATTCCGCAAACAGCAGGGCGCGGGTGTAGCCGTCTGCGGCGCGGCCGCTGCGTTCGCGTTCCACGCGGTACAGGGCGGCGGTCAGATCCAGCGTGCTGCGGGCCGACCAGGTGGCGCCCAGCGAGTGCACGCGCTGCACGGTGCGGGCGGTGGTGGCGTTGGTCTGGCCGTCGCTGCGCGCGGTGTTCAGCGCAAGGCGCAGCTTGTCCCATTTGTAGGAGGCGCCCAGGGTGGCGGCTTTCAGCTCCCATTGGTCTGCGGTCTTGAAGCGCTGGTAGGCGCCGGAGACCGTCCATGTCTGCGTGCCATAGGCCAGGCCCGCGCCGGCCGACGAGCGGGCGGAGCCGCCTTGCGCCGTCTCGCCAAAGCTGTACATGGCGCGGGCGGTGAGGCCGCCGAAGCGGCCGGTGTACTTGACCGAGTTGTCCAGCCGGTAGGAGCCCGTGGTGGCGCCTGCGCTGCCGTATTCCACGCCCAGGCCGTGGCTGCTCAGGGCCGCTGTGGCGATGTTGGGGTTGAAGGACGCAAAGCGCATGCCCACGGGGTCCACGGGGCTGATGGCATCTGCCAGCAGGTTGGTCTGGCGGCCGGCCGTGACCTGGCCCCAGCTGCCGCCCAGGCCCACGATGGCCGCGCGGTCGAAGAATTTGCTGGAGTTGGCGGTGGTGCCGGTGTCCAGGTTCAGGCCGGTCTCCAGGTTGAACAGGGCGTACATGCCGCCGCCCAGGTCTTCGCGCCCGCGAAACCCGAAGCGGCTGGTGGTGTTGACGCCGCTGGACAGGGCGGCGCCCGAGGTGTTGCTGGCCGCGTTGGCAGCGGTGAGGCCGCTGGTGTAGCGCACGCCGGTATCGGCAATGCCGTAGAGCGTGATGCTGGATTGCGCAAGGGCCGACAGCGGTGCGGCGGCGAGGGTGATCAGCACCAGGGTTTTGGTGTTCATGGATGTGGCGAGGGTGATAGGGCTGGGCAGCGGCATGCCGCAGCAGTGCCGTTGCAGCGCCGCTGAATGGAGGTCGAACCGGGGGAGGGGTGAAGGCCCCCTCTGTGTCGAGGGCCTTGAGGGCTCGGGGCCCTGCCGTCAGGGCTTGGCCGCCGGCTCCATGCCGGTGCTGCGCACGATGGGCGCGGCGGCGGGGGCTGCCAGGAAGCGGATGAGGTGGCGCGCGGTCTCAGGGCTCTTGGCGCCGGTGGCCACGCCTGCGGAGAAGAAGACGCGCTGCTGCACTTCATCGGGCAGGGGGCCGACGAATTCCAGTTCCTTGAACGGCAGCAGTTCGCTCACCTGCTGGAAGCCGATGTCCGCATCGCCACGCAGCACCACGGCGCCCACGCGCTCGCTGAGGATGCGGGTGGCCTTGCCCTTCATCTGCTCGGCCACGCCCAGGCGCGGGAACAGTTCGTTGGCCAGATAGGTGCCGCTGGCGCTGGCCGAGTAGGCAATGGTCTTGGCATCCAGCAGGGTTTGCTTGAGCGCGTCCACGGTGCTGATGTCGGGCTTGGGCGTGCCCTTGCGCACGCTCATGCCGATCATGGAGCGCGCCAGGTCCACGCGGCTGCCCGCTTCCACCTTGCCTTGGGCGGCCAGATTGTCCAAGGCTCCATCCGCAAGGATGACGATATCGAACTGCTCGCCCCGTGCCAGGCGGCTGGGAATGGAGTCCTGCGCATTGCCCATGGAGGCACCGCGCGAGGTGACGACCTTGTGGCCCGTGGCCTGCTCGTACAGGGGTATCAACTGGTCATAGGCGGCAGAGAAGCCGCCCGAGGTGACCACGCGGATTTCATCTGCGCTGGCCGTGGAGGGCGTGGCAGCGCCCAGGGCCAGGCCCAGGCTGAGGGCGGCGCCCAGCAGCGCGCCCAGGGTGCGGCGGCGCAGGGTGGATGGCACGGAGGACTGCAGAGAGGACTGCACAGAGGGCGGCAGGGGGGTGGAATGGATGGCGGTCATGGTTTGTCTCCTGGTTTTTTATGGTTGGGGGATGCGGCCGAGGCTGCCGAGGCTGCCGGGGGGATCAATCGGCGGTGATTTTTCGCTCGCGGATGATGCGGCCCCACTTGGCGTGCTCGGCGGCGATGAACTGGCCCAGTTCCTCGCGGGTGCCCGGGGCGGCGGTCTGGCCGTGCTTGAGCAGGTTGTCGCGCACTTCGGGGGTGTTCAGCACCTTGATCAGCTCGGTGTTCCAGCGGTCCAGCAAGGGCTTGGGCGTCTTGGCGGATGCCACGAAGGCGTACCAGTTGGTGGCGTTGAAACCGGGGAAGCTTTCGGCCACGGTGGGCACGTTGGGCAGGTAGGCCGGGCGCGTGAGGCCCGTGGTGGCCAGCGGGATCAGCTTGCCCGATTCGATGTGGGGCAGGGCCGTGGGCGGGGCCGCGTAGAAGGAGGTCACGCGGTTGCCCAGCACGTCCTGCAGGGCGGGCGCGCCGCCCTTGTAGGGCACGTGCAGGGTGTCGATCTTGGCGACATCGTTGAGCAGTTCGCCGGCCAGGTGCGATGCGGAGCCAGGGCCGGTGGAGGCGAAGTCCAGCTTGCCGGGCTCGCGCTTGGCCTTGGCCACGTATTCGCCCAGGGTCTTGATGCCGGTGGCGGCAGGCACGACGAGCACGTTGGGAAAGTTCACGCCCATGGTGATGGGGGCCAGGTCCTTGAGCGGGTCGTAGCCGATCTTCATGAAGTGCGGCGCGATGGCCAGCGGGCCGATGGAGCCGAAGAGCAGCACCGAGCCGTCGGACGGGCCATTGGCCACCTGCGTGTGGGCCAGGTTGCCGCCTGCGCCGGGCTTGTTTTCCACGACCACGCTCTGGCCGATGTTCTCGCCCAGCTTCTTGGCGATGATGCGCGCGGCAATGTCGGCCGAGCCGCCTGCGGCGAAGCCGACCACCATGACCACGGGTTTCCTGGGGGGGAAGTCCTGGGCCTGGGCGGTGCCCACGGCCAGGGAAACGAGGGCGGCCAGGGCGCCGCCCACGATGAGTCTGCGTTGCTGCATTTTTTGTCTCCGTTGCATGCTGGCAGGGGGCCAGCGTTGTCAAGGGCGCCATCCTATGCAGCGGGTGTTATTCTGTGAATTGCAACTTTTGGAAGGACTGTTGCATGCAGCGCATCAAATTCGACATGGGGGAGCTGATCGCCTTCGTGACCACGGCCGAGAAGGCCAGCTTTCGCCTGGCCGCAGAAGCGCTTTTCCTTTCACCGCCTGCCTTGAGCCGGCGGGTGGAGCGGCTGGAGTCCGTGCTGGGCGCGCGGCTGCTGGAGCGCACCACGCGGCGTGTGGAGCTGACCGAGGTGGGCCATGAATTCCTGCAGGAGGCGCGCCGGGCACTGGCCGGCCTGGACGAGGCCGTGCAGCGCGTGGATGACCAGTTGAAGCTGCGCCGTGGCCGGGTGACGGTTGCCTGCGTGCCGTCGGCGGCCACCAATCTGCTGCCGCCCGTGCTGAAGTCCTTTGCCGTGGAGCAGCCCGATGTGCAGGTGCACGTCATCGACGAGAGCGCGCAGCAGGTGGTGGAGGCCGTGCTGCGCGGGGATGCGGACTTCGGCCTGAGCTTCACGGGCAGCCAGGAGCCTTTGCTGCGCTTTGAGGCGCTCACGCGCGAGCGCTACGTGCTGGCCATGCCGCGCAGCCATGCATGGGCCGGGCGCGGCCAGGTGGAGTGGGCCGAGCTGGCGGGCAAGCGGCTGGTCTCCGTCTCCCACAAGAGCGGCAACCGTCTGCTGCTGGACCAGGTGATGGCCGGCCTGCCGGAGCAGCCCGTGGCCTGGCATGAATGCAACCACGTCACAGGCGCCCTGGCCCTGGTGGAAGCGGGCCTGGGCCTGGCCGCCGTGCCCCAGCTGGCCCTGCGCCAGGACCACGCCCAGGTCTGCGGCGTGCCCCTGACCGCGCCCGATGTGTGGCGCACCCTGGGCCTGCTGCAACGGCGCGACCGCGTGCTCGGGCCCGTGGCGCAGGCGTTGCGGGAGTGCCTGGTGCAGGTGCAGGGGGCGGGCGGCTGAACTGGCCTTGGATTCACTGCGTTGCAAACCCGTTGCGCGCAGGCCCTGGCATGGCTGCCGCATAGCGCAGTGCGAAGAAGGATGGGATCACACTTTCACATGAATGCAGATCATGCATCTGTGAAATAAAACCATTTTACTTCATCGATTCGCATCCATACCATTCGCTCCCATTGTTCGTTTGCATTTTGGGAAGCAGTCATGGTCATCACCACACCCGCGGATCGCATGGATGCCAGAGCCGGCTCCTGTGCTGAACTTGGCCATCTCGCGTGAAAGCAGCCATGTCACGTCCGCTCCGTCTGGTCGCCGTTTCCGGTGGACTGCAACGCCCCTCCAAATCTGCCGCCCTGGCAGAGCATCTGTCTGATCTGATCGCCGACGAAATTCCGTGCGAACAACGCCTGGTGGAACTGGGCCAGCTTGCGCCGCAGCTTGCCGGCGCGGTGTGGCGCTCGCAGTTGCCCGGGACGGTGGAGCGTGAGCTTGCGGCGGTGGAGCAGGCGGATGTGCTGGTGGTGGCCACACCGGTCTTTCGTGGCGCCTACACCGGCCTGTTCAAGCACTTCTTCGACTTCGTCCACCAGGACGCCTTGATCGACAAGCCCGTGCTGCTGGCGGCCACCGGTGGCAGCGAGCGCCATGCCCTGGTGATCGACCACCAGCTGCGGCCGCTGTTCAGCTTCTTCCAGGCGCGCACCCTGCCGCTGGGCGTCTACGCGACCGACAAGGATTTCGTGGACTACCGCCTGCACGACGAGGCACTGGTACAGCGGGCCGCACTGGCGGTGCAACGGGCATTGCCGCTGGTCGAGCTGATGCACCGCGCCAGGCCCTGCCTGGCCGAGGAAATGGCTGCGGCCTGAATCAACCAACGTTTTTTATTTACAGATCAGGTCATTGGATCACCATGAACGCAGAACTGCACTTCAGCCTCAAGAGCATCCGTTTCGATGAGAACTATCACCCATCGGACAGCACGCGCATTACCACCAACTTTGCCAATCTGGCCCGGGGAACGAGCCGGCAACAGAACCTGCGCCACACGCTGAGGATGATTGACAACCGCTTCAATGACCTGGCGCATTGGGACAATCCGACGGGAGACCGTTATTCAGTCGAGCTGGACATCATCTCCGTGGACATGGGCATGGGTGCGGAGATGGGAAGTGGCGTATTTCCGTTGATCGAGATATTGAAGACCAGCATTCTCGACAGAAAATCGAACAAGCGCATAGCCGGTATCGCAGGGAATAATTTTTCATCCTACGTGCGTGACTATGACTTCAGTGTTCTGCTGCCGGAATACAACATCAACCGCCAGGAGTTCAGCACGCCGGACGATTTTGGCGATCTGCATGGCAAGCTGTTCAAGCAATTCGCCCGTTCGAGCACGTACAGGGAGCACTTCAACAAGCCTCCCGTCATCTGCATCAGCGCCTCTACCAGCAAGACCTATCAGCGCACCGGAAACCAGCATCCCGTACTGGGTGCCGAGTATCAGCAAAATGAGTTGTCATCGACGGACCGGTATTTCGGGAAGATGGGAATGCAGGTTCGATTCTTCATGCCACCCAATAGCGTTGCACCCCTGGCTTTCTATTTCCAGGGCGACCTGCTGGCCGACTACACGAATCTCGAGTTGATCGGCACCATCAGCACCATGGAAACCTTCCAGAAGATTTACCGCCCCGAAATCTACAACGCCAATTGCGCGGCAGGAAAAATCTATCAGCCGAGCCTGCAGAACCATGATTACTCGTTGACGCAGATTGTCTATGACCGTGAAGAGCGCAGCCAGCTGGCCGTCAAGCAGGGCAGGTTTGCGCAGGAGCATTTCATCGAGCCGTACAGGAATGTTCTTGAGCAATGGGCTGCCGATTGCGCGCTCTGACCGGCCAGGCAGAAAGACAGACAGACCATTTTTCATTCATTGCACAGCGGCTCGGGACAACGGTCCTGAAGTACGCTGGCCCCACCCCCCTTTGCCTTGAAGGACTTCTCCGATGTTTGAAACCTCTATCGCCGGCAGCCTGCCCAAGCCAGCCTGGCTGGCCGAAACCAACAAGCTCTGGCCCCAGTGGCGGGCCGAGGGCGATGCGCTTCGCCAGGCCAAGGCCGATGCAACCCTGCTGTGGATCAAGGCCCAGGAAGATGCAGGCCTGGACATCGTGTGCGACGGCGAGCAGTCGCGCCAGCATTTCGTGCATGGCTTTCTGGAGCAGGTGGAGGGCATCGACTTCGACAACAAGGTGAAGATGGGCATCCGCGACAACCGCTACGACGCGATGGTGCCGCAGGTGGTTGCCGCCCTGCGCCTGAAGGGCCGCGTGCATGCCTTCGAGGCGCAGCTGGCGCGTGCGCACACCAGGAAGAAGCTGAAGTTCACGCTGCCCGGCCCGATGACCATCGTCGATACCGTGGCGGACCGCTTCTATGGCGACAAGGTCAAGATGGCCTTCGCCTTTGCCGAGATGCTCAACCAGGAGGCCCTGGCGCTGCAGGCCGACGGCGTGGACATCATCCAGTTCGACGAGCCCGCCTTCAATGTCTACATGAAGGACGCCGCCGACTGGGGCGTGCAGGCGCTGGAGCGCGCAGCGCAGGGCCTGACCTGCACGACGGCCGTGCATATCTGCTACGGCTACGGGATCAAGGCCAATACGGACTGGAAGAGCACGCTGGGCGAGGAATGGCGCCAGTACGAGACGGTGTTTCCCGCGCTGGCCAGGAGCCGCATCGACCAGGTGAGCCTGGAATGCATCCACTCCCACGTGCCGCCCGACCTGATGAGGCTGCTGGCTGGCAAGGACGTGATGGTCGGCGTGATCGACGTGGCCAGCGACGTGGTGGAGACACCCGAGGAAGTGGCGGACACCATCGGCCGGGCACTGGAGTTCGTGCCGAAGGAGCGGCTGTTCCCCTGCACGAACTGCGGCCTGGCGCCCATGGGCCGGGACGTGGCGTGGCGCAAGCTGAAGGCGCTGGCAGAAGGCACGAGGCTGGCCAAGGATCGGTTGGCCACGGCTTGATGTCTATTGGAGTGAACCTGGGGAGCAACGACCAGGCCTTGCCGCCGTTTCGCGCTTTGGAGACCAGTCCTGCACTTCCTGTGCAATGAACTCGGCTGGAGGCGCGGTTCGGCCTTTGGCGCTGGCGCTCTCCAGCGCCTGCATGTAGGCATCCGGCCGGCTGATCTGGATCACGGGCCAAGGATAGCCGCCCGATGCCAGCAGCGTGGTCATCAAGAATCGAGCGATGCCTCTGTGGCCGTCGCAGTACGGATGGCTGAAAACGGAGAGGTGGTGGCCAAGCTCCGCGCGAGCGCAGGCCTCTGGTTCCGCTTGCAGCATTCCCCCCCCCCTCCCCCCGCGCTTTCGACAAGAACACTCATGGCTTTCCATAGGGGGCATCGAAATGTCTTTGTAAAAATATACAATATACAGAATTATTTTGAAGGAGACATTCCATGCCCACGACTTCCTTTCTGGTTCCTGGTTCTGCCACACAGGCATCGGCGCGCACCCCGTTGCCGCTACCGCTCCCTACGGGGGGGCATTGGTCTGTGGCACGCGGTTTTGCGCGAAAGTGCCTGCCGGCTGGCGCGCGCCTGCCAGCCGGTGCGTTGATGGCTGCAGCAGTGGGATGGGTGGCGATGGGCAGCTGCAGTGCTGCCAGTGCATCGTCGGTGACGATCTATGGGATCTACGACCTGGGCCTGACCCAGGTGAGCAACATTGCCGGCTCATCGGTCACGCGCATGGATGACAGCATTCTTCAAGGCAATCGTCTGGGCTTCCGCGGCCTGGAGGAACTCGGCGGCGGTCTGTCCGCCTTCTTCACGCTGGAGATGGGTTTTGCCGGAGATACCGGTGCGCTGCGGCAAGGGGGGCTGGGCTTTGGCCGCGCTTCCCTCGTCGGCCTGTCGCACAAATCATGGGGAGAGTTCTCGATGGGTCGCCAATTCGACCAGATGAACACCACGCTGATCCGCTTCAGCCCGGTTTTGGGGGCGGGGATCTATTCAGCCACGGTGGGCGACGCGGACCGCGTCGGCGGCAACTGGCTGAACAACATGGTGACCTACAGGAGCCCGGTCATCGCCAATTTCCGGTTCACGGGCCAGTACAGCTTTTCGGAGGATGGGACCAGCACCACCAATGCGGGCAGGGCCTACAGCATCGGTGTGACCTACGCCAGGGATGGCTTCAACGCGGGTGCGGCCATGACCGAGATCAGGGGCTCCACGATCACGCCGGGAGCGGCCTTGGGTGTGTCTCAGTTCATGGGGGCGCCGATCGGCAAGTCGACGCCCGTCAAACTGTCCAACTACCGAACGGCGGGCGCAGGGGCTGGGTACACCATGGGCCGGGCGACTCTCAGCGCGCTGGCCACGCATACGAGGTATGAAAGCGAAGCGGGACGCACGCAGGCACTGTCGAGCTTCGCCATTCCCCTGGCCTACAGGTTGACCGACCAGTGGCAGCTGCAGGCGGCGTTCTCCCAAAGCCGCATGGCGCAATCGCGCTGGCGCAATACCAGCCTGATCGCCGATTACCTGCTCTCCAAGCGCACGGACCTCTATGTGTCGGCCCATTGGGAGAAGGCCTCGGGAGACGGCACATCGGCGGTGCTGTTCACCTTGCCCGGGTCCAGTACGAGCCGGCAGTCGGCGTTGCGCGTGGGCCTGCGGCATCGGTTCTGAGGATTGACGCAGACCAAGGCCCAGCGGGCCTTGGGTAGCGAGCAAGCGTGGGGGAGCGCGCTGAGGATCAGGGTGCCGCGGCCATGGCCTGCTGAAAGCCCACGGGGTCCTGGCGCCAGGCCTCGTGGGCCTTGGCGGCTTCGCCCGGGAAAAGGTCTTCATCGCCGCCTTGCAGGAAGTCGGCCATGGCATCGGCAAGCTCGCCGGGAGACATCTTCTGGACCTGCAGGTCGCGGCTCATGCGCGTGTCGATCGCGCTGGGGTAGACGCCGCAGACGCGCACGCCCTGCGTACGCAATTGAGCGCGCAAGGACTGGTTCAGCGAGTGCGCGGCCGCCTTGCTGGCGCAGTAGGTGGCCATCTGCGGCAGGCTGGCGTGGCTCAGCAGGCTCAGCACCGTCATCAGGGTACCGCCTCCGCGTGCCGCGAGCAGTGGGCCGAATACCAGGCCCACGTGCATCATTCCGAAGTAATTGACCTCCATCTCCCGCCGTGCGGTCCCGGTATCGCCGTCGGTGAACAGGGACTGGTTCCCATTGACGCCTGCGCAGTTGATGACGGCCCGCAGGTCCCTGCCTTGCAGGCGCGCGGCCAGGCTTTGCACGCTGGCAAGGTCGCTCACGTCGACGGTTTCATGCGCGATGGCCGCCATGGCGGCGTCCACGGGGGCGGGTTGCCGGGATGCCAGCACGATGGAGCGAAACCCCTCGCGGGCGAGCCGCTGCGCCAGGGCCGAGCCTATGCCTCCAGATCCCCCGATCAGCAGGAGTTCCGTTCCCTTCGGCGCCCCGGTTGCGGGGTTGCCATCCATGTCGGCCATATCGATTGCTCCTGTATTGCCTGTTGTCAGCAGGCTGAAATAATTGGAATTCAGTATACTTTATGTTTGGAGTTCTCACATGCTGACGCTGCTGGCACAATGAAGCGCTAGCAAAGGAAACAGGGAATCTATGCTTGCCGCCTCGTTCAAGGTGCCCGTGCTCAATGCGGGCGAGTTGCCGAAACAGAATATTCGTGACCAGGTATACGCAGTCCTGAGGGACAGGATGTACCGCGGCGAGATCACCTTCAATGATCGGTTGATCGACAACGAGCTCGCCGCCCAGCTCAAGGTCTCACGCATGCCGGTGCGTGAGGCGCTGCTGCAGCTCAAGAACGAGGGATATCTGGAGGGGACCTCGCGCGGCTTCGTGCTGCCGCAGTTCACCCCGGAAGATATTGCCAACATGTTCGAGATCAGGCTGTTGCTGGAGCCCACGGCGGCCGCAGCCTCGTGCAGCCATGCCACGGTGGAGGGCCTGGGTCGGATGAAGGCGGCCGTCGACCAGGCGGACCGCGCCCACCAGAAGGCCGATGTACTGGGATACATCAGTGCCAATTGGGCGTTCTGGACGGCCTGGGTGGAGATGGTGCCCAACGATCGCCTGGTGCAGGTGATCAACCGCCTGCGCGACCATGCGCAGGTGGTTCGATTGGCCACGCTCAAGGACAAGGAATACCGGGCCCTCTCCCTGGCACGCACCAAGGAAATCCTGGAGGCATTCCTGAAACAGGATCCGGAGGACGTGAAAGACAAGGTGGCCCACAATCTGCGGGCATCGGCCGCCTCCTACTATGCCAAGCTGCAGTCCGAGCTGGATCAAAAGGGCACGGCGCCCGCGCAGGAGCCGGCGGCGCCGCGCAGGCGCTCGCGCCAAGGCTAGCGTGCAGGCTCCGGCGAGGCGGGCCTGGCATGGAACAGGCAGATCGCAGGCCCGCCAGGCTCTTCGCAAGCCGCGCAGCGGACCTCGCGCACCCGCATCGGGGCCTGTTCCAGCGTCTGCGCGACCGCCTCCAGCATGCCTGCAATGGCATGGCAGACGGGGTCGCCATCGCGGTGCCGGCTGCCCGCAGCGAAGGGGCTGTTGCGCACCTCCAGCCAAAGTCCGGTGCCGTCGCGCCTGAATGTCCAGATGCCCCAGCCCAGGGATGCGGACCCTTGCACCATGGCCTGCAGCAGCGCATCCGGCCCGACCTGCGCGAGGTAGGCGCGCACGCTGTCCGCGCCGAACCGGGTGACGGAGGTGCCCAGGGCCTGCAGGGCCTGCTCGCGCGCCGGCTGTGGCAAATGGTCGAAGGCTCCCATCAGCACATCTGCCCGCATGAGCACATAGCGCCGCGGACCATCCAGCACCTGCCCGGCTGCCAGATCGAAAAGCAGCCGCTGGTGCAGTTGCAGGCAAGTGCTTGTCATCGGGATGCCCTCATGGAAACAGCTGGATCGCCTCGTGGGCGAAAGAGGCGTTCACAAGGTCGGTGCGCTTGAGCACGATTTGCAGTCCTGACGATGTGTTGCGCAGCCGGTGGCGCCATGTGCCGGCCAGCGTGGACCGATGCGCGCCGCAGACCTCGATATAGAGAAAGGGCGTGTAGACCTGCCATCCGGTATCTTCATCACCATTCCCATCGCCGTTCCCATCGGTATTGCCGCTGGCGGTTTCCACGCGAGGCTGCTGCAGCACATGCAGGCCGCGCACGCCGGGCTCGAGCGAATGCGCGCGCGGGCCCTGCAGGCGCCGGATGCGCGTGGCCAGCAGCAGCCGGTCTTCATAGGCGATGGAGGCATGGGCAAAAGGATCGGGCTGGCGATCGCCGGCCAGGGGCACCCAGTAGTGGCCGTCCGGTGCGAACAGGGCCAGCCAGTCGTCATAGCGCGCGTCATTGAGAAGGCGGGCTTCGTCCAGCACGAATCGGACGGGGTCGATGTCGGTGTGAGGCGTCGTCATTTCAGATCTCCTGCGCCGAGCCCATGAAGCGGGCCCAGGCCTGGAACTGGTTGCGCATCAGCTGCTCGCTGGTGCCCTTGCAGGGTGTCGGCTCCGTCACTTCCTCGTGGCCGGGAGCTGAGCCCCGGTGCAGGCTCACCCATTCGTTGCCCTGGGCCTTCAGGCCTTGCTGAACGCTCTCGAACAGGTGGATATCGTCGTGGGCGACGATGGACATGGGTGAGAAGACCAGTCGGTTGTAGGTCATGGCACGCTCGTGCAACAGATCCGGCGCGCCCTCGGCGCGCAAGCTCCAGGCTTCGACCAGCGTGCGGTCCACCGCGAGGGGCCGGATGACGCGCATCACCAGCGGGGCCCCCTTGACCGCGATGCTGGGATAGAGGACGGAGTTTTGCGGAGCCCTGGCCAGCACCTGCTCGGCATGCCCAAAGCCATGGGCCTGGGCCAGCGCATCCAGGTAGGGCTGGGGATAGGCATAGCCGGTGTGGGTGCTGAAGTTCACTGCCAGGGCGCTGTGGCCGTGGGGATAGAGCTCGGCGTCCATGCGGCTGAAGAAGTCGTAGCCCGAGGCGAAGGGCAGCATCTGCTCCATGGAGAGGGGCATCTCCTGGCCTTCGGGCTGATGGCTCCAGATGATCTTGGCGGCCTTGCCCGCGGATTCGTGGGTGGATACCGGGTGGATGGTGTCGTTGATGTTCTCCAGGTACATCTTCCAGTTGCACCGGATGGTGCTGCGGACGATGCCACCCGCCACGGTCAGCTTCCCGGTGGGGGAGCGGTCGGCCATGTTGTCCAGCCATTGCAGCGACGCGCCGAAGTATTCCTCGAAGCCCATGCCCTGTTCATCGAGGCGCACGAAGATGAAATCCCGATGGACGGCGACCGCTCCCACGCGCGACAGGCCGCGGCCTGCCTGGCACTGAGACAGGGACGATTGCGCGTACTCCTGCCGAAGCGGTATGCCCATGGTGCTGCCGTCCAGGCGATAGCTCCAGGCGTGGTAGCCGCATTGCAGTACCCTGCCTGCATGGCCGCGCTCATTGGTGTAGAGCTTGGTGCCCTTGTGCGCGCAGCGGTTGTAGAAGACGCCGATGCCTGCATCTGCCTGGCGCACCACGAGCAGCGGCCTTCCCGCGAGATCCAGGGTGACGTAGTCGCCGCTTTCGGGGAGCTGGCTTGCATGCGCGACGAAGTTCCAGGTCGCTGCGAAGAAGCGGCGCTGCTCCTGTTCGAACAAAGCTTCACTGGTGTAGGCGTCGCGGTGCACGCGGTCCGCCTGCACGATATGGGAGAGAAGGGACTCGGAGGAAGTGTTCATGGTTGGAGGCGGCGTTGTTTGTGCATTAATAGTATACTGTATTCTGTTGTAGACAAATTTACCTCACTCCATGGAACCCGATCTGAAACTTTGTGTCGTCGACAAGCGGCTGATCGCCGAATCCATCGTCTTGCTGGAATTGCAGGCTGCGGGCGCAGGCCTGCTGCCTGCCTTCACGGCGGGCGCGCACCTCCAACTGGATCTGCCGGGAGGCCTGTCGCGGGCCTATTCGCTGTGCAACGACCCCGAGGAGCGCCACCGGTACCAACTGGCCGTCCATCTGGATCCGATGTCCCGCGGCGGCTCGCGTGCGGTCCATGAAAACATTCACCAGGGGGATCTGTTGCAGGCCCGTGGGCCGACCAATCTATTTGCGCTCGATGAGGCAGCGCCGCACTCCGTGCTGGTTGCCGGCGGCATCGGAATCACGCCCATGCTGGCCATGGCGCGCCGCCTGCAGCACCTGGGCCGGTCCTGGGAACTTCACTATGCCAATCGCAAGCCTGCCCGCTGCGCCTTTCGCGAGGAACTGACGGTGGGTCCGCTCGCCGCATGCAGCCGGCTGTACTTCGACGATGCGGAACCGGCGCGGCAACTCGACCTGGACCGTCTGCTGGGTGCACCGCGCGCGGGCGCGCATCTTTATGTGTGCGGACCTGCGGGCCTTATCGACACGGCGCTGTCGACGGCCCGGGCCATGGGCTGGGGTGAGGAGCGCCTGCACAGCGAGCGGTTCTCGGCGCAGCCCTTGGAGGTGGCCGGCGCCCGGGCCTTCAAGCTGGTTCTGGTGCGCAGCGGGCTGACGCTGGATGTCCCCGCCGACCGCAGCGTGATGAGCGTGGTCCATGAGGCCGGCGTGGACTTGCCTGCGTCCTGCGAGCAGGGGGTGTGCGGGACCTGCATCACCGATGTGCTCGAAGGGCGGCCTGATCACAGGGACCAATGCCTGGATGAGGCCATGCGCGAGCGATGCTTCACGCCCTGCTGCTCGCGCTCCCTGGATGCCGTGCTTCGCATTGATCTGTGAGGCCGGCCCGGGCGGGATCGACGCTGGGCGATCCCGCTGCGGTCATCAGTCAACCACCACGCCTGTCTCCTGGATGATGGGGCGGTAGCGGTGGCTTTCTGATTCGACGAAGGCGTTGAACTGCGCTGGCGCCATGGGCGTGCGGCTGTAGCCCAGGTCCGAGAGCTTCTTCCAGATATCGGGCAGGCTCAGGGCCTTTTCGATGGCGGCATGCAGGCGGTTGACGATGTCCGGAGGCGTGCCCTTTTTGACTGTCGCGCCTATCCACAGGTCCATTTGCATCGCCGGAAAGCCGATTTCGGTGGTCGTTGGAACCTGGGGCAGGAACTCGCTGCGCTGAGGTGCGGCTACCGCCAGCGGGACGGCCTTGCCATTGCGCACCATGTTCAGCGTACCTGGCACGCCGTCGAACAGCAGGTCGATCTCGTTGGCCATGATGGCCTGGAAGGCCGGCGGTGCGCCTTTGTAGGGAACATGCAGCAGCCTGGCCCCGGGGACGCTGCGCGACAGCAGATGGCCCAGGATGTGCGGTGCGGTGCCTGGGCCGAAGGAGCCATAGCTGAGCTCCCTGCCGGAGGCGAGGGCATCCTTCAAGGCGGAAACGCCGTGGAACTTGCCCGCCTTGCCGCTGTACATCACCATGGGTGTGCGTACCAGCATGGCCACGCCTTCGAAGTCGCGCGTGGGCTGGTAGCTGAGGTTCTTGTACAGGCTGGGATTGATGGCGAACGCCCCGATCTCGGCCACGAAGACGGAGTAGCCGTCGGCCGGCGCGTTGAGTACGGAGGAGGCGCCGATCTGGGCGCCTCCTCCGGGCCGGTTGTCCACGACGATGGGCTGGCCCAGTTCGGCGCTCAGTTGCGGGCCGATGGTGCGTACCAGCACATCGACGGCGCCGCCAGGAGGAAAGGGGATCACCATCTTGATCGGCCTGGACGGGTAGGGGCCTTGCGCCATGGCGCCGAGGCTGGCCACAGCGGCCACGATGCAGGCGAGGGACTTGAGGGCGGTTTTCATCAGGGGTCTCCGTGGTGGTTCTTTGCGACCGGGTATTGCCCGGCCCCTTCGCGGTAAGGGGCCGCGAAGCGGTGGCGAACATTCCGGCCATGCGTTGTGGCCGGGTGACGTGGCGTGCTGTTCTAGTCGTTGTGTCCTGTGTTGCGGTCTGCCTCGCCCGGTGCGGAGGCGAGGGGCGGCTGCGCCGCGAGCAGTTCGGGCAGCGCGGCGGGATCGCCGTCATGGAAGGTGGCTGGGGCCAGGCTGCGGCGGTTGACGCGAAGGTCGAACACGTCGAAGCGGTTGTAGTGGCCCGTGATGTCATGCATCTGGCGGGGCTGTATGCAACGTGCGAGATCGATGTCGGCATAGACGATGCCTTCGGCATCGATCAACGGCTGGCCGAGCACGCGGCCGTCCGGGCCGATCACGCCCGAGAACGCGCTGTTGCCACGGCCCAGAAGCGCGGCCGATCCCGGGAAGGCCTGCTCCATCTGCGCGATGGTTTCGGTCGAGATGGTCGAGCAGGAGACGACGGTGTAGACCTTGCCTTCGAACGAATGGGCCATGGCCCGAACCTTGATGGCCTCGGCCATGTCGTAGTCCGGGGGCGCCACGGGCAGCGAGATATAGCTTGCCAGGTGCACCAGCTCGCCCTGGGCCAGCAGCGCAAAGCGCGCCAGGGTGTTGGTGTTCTCTCCACAGGCCAGCATGCCGATGGGGCCCAGGGCGGTGTCGTGCACACGCAGGCCCGCGCCGTCGCCGGGAGTCCATGTCAGCTTTTCGGCCCAGGTCGGCACCAGCTTGCGGTGGCGGCCCAGCAACTGGCCGTTGGGTCCGATCAGCAGCATGGTGTTGTAGATCGTGGTCAGGCTGCGCGGCGCGCGCTCATTGATGCCGATGGCAACATGCAGGCCGCATTCGCGTGCGGCCTGAGCGATGCGCGCCACCTCGGGACCGGGCACCTCCACGGCTGATTCGCACAGTCTCTGGAACCATGGGCCGGCGGCGATGGGGCTGCCGATCCAGCTCCAGTAGGGATAGGCGGACACAAAGACTTCGGGGAAGAGTACCAGTTGCGCGCCGCCGGCGGCTGCCTCTCGAATCAGGCGGCAGGCTTTGTCTACCGTCGCTGCGGTGTCCAGGAAAACCGGGCTGGCCTGTACGGCGGCCACCTTGAATGGGGCATGCTTGGGCATGGAGTCCTCCTGTTCAGACGGCAATGACCGGATGGCGGATCTGGCCGATTTTCTCGATGCAGGCCACGACCACGTCGCCGGGTACCAGCCACTCCTGAGGGGTGCGGCCGGCGCCCACGCCCTCGGGTGTGCCGGTGGCGATGATGTCGCCGGGCTCCAGAGTTATGCCGGCGCTGATGTCCGCCACCAGCTGGTTGACCTTGAACAGCATGTGGCGCGTGTTGGACTGCTGCTTGGTTTCGCCATTGACGGTGAGCCACAGGTCCAGGACCTGGGGATCGGGTATTTCATCGGCGGTGACGATGCAGGGGCCAAAGGGGCCGTAGCTGTCCTGGCCCTTGGAGTAGATCCACTGCCCGGCCCGGCGGCAGTCGCGGGCACTGATGTCGATCATGACGCTGTAGCCGAAGATGTACTGCAGGGCCGTGTCGGCGCCGACGCGGCTGGCGCGTCGGCCGATGATGGCGGCGAGCTCCACTTCCCAGTCCATCTGTTGCGTGATGTCGGCGTTGTGACGGATCGGTTCGCCGGGGCCGATGACCGTTGTGGGCGGCTTGGAGAAGATGACGGGTTGTGCGGGCAGATCCCGCGAAGTGTCCAGCGTGCGGCTGGATTCGGCTACATGCTCGACGTAGTTCAGACCGATGCCGAAGATGTTCTTGCGCGGGCGGGGGATGGGCGCGAGCAACTGCACGTTCACGGTGGGCACGCAGCAGCCTGGAGGCCAGGTGCCGCGGGCGGCATCCAGCATGCGCTGCAGCGAACGCAGGGCCGCAGGCCCGAGATCGATCAGCGCGAGCATGCAGGACGGCAGCTCTGCGCCCTGGCTGGCGGCCAGGCGTTGGACATCGACGATTTCATCGCCCTGGATCACGCCCAGTCGGGCGGCGTCGACAACGCAGGGGCGGTAGGTAACTAGGCGCATGGGTGTTCCGTAGTAAAGGTGGGGTGGGATTCGATGGATTGATGGCCGCCGTTGGTGCCCAGGCCTTCCTCTCGGTACAGGCCCAGGGCCTTCATTACCGGCAGGTCGCTGAAGCTAAAAAGGCAGGCGTCCTCGGTGGCCTGGGTATTGGCGTGCTCGTGCCAGGCCCAGGACGGGACGCAGAAAATATCGCGCTCGCGCCAGTCGAAGCGCCTGCCGTTGATGACGGAGTAGCCCTCACCCTTGGCCACCTGGTACAGGTAGCTGCCGGTGTGGCGGTGGGCCTGGGTATGCTGCTGCGGCCGCAGCAATTGCATGCTCGCGCCGATGGTGGGCATCACGGGGCCACCGGTCAGCGGATTGACGTAGTGCATCAGTGCACCGTCGAACTTCGAGCCTTCGCTGACCTGGGCAAGGCGGCGCAGGGATTCATAGGTCGGACCCCATTCGTACTTGAACAGCGGCGAGTAGGACTTATTCCATGAATGTCCGTGCGGCTGCAGCGCGGTGCCGCTCCAGGCATGGCTGGAGTCGTCCACTGGGTAGGCCACCTGCTGGTGAAGGTCGGGGTGGACTTCGTAGAAGTTGGCCTCGAGCGCGTTCACGAAGGGAATATCCAGGCCGTCTTGCCAGATGCAGGGGGTTCCCTGCTCCGCCACGCCATGCTCGTGCCAGGTGCCGTTGGGCGTGAGAACGAAGTCGTTGGCGCCCAGCGTCATCTTGTGGCCGTCGACGATGGTGTAGGCCCCGCTGCCTTCCATGATGAAGCGCAGCGCAGAAGCCGAATGCCGGTGCGTGGAGGCGCATTCCCCGGGGTACATCACCTGCAGGCCGGAGTACAGCCAGCCCACGGCAGCCGAGACATCCCGGCGTCCCGGGTTGTTCAGGTAGATCACCCTGCGGCCTGCCTTTTCGGGCGTGACCAGGGCCACGGAGCGCAGCACATGTTCGCGCAGATCCCGGTAGCGCCACAGCGTCGGCACCGATACGGAAGCGGGCTGCCAGGGTTCGATCTTGTTGGCCACGGTCCACAGTGCGCCGGCTTCAAACCGCTCCAGGTCCCTGTAGTAGGCCACCAGCTCGGGGGTGTCCTGTACGTTGGCGCGTCCGGCCACGTCCTCGCGGTAGCTGTCGTAGGGGGTCTGTGTACTCATCTTCGCTCCTTGGCGTGCACGGGAGTTAGGGGCATGCTTATGCTGTTAAAAAGAATACTGTATTCTTTTATTCGAGGCGTAGGAATTTGCCTTGACAGGGTTTGCCCGGAATTCACCAGCCCGCGATGAGGCGGTTGCTGGGGATGCCGTTGTCGGTGATCTTGTCGGCGCCTTCGGCCCCGACCACGGGCAGGCCTGCCCTGTCCAGCAGCCCGGCCTGGACCAGGACGCATGCCTGGTCCCAGTAGATGTGCTCGTGGCATAGCTTGTCGCCCTTGAAGCGCACCACCCCCACCAGGCCGAAGCGCAGCCTGCGGCCCGTGGGCGCCACGCCGGGCAGCAGCCATTCGATGCGCCGGTCATGCGTGAAGCTGAAGATGACCTCATCCACGATCTGGCGCACGCCCTGGGTGCGCGAGACCGTGATCTGTCCCGTGTCCTCGGGGTTGGCGTTGATGAAGTAGTCCTTGTAGAAGCGCCGCAGGTCGGCATAGCCCACGCCGCCCGTCATGGTGGGGATGTGGTTGACATAGGGCTGGTCCACCATGGTGGACATGGTCAGGTCCACATCGCGCGTGGTGAATTCGTAGTCCAGATGTGCCTCCCAAAGGGCCTCCAGGTCATAGGCGGGTCCCACGCGCGGCACCAGGAAATTCATGGTCCGGTCGTGGGCCAGGCGCGCGCTGTCGGCATGGAAATGGGGCGATCCCGCGCGCGCGAAGGCATGGTCGCAACCAGGATAGAAATGGGCTTTCAGGGGCCCCCGCGCGGCCTCGCGGATCGTGGCTTGCACGGGCGCGGAGCAGTAGATGTCCTGCTGCGGAACATGCAGCAATGCCGATTTGCCGGCGGGCAGCGGGCGGGTCGCCAATGTCTCCAGTCCCACCCCGTAGTAGGAGACCGAAGCAGTGACGGCCGTGTCGAACAGCGAGCGCAGGGCGAGTCGCCCGCCCAGACAGTAGCCAACGGCCGCCACGCTGCGAGGGCAGCCATGGAGGTGCTGTGCGAAAGCGATGCTTGCCGTGATGTCCTGCATGGCCTGGGCGTCGTCGAAGGACGCGAGCAGGGCCAGGGCGCGGTCCATGGCCTGCTCTGAGGAGGGGTCTATGTCGATGCCACGGCCCTGACGCCAGAACAGGTCTGGGGCGATCGCCACATACCCTTCCTGCGCATACTCGTCACACAGGGCGCGGATATTCGCGTTGACGCCGAAGATTTCCTGCAGGACCACGAGCAGTGGGCCGGTGCCGGCTGCAGGAAGCGCCACATAGGCGCCAAGTCCTTCGCCGCCGATGGGAGTGAGGTGGGTCATGGGATGGTCTCTTTTCAGGTTGCGGAAACGACGATGGCTCCATCCGCGCTTTGGGACAGGCCCACCAGGCTGCCGGGCGGCGGCGCGTGGGCAGAGGCCGCCAGCAGCGTGACGCCCCCGGCCGTGCATAGTTCGACCAGGCAGTTCCACGGGCAGGCATTGGGCAGGCGATGCGCCCGGACCACGCCGGTCACCCTGGCTTCGCGGACCGATTGCGCCTTGAAGGCCCTGCCGCCGCAATGCGGGCAGCGAAGGCGGGCGGGGAAATGCTGGGCGCCGCAGCCGAGGCAGGCGTTGATGTACAGGCTCATTCCAGACCCTCCAAAATGGTGGCGTTGGCGCACATGCCATATCGGTACTCGACCATTCCATAGCCCGAGACCAGGGCGGTGCGGGCACGGGCCAACTGGCGTTCGCCGCAGCGCCCGCCCAATTGGCGCACCGCCTCGACCAGCCCGTGCATGCCTCCTGCGGTTCCGGCCTGGCCCGCGGACAGTTGGCCGCCCGACGTGTTGACGGCGATCCGGTCCTGGGGCACGGCCTCCCGGAGAAAACGCTGCAGGCCGCCTGCCTCGATGAGACCCAGGTCCTGCAACTGCACCAGCGACATGACCGGATAGTCGTCATAGACCGACCACAGGTCGATGTCGCCAACGTTGCAGCCGGCCTGTGAGAACAGTTGGCCAGCCACCCGGGACAGTCCGGTGGACAGGCCGTCGCCTTGCTGGCCGTCATGGTTGTGGCAGGCCTGCAGGGAGCGCACGCGCACACAGCCGGCGCGCCGGGCCACTTCGTCGGCATGGCTGATCAGGATGGCGTTGGCTCCCGCAACGACGGGTACGCAGTCGTAGATCACCAGCGGATCGGCCACGGGCGCCGCGTTCAGGTAGTCGTCCATGGACATTGCGCTGCGGTAGACAGCCTGGGGATTGCGGCTGGCATGGCGGCGCTGGGCCAGTACCAACTGCCCGTAGTCGCTTCGCGACAGGCCTTCCCGCGCCATGTGGCGTTGGGTCAGCAGAGCGAACAGCGTGTTGGGATTGGCGATGCCCAGCGGCCTGAGCAGGGTCTGCGTGGTGCGGTTGTAGTTGGCCGAAAGGTCCTGGAACTCCGACGCCTGAAAAGCATCGCCCGCCAGCAGCACGATGTTGCGGGCCTGCCCGGTCTCGATGGCGGCGATGGCGTGCTGCAGCAGGTTCAAACCCGAAACGCCGCCGTTGCCGTCATCCATGAACCAGGAAAGCTGCAGCCCCAGACGCCAGGCCAGGTCGATGCAGCGGTCCGGTCGCAGCGTGAAGGACGCCACGCCCAGGCCATCGATGCGGCTGGCCTCGAACCCGTGCTGTTGCACCAGGGCTTCGAAGGCCTGTCCCAGCCAGTGGGTGGTGGATTCGGTCGTGCGGCGGGCATAGGGGATTTCGACCGCTCCCTGGATCAGCGCGTGATTCATCGCTTCACCACATGGCCGCTGCTGGCCAGATCCCAGGTGTCGGGCGTGCGCCCTTCGGCCCTGAGCTTGTACTTCTGGATTTTTCCGTTCTCGGTCTTGGGCAGCTCGTGCGTGATGCGAAGAAAACGCGGAACGGCGTAATAGGGCAGGCGGGGCTCGCACCACATGACCAGCGCCAGCGGATCGATGGTGCAGCCGTCGCGCAGCACGAGTGCGCACATCACTTCGTCTTCCGCCAGCTCCGAGGCCACCGCATAGGCAGCCACCTCGGCCACGGCTGGATGCGAGTGGAGCACCTGCTCGACCTCGTAGGATGAGATGTTCTCGCCGCGGCGGCGGATGCTGTCCTTGATGCGGTCCAGGAACCTGAAATAGCCATCCTCGTCGCGCAGCACCCGGTCGCCGGTATGGAACCACAGATTGCGCCAGGCCTCGACCGTCTTGTCGGGCATGTCCAGGTAGCCTGATGCAAAGGCGTAGGGCTGCTCGCTGCGCAAGATCAGTTCGCCTGGCGTGCCATGGGGCACTTCGTTGTCATGCTCGTCCACGACGCGGGCCTGGAAGCCTTGCGCCAGCGTGCCCATCCAGCCCGGGCGCGAGGCGTCATGCGGGGTGCAGATCACGAAACTGGTCTCTGTCGAGCCGAAGCCGTCGAGCATGCGGATGCCGGTACGCTGCTCGAAGAGCGCGTAGTGCTGCGCGGAAGCGCCCGGCGCCAGCGCAGTACGAACACGGTGCGCTTTCTCGCTGCCGTCGGGTGCCCGCGACAGCAGCATCGCCACCATGGCTCCGAGCAGGAAGGTGACCGTGGCCTGCGTGCTTGCCAGTTCGAGGAAGAACTGCGATACCGAGAACCTGGCACCCAGCGCGATGCGTCCTCCGCTGAGCAGTGCCTGGTAGAAGGTGTTGAGTGCATTGATATGAAAGAGCGGCAGACAGGTGTAGAGCACATCCTGAGAATCGATGCCGATGTTGCGCAGCGAGTGATGCCCCCACCAGTACAGCTGTGCGTGCGAGCAGATGACGCCCTTGGACGGGCCCGAGGTGCCGGAGGTGTAGATCACTACGGCCGGCGCCGGCGCATGGGGCGCGTGGGCCGGGATGTCCTCGGCCAGGGCCGCGTCCGCGAAGGGCGACAGGCCGGGCAGCGTGGCGACGGGCGCATGGGCGTCCAGGGACCAGATGGCATGCAGGCCGGACAGGCTGTCCGGATCGGCCAGCTGCGCGCTGGTGATATGGTCAAACAGTGAAGGTTCGGTCAAAAGCACGCTTGCCCGAGAGTTCCTCATGTAGTAGGCGAGTTGGCTGCCGCGTGACGCGGTATTGATGGGGACCAGGACCAGGCCGGCCAGCGCGCAGGCCGTGAGAACAGACAGGAATTCAGGGCGGTTGCCACACTGCAGGGCGACGCGGTCGCCTGCCTTCAGCCCCGCTGCGGCAAAGGCCCGTGCGAACACGCTGGCTGCGGCCAGCAGTTCTTCGGCCGTGAAATCGCGCTCCTCCTGGCTGAGCAGGACGGAGTGGGGCGCGGCGGCGATGCGCTGATGCAGCAAGGGGATGAGATGCCGTTGCGCGGCATCGGGACACAAGGGAAAGGATGTCGGCATAAGTTGTTGGCTTCGTGGTTTGTTGATAAAAAGTATATTGTATATTTTTAATGTCATCAACGGATTTTTCCTGTACCTGCGGGTCACGCGGATCTTTGAATGTGTCCTTGTGGCTGCGGTCGAAGGCCTTCAAGTGCGGTCTTGTGGGAGGGGGCTGTGCTTCGAGCGGCGCGATTGGTCACAATCGGGCCTCCACGCTCAAGAAGGGGCCGGTGGTGCTGTACTTCTTCCCCCAAGGCCTTCACCCAGGGCTGCACCATGGAAGCCCACGCCTTTGCCGAGGCCACGCCGCGTTCCGCGGCCATGGGCGCGACGGTGGTGGGCATGTCGCATGTCGCATGACGACATCGATACGCTCAAGCGCTTTTCCACCGAGGCCTGCCGCGACCAGTTCGCCGTGGCATCGGACCCGCAGGCGCAGACCATCCGCGCCTACGACGCCTCGGCCGCCGCCGACCCCCAGCGCGCCGACCGCATCTCCTGCGTGATCGGCCGGGACGGCAAGGTCCGCTTCGTGCACATCGGCTCGGACCCGGACGAGCATGTGCGCCAGACCGAGGCCGCGCTCAAGCGGCTGGCCGGCAAGTAGCCCGCCGCGCAGCCGCTGTCAGGGGCCGTCGCCCTCGCTGGCCAGGATCTCGGCGTATTCCTCGTCCGTGAACAGCCTGGAGCGTGTGTGGAAGGCCTTGCCCGTGCTGCCCTCCAGCGAGAAGCTGCCGCCCTGGCCCTCGATCACGTCCAGGATGAGCTGGGTGTGCTTCCAGTATTCGTACTGGGAATTGCCGATGTACTTCGAAGCTTGGCGCAGTGGCATCTCCGTACTGTTGCAGGGAAAGATGCCGGGGTACCAGGGGCTCATGGTTTGCCCTGTATCGGATTCAGGCAACTGTCTGAAGTCAAGACAGTGAATCTGTTCGATTGCCGGACACTCGCAGGCCATGCCCGGCCCATGCCCGGCCCATGCCCGGCCCGTGCCCGCGGCGCGCGGCCCAGGGGCGCAAGGCCGTTCCTGGCATTGCGCCCCCTGGCCGTGCCTGGCACAAAGCATGCATGGTCCCTCCCCACAAAAGCAGCGGGCGCCAGCCCAGCCGCCAACCCAAGGAGACACACCATGCAACGCCGCCCCTTCCTGCATTCCGCCCTCGCACTCTCCGCCATGGCCACCATGGCCGCTGCGGCTCCTGCCGCCATGGCCCAGCAGGGCGAGATCCGCATTGCCCACGTCTACAGCAAGACCGGCGCGCTGGAGGCCTATGGCAAGCAGACCCAGGCCGGGCTGCTGATGGGGCTGGAGTACGCCACGGGCGGCAGCATGGCGGTGAATGGCAAAAAGCTGGTGGTGATCGAGAAGGACGACCAGGGCAAGCCCGACCTGGGCAAGAGCCTGCTGGCCACGGCGTATTCCGATGACAAGGCCGATCTGGCCGTGGGGCCCACGTCGTCCGGCGTGGCGCTGGCGATGCTGCCGGTGGCCGAGGAGTACAAGAAGATCCTGCTGGTGGAGCCGGCCGTGGCCGATTCGATCACGGGCGACAAGTGGAACAAGTACATCTTCCGCACGGGCCGCAATTCCAGCCAGGACGCCATCAGCAATGCGGTGGCCATCGACAGGGCGGGCGTGACGATTGCCACGCTGGCCCAGGACAACGCCTTCGGCCGCGACGGGGTGAAGGCCTTCAAGGACTCCATCAAGAAGGGCAAGCTGGCGCATGAGGAGTACCTGCCTGCCGCCACCACGGATTTCACGGCAGGGGCGCAGCGGCTGATCGACAAGCTCAAGGACCAGCCGGGCCGGAAGATCATCTGGATCGTGTGGGCCGGGGCGGGCAATCCGTTCAAGATCGCGGACATGGATCTCAAGCGCTACGGGATCGAGATCGCCACGGGTGGCAACATCCTGCCCGCCATGGCGGCCTACAAGAATCTGCCGGGCATGGAGGGCGCCACGTACTACTACTACGGCATTCCCAAGAACCCGGTGAACGAGGCCCTGGTGTCCATGCACTACAAGCAGTACAAGACGCCACCGGATTTCTTCACGGCGGGCGGTTTCTCTGCGGCCATGGCCATCGTGACGGCGCTCAAGAAGACAGGTGGAGACACCAAGACCAACACGCTGATCAAGGCCATGGAGGGCATGAGCTTCGACACGCCCAAGGGCCAGATGACCTTCCGCAAGGAAGACCACCAGGCCCTGCAGAGCATGTACCACTTCAAGATCCGCGTGGACCCGGCGCTGGCCTGGGGCGTGCCCGAGCTGGTGCGCGAGATCAAGCCCGAGGAGATGCAGGTCCCCATCCGCAACGGCCGTTGAGCAATGCTGCGCACAGAGGATCTGACCATCCGCTTCGGGGGCCATGTGGCCGTCAACGGCGTGAGCTGCTCTTTCGAGCCGGGCACGCTGACGGCCATCGTGGGGCCCAACGGGGCAGGCAAGACCACGTATTTCAACCTGATCTCGGGGCAGCTCAAGGCCACGGCCGGGCGCGTGCTGCTGGGCGGGCGCGAGCTGACGGGGCTGGCCCCTTCGGCGCGCACGCGGGCCGGGCTGGGGCGGGCGTTCCAGCTCACCAATCTGTTCCCGCACCTGAGCGTGCTGGAGAACGTGCGCCTGGCCGTGCAGGCGCGCGACGAGGGGCCGCACCGGCGCGGCCTGAACCTGTGGAGCATCTGGAGCGACCACCGCGCGCTCACGCAGCGGGCGCTGCACATCCTCGACCAGGTGGCCCTGTCTGCCCGACGCGACGAGGCCGTGGCCGCGCTGCCGCATGGCGACCAGCGCAAGCTGGAGGTGGCCTTGCTGATGGCGCTGGAACCCCAGGTCTATATGTTCGACGAGCCCACGGCGGGCATGAGCCATGACGAGGCGCCGGTGATCCTGGACCTGATACGCACGCTCAAGCAGGACCGCAGCAAGATCATCCTGCTGGTGGAGCACAAGATGGATGTGGTGCGCGAACTGGCCGACCGCATCATCGTGCTGACCAATGGCACGCTGGTGGCCGATGGGCCCCCGGCCGAGGTGATTGCCTCGCCTGTGGTGCAGCAGGCCTACCTGGGTGTGGTGCCGGAGCAGGGCGCTGCAAAGGAGGCCGCATGAGCACCGCCGCCAACCCCAGCCCCAACCTGCTCGAGCTGTCGGGCGTGCACACGCATATCGGGGCCTATCACATCCTGCATGGCGTGGACCTGGCCGTGCCGCGCGGGCAGCTGACCATGCTGCTGGGGCGCAACGGCGCGGGCAAGACGACCACGCTGCGCACCATCATGGGCCTGTGGCGGGCCAGCCAGGGGCGCATCGCCTTTGGCGGGGCCGACATCACGGCCCTGCCCACGCCGGCGATTGCGCGGCTGAACATTGCCTATGTGCCCGAGAACATGGGCATCTTCGCGGACCTGACGGTGCAGGAAAACCTGCTGCTGGCCGCGCGCGGCGCCTCGCGCGCCGACCGCATGGACGCGCAGCGGCTGCAGTGGATCTTCGGCATGTTCCCGGCGGTGGAGAAGTTCTGGAACCACCCGGCCGGCAAGCTGTCGGGCGGGCAAAAGCAGATGGTGGCGGTGGCACGCGCCATGGTGGAGCCGCGCGACCTGCTGATCGTGGACGAGCCCAGCAAGGGCCTGGCGCCGGCCATCATCGAGAACATGATCGCGGCCTTCGCGCAGCTCAAGGCGGGCGGCACGACGATTGTGCTGGTGGAGCAGAACCTGGGCTTTGCACGCCGCCTGGGCGACCGCGTGGCGGTGATGGACAACGGCCGCGTGGTGCACGCGGGCGGCATGGCCGAGTTCTCGGCAGATGCGGCGTTGCAGCAGTCGCTGCTGGGGCTTTCGCTATGAACAGGCTGAACAAGCTGGATTGGGATTTCAAGCCGCTGCTGCTGGTGCCGGTGCTGGCCCTCGTGGCGCTGCCGCTGGTGGGCTCTGGCTCGACCTGGCTGACGCTGACGGTGGCGGGGCTGGCCATGGGGATGATCGTGTTCATCATCGCCTCGGGGCTGACGCTGGTGTTCGGGCTGATGGACGTGCTCAACTTCGGCCACGGCGTGTTCATCGCGCTGGGTGCCTTCGTGGCCACCAGCGTGCTGGGTGCCATGGGCGACTGGACGGGGTCGGACCAGCTGTGGCGCAACCTGCTGGCCGTGCTGCCGGCCATGGTGGTGGCCATGCTGGTGGCGGGCGCCATCGGGCTGGCGTTCGAGCGCTTCATCGTGCGGCCCGTGTACGGCCAGCATCTCAAGCAGATCCTGATCACCATGGGCGGCATGATCATCGGCGAGGAACTGATCAAGCTGATCTGGGGCCCGCAGCAGATTCCGCTGCCGCTGCCCCAGGGCATGAAGGGCGCCTGGCTGCTGGGCGATGCCGCCGTGGAGAAGTACCGCGTGGTGGCCGTGCTGGTTGGGCTGGCGGTGTTTGCGCTGCTGGCCTGGACGCTGTCGCGCACCAAGATCGGCCTGCTGATCCGCGCAGGCGTGCAGGACCGCGAGATGGTGGAGGCCCTGGGCTACCGCGTGCGCCGCCTGTTCGTGGGCGTGTTCGTGGCGGGCTCGGCCCTGGCCGGGCTGGGCGGGGTGATGTGGGGCATGTACCAGCAGAACGTGGTGCCGCAGATGGGCGCGCAGGTGAATGTGCTGATCTTCATCGTGATCATCATCGGCGGGCTGGGCAGCACGGGCGGTGCGCTGATCGGCGCGCTGCTGGTGGGGCTGATGGCCAACTACACGGGCTTTCTCGTGCCCAAGGTGGCGCTGTTTTCCAACATTGCGTTGATGGTGGCCATCCTCTTGTGGCGGCCTCAGGGCGTCTATCCCGTGGCGAACCGCTGAAGGAGTGATCGACATGCTCAACCGATTGCTTTCCGGCGACATGCCGCGCAGCCGCGTGCTGGCGGTGCTGCTGCTGTTGATCTTTGCGGGCCTGGCGGCGGCGCCCTTCGTGTTCCCCGGCGTGAAGGCGTTGAACGTGGCGGCCAAGGTGCTGATCTTCGTGGTGCTGGTGGCCAGCTTCGATCTGCTGCTGGGCTACACCGGCATCGTGAGCTTTGCGCACACCATGTTCTTCGGCATTGGCGCCTATGGGGTGGCGATAGCGTCCTCGCGCATGGGCGCGGGCTGGGGCGCGCTGGCGCTGGGCCTGGGCGCGGCGCTGCTGGTGTCGCTGCTGCTGTCGCTGGCCATCGGACTGTTCTCGCTGCGGGTGCGGGCCATCTTCTTTGCCATGATCACGCTGGCCGTGGCGGCGGCGTTCCAGACGCTGGCCTCCCAACTGTCGGAATGGACGGGCGGGGAGGATGGGCTGAGCTTCAAGCTGCCCGAGTGGCTGTCGCCCGGCTTCGAGCCGTTCGAGAACGAGGTGCTGGGCGTGCTGATCGACGGGCGCATCCTCACCTACTACCTGTTGTTCGTGCTGGCCGTGGTGCTGGTGCTGGCGCTGCTGCGCATCGTCAATTCCCCGTTCGGCCGCGTGCTGCAGGCCATCCGCGAGAACGAGTTCCGCGCCGAGGCCATCGGCTACCGCGTGGTGGTCTACCGCACGCTGTCCAGCGTGCTGTCGGCCCTGTTCGCCTGCGTGGCCGGTGCCATGCTGGCGCTGTGGCTGCGCTATAACGGGCCCGATACCTCGCTGTCGTTCGAGATCATGATGGACTGCCTGCTGATCGTGGTGATCGGCGGCATGGGTACCATCTATGGCGCGGCGATCGGCTCGGTGCTGTTCCTCATCGCCCAGAGCTATCTGCAGGACCTGCTGCGCGTGGCCAGCGAGGCCGCGCACAGCCTGCCATGGCTTGCCGCGCTGCTGTCGCCCGACCGCTGGCTGCTGTGGCTGGGCGTGCTGTTTGTGTTGTCGGTCTACTATTTCCCCACGGGCGTCGTGGGGCGTCTGCGTTCTTCCCGCGTCGGGGCCTGACCAGGGCCCCTGGCGCATTCGTGCATCAGAGAACTATCACTAGGAGATGGCATGTTCAAGGCTGAAGAGTTGGCATTTTTGAATGAGCGAACGGAGGTGTCCGCCCCCTGGCGCTGGGCTTTCACGGCTCTGGCCGTAGCCACGCTGGCGGCCTGCGGCGCCGAAGGACGTGATCCCAGCAACGACCTGCCCAAGGGCTTTACCGAACTGGGTGCCACGGTGTATCCGGCCACGGCCACCGGCACGGGCAGCACGGCGGCCACGCAGGACTTGCTGACCGGCGGCCTGGGCAAGACGGGCTTGGGCGCCGCGGCCGCCCCCCTGTACGCGGACCCTGCCAATCCCACGGCGGCCGAGCTGCGGCGCAATGCGCTGTACTCCAACTACCGGGGCATCCTGGACCCCACGGCGGGCGGCGGCTACGGCACGCTGTACGGCCCCAACATCACGGCCGACGGGCAGGTGACTGCGGGCGAAGGGCTGATCCCCGGGCGCGAGTATCTGGCCGTGCTGGACGACGGCACGGGCCGCAAGCAGACCATGGTGGCCGTGCAGGTGCCGGACAGCTTTGACCGCAACCGGCCCTGCATCGTGCTGGGCCCGTCCTCGGGCTCGCGCGGCGTGTATGGCGCCATCGGCACGGCGGGCGAGTGGGGCCTGAAGAAGGGCTGCGCCGTGGCGCTGACCGACGCGGGCAAGGGCATGGGCCTGCACAACCTGAGCGACGATACCGTCAACAAGCTGGACGGCACGCGTGCCACGCGCACGGATGCGGGCAGCCTGTCCTTCTTTGCCGCGCGGCTGACCGATGCGGCGCGCGCCGCCTACAACGCGGCGTTTCCCAACCGCATCGCCATCAAGCACGCGCACTCCCAGCAGAACCCCGAAAAGGACTGGGGCAACGACACGCTGGCCGCGGCCCGCTATGCGCTGTACGTGCTCAATGCCCGCTATGGCACCACGCAGGACCCCGTGCCCTTCGGCAAGGACAACACGCTGGTGCTGGCGGGCTCGGCCTCCAACGGCGGCGCGGCCGTGCTGCGCGCGGCCGAGCTGGATACGGACGGCCTGATCGACGGCGTGGTGGCCTCCGAACCCGTGACCGAGATGCCCACGCGCCAGGGCTACACCATTGCCGTGGGCAATGCGACCATGCCCAACCCGGGCCGCCCGCTGGCCGAGTACACCACCTACGGCAACATCTACCAGCCCTGCGCGGCGCTGGCCCCCGATGCTGCGCTGACCGAAACATCCATCTTCAACTACATAGGCCTCACGGCCATGACGGCGCGGGCCGAGGCACGCTGCACCAGCCTGGCCGCCAAGGGCCTGGTCGTCGGCGCCACCACGGCCGACCGTGCCGCCAATGCACTGAGCAAGCTGCGCCTGTACGGCTGGACGCGTGACCATGACCGCATGCACAACGCCCACTACGCGCTGGGCAACGGCCCCATCCTGTCGGCCATGTACACCATGGCCTATGGCCGGTTTGGCGTGGATGCCAACCTGTGCCGCACCAGCTTTGCGGCTGCCAATGCCACGGGCGACGTGGTGCCCGCCACGGGGGCTGCGCTGGCCCAGAGCTTTGCCACGGCCAATGGCACGGCCAACGGCACGCCGGCCACGGTGGTATACAACGACTCGGTGGGCGGGGCCAAGGCCTGGCAGTTTGCCGTGTCGCCCTCCACGCGCGTGGCCGACCTGGGCCTGGACAACGCGCTGTGCCAGCACGCGCTGGTGACGGGCTTCGATCCGGTGACCGGCTTCAATCTCTCCGAAAGCAGCGTGCCCACGCGTGCCCAGAGCGACGCCGTGCGCGCAGGCATTGCCGAGGTGCTGCACACCGCCAAGCTGCGCGGCAAGCCCACCATCATCGTGGCGGGCCGCAGCGATGCGCTGGTGCCGGTCAACCACAATGCGCGCGCCTACACGGTGCTCAACCGGGGGCTGGATGGCGCCAACACACGGCTGCGCTACATCGAGGTGGTGAATGCCCAGCACTTCGATGCCTTCCTGCCGTTCTCCGGCTTCGACACGCGCTTTGTGCCGCTGCATCCGTACTTCAATCAGGCCATGGATGCCGTGTGGGCCAACCTGCGCAGCAGCACCGCGCTGCCCGCCAGCCAGGTGGTGCGCACCACGCCGCGCGGCGGCCAGCCGGGCGCGGCACCCGCCATCACGGCGGCCCAGGTGCCGCCCTTCGTGGCGCGGCCCAGCACGGCCAACACCATCGAGGTCAGCGACGGGCTGATCCGCATTCCTGAGTGAGCAAGGCCGGGGCGGGCGGCCGCCAGGCAGTTGCCAGGTCGCCGCCCACCCCCTGCACAGCAGAGATTTCTCCCATGGCTTCCAAAGCATCCCCCTCATCCGCGCCCGTACCCGCTTCCTGCTACACGCAATGCGCGGGCTACGAGATCCACTACATGGACTGGCAGCCCGCGCCCGAAGTGGCGCCAGCGGGCACCGTCGTCGCCTGGCACGGGCTGGCACGCACGGGGCGCGATATGGATGCACTGGCCCGGTTCCTGGCAGGCCAGGGCTGGCGCGTGATCTGCCCCGACACGCCGGGCCGGGGCCTGAGCCAGTGGAGCCGCGCGCCGCGCGAGGAATACCGGCTGGGGTTCTACGCCCGCATCGCGCGCGAGCTGTTCGATGCGCTGGGTCTGGAGCGCGCGCACTGGGTGGGCACATCCATGGGCGGGGCGATCGGCACGGTCTGCGCCTCGGGCCTGTTCGAGCCTTCGCTGCGTGCACGCATTGCCACGCTGGTGCTCAATGACAATGCGCCGCAGCTGGCCGAGTCGGCGCTGGCGCGCATCAAGGCCTATGCGGGCGAGCCACCGGCCTTCGACACCGTGGGCGAGCTGGAGGCCTTCTTTCGCCAGGCCTACCGGCCCTATGGCTGGCTCGGCGATGCCGAGTGGCGCAAGCTCACCGAGACCAGCGTGCGCCGCCTGCCCGACGGACGCGTCACGCCGCACTACGACCCGGCCATGATCGAGCAGTTCACGGCCCATGACGACGACTACGGCATCTGGCCGCACTACGACGCGCTGGAGATTCCCGTGCTGCTGCTGCGGGGCGTGGACTCGGACCTGGTGCTGCCCGAGGTGGCCCGCGAAATGACCACGCGCGGCCCCGGCGCGAGCGGCCTGCTGCACTGGCAGGAGGTGCCCGGCTGCGGCCATGCGCCGGCGCTGAACGTGCCCGCGCACTGGCTGTGGGTGCTGGAGCATCTGCAGCGCGGCTGAGCATCAACCCGGGCCGGGCGCGGATGTTGCCGCCGCGCTAGCATTTGCGACGGGTGCAGCCTCGCCTTCTTTTTCGGGTGCGGGCACCGTCTGGGCAAGAGAGGCCTGACATGGGTTTTCTGGTGGAGCTGATCCGCGAGTACGGCTTCGGCATCGTCTTTCTCAATGTGTTCGTCGAGCAGCTGGGCGCGCCGATTCCGGCCTACCCGGTGCTGGTCGTGACCGGCGCGCTGGAAGGCGCTGACTGGGTGCGCCTGCTGTGGCTGGTGGCCGTGGCCGTGAGCGCGGCGCTGATTGCCGACCTGTTCTGGTACCAGGCCGGCAAGGCCTACGGCCACCGTGTGCTGGGCCGCATCTGCCGCATCTCGCTGTCGCCCGATGCCTGCATCCGCCAGACCGAGACCGTCTACGGCCGCTGGGGCGCAAGGTCGCTGCTGGTGGCCAAGTTCGTGCCGGGCTTCGCCTCCATCGCCAGCGCACTGGCCGGCGTGATGGGCACGCCGCTGCGCAGCTTCGTGCTGTATGACGGGCTGGGCGCGCTGATCTGGGTGGGCTCGGCCGTGTACCTGGGCTCGCTGTTCAGCTCCACGGTGGAAGACCTGCTGGGCGTGCTCACGGCGCTGGGCCAGTGGGGCCTGTTGCTGCTGGGCGTGGCGCTGGGGCTGTTCATCGTGCGCAAGTGGTGGCAGCGCCATCGCATGGTGCGTTCATTGCGCATGCCGCGCATGTCGGTGCGCGAGCTGGCGGGCCTGCAAGCCCAGGGCATGGAGCCCACGGTGATCGATGTGCGAGCCCTGCCGCAGTACCGCCAGGGCCACATCCCCGGCGCCCAGTCCTGGGAACTGCGCCCGCGCGACGGTGGCGAGGTGCATGCCCATCTGCTGCCCCAGCACGACCATCCCCACGGGCTGGTGATCTATTGCGACTGCCCCAACGAGATATCCGCCGCACGCCTGGCGCGCCAGCTGCAGCGCGCCGGCTTTGCCAACGTGCGCCCCCTGGTGGGTGGCCTCAAGGCCTGGCAGGCCGCCGGCTTCGACGTGGAAACCGCACCGCTGCCCGTGACGGCCGGTGCGGACGAGGGGCCGGCGCCCAGCGTGCCCTGACCCTGACCTTGACCTACTTGCCCGCCGGCATCGAGCAATGCCCGCCTTGCGTGGCCTTGCCCGAGCCGGCCGCGATCAGCGGCGCCTCGAAGCGCAGGTCCACGGGCGGCGAGTGCAGGTGGTCCCAGGCCAGGAAGAGAACCAGCACGGCCCAGAAGACCGCGCGCAGGGTGTTTTGCTGTGTCATGGCGGGTCCTCTCAGAAATTGAAATGGCGGCGGATGCGCAGGCCGAAGATGGTGCCGGCAAAGGCCAGCGGCACCCAGATCCAGCCGTGGATGCTGCCCGTGGAGATGCCCGAGAGCATGGCGCCCACGTTGCAGCCGAAGGCCAGGCGCGAGCTGTAGCCCAGCACCAGGCCGGCGACCAGGGCCACGATCCACTGCGTGCCCGTGAGCGGCTTGGCGTTGACGGGCTTGGCGGCGGCCACCCACAGGGCGCCGCCCAGGATGCCGATGTTGGTGATGCTGGTCACGTCCAGCAGCACGGTCTCGTGCAGGCGCGCGGCGTTGCCGGGTTGGCTCCAGAACCAGTTGCCGGCCAGGTCCACGGCGCCCGTGGCGTTGGCGATCTTGGCCGCCCACAGGCCGAAGCCGTAGACCACGCCCCAGGGCTGGCCCGCAATGACGAGGTTGAGCGTGGCCAGCACGGCCAGCAGCACGGCACCCACCACCCACTTGCGCACGAACAGCGGCTTGGCCGGGCGCTTGAGTGCCATGTTGGCGCCACGCACATACCAGGCCACGCCCAGCGCGACCACGGCCAGCGCCGCCAGCGTGGCCAGCAGGGCAGGGGCCCAGCCCCAGGCCGTGACCAGGCCCACGGGCTGGGTGTTGCCCAGGTCCAGCCACCAGCCCAGGTGCAGGCTGCCCAGGAAGCTGCCGACGGCAAACACGGGCAGGATGGCCGCATTCATGGGAATGCCCATGCCGGCCTTGTACAGCGTGCCGCTGCCGCAGCCGTCCGCGATCTGCATGCACAGGCCGAAGACGAAGGCGCCCACCAGCAGGCTGATGCTGGGCGGGCCCAGGGCGGCCGTGAGTTCGGGATAGTGGCCCAGCAGCGGCATGGCCAGCGCGGCGGCCAGCGCCAGCAGCAGCAATTGGCCGAAGACGCCGCTGGCGTCCTTGTCCTCGATCAGCATGCGCCAGCCCGTGGTGAAGCCGAAGCGCTTGCCGGCCAGCACCGCGCCCAGGCCCAGGCCCACGGCGAACAGCGCGGCCTGGCGCACCGAGACGCTCCACAGCAGCCAGCCAAAGAAAACGGCCAGGATGGCCGCAAGAGGAAGTCGTTTCATATCATTTTTCTCCATGGCGCGGCACTTTGCTACCGGCACGCTCCAAAGCCAGAGACGCCGGGCAAGAGCCGCCTCGCGGCGGGGGCGCCCAGCCGATGGCGTCGTCCCCCTTCAAGGGGGAAGGCGCGAAGCGTCTCAGGGGGGGGTTATTTGAACTTTTTTTCCCACCACTGCTTGGCGTCGTAGGCCAGGGATTCGGCGCGGCCGGGCTGGTTGGCCATGGGCGGCGCATCGGCCTGCTGCGTCCAGTCCACCATGGAGCCCGCATACAGCTTGACGCCCGGCAGGCCCGCGACTTCGGACAGGCCGAACCAGTCGGTGGCCGCCCAGTGGCCGGTGTTGCAGAAGGCCACCATGTCCTGGCCCTGCTCGCGCTTGACCTTGGCCGCGATCTGCTTGGCCGTGGCGGTATCGACAAAGGTGGAAGTGCCGGGCACGAACCACTGGTTGAAGTCCAGCTGCTGCGCGCCGGGCAGGGTGCCCGAGATCTTGGCGGCGGGTGCGCGCGTCTTGCCCTGGTAGAAGGCGTCGGGGCGCGAGTCCACCAGAGCGGCGTTGCTGAGCCTGACGTGCTGGCCCACGTCCTCGCGCGTGGCGATCAGGCTGGTGTCCAGCTGGGGCTGGTAGCTGCTGCGAGCGACTTTGACGGCCTCGTTGTCCTGCGGGAGCTTTTGCTCGTTCCAGGCCTTCATGCCGCCGTTGAGCACGGACAACTCCTTGAGACCCAGCAGCTTGAGCGTCCAGTACACGCGCGCTGCCGCGCCGAAGTCGGTGGCGTCCGCGCCCGTGGAGACCACGATGGCGTGGTTGGCCGGCGTCAGCCCCAGGGACTGCACGAGTTCGGTGAGCTTGGGCAGCTCGGGCAGTTCACCGGGATTGGTGGCGGGGCCGCGCCATTTGCCGTAGGGGGCGTTGAGCGCGCCTGGGATATGGCGCTCGCCATAGGCCTTGGGATCGCGGATGTCGATGATGCGCACGGCGTCCTGGCCGGCGGCCGCCTGCACGCCGGCAGGGGGGAGCAAGGGTTCGGCGGCGTGGGCCGTGCCGAAGGCGGTGCAGGCAAGGCCCAGCGCCAGCAGCGGGGCGGCCAGACGCAGCGAGGGAAGGAATGTCTTGGTCATGATGGCTGGGGCCGACCATGGAAGACCGGCGGAACAAGCAACAGAGGTGCAATTGTCCCGCTTGCAGCATCTATATACAAAGACGCTTATGCATTCTGCTCATGAGGCAGGGTTATATGGCGCGGTGCAGAAGATGCAGAACGGCTTCAGCGCTGTGCGCCCACGGCCTTGGCGCGCTCCAGGCTGGCGTCGAGTTCGGCCTGCGGCGCCTTCTGCGTGGGCCAGCCCTGCATATGCTGCTGGGCGATACGGCTCAGCGCCGTGATCCAGGGCGCGCTGTCGTTGAGGCAGGCAATGAACTCGAACTGCTCGCCACCCGCATGCAGGAAGGCCTCGCGCGCTTCCTGGCTGATTTCCTCCAGCGTTTCCAGGCAGTCGCTGGTGAAGCCGGGGCAGACCACGTCCACCCGTTTGGTGCCGCTGCGTGCCAGTTCGATCAGCGAAGGCTCGGTGTAGGGCTCCAGCCACTTGGCCTTGCCAAAGCGCGACTGGAAGGTCACCAGGTATTGCGAGGGCGACAGGCCCAGGCGCTCGGCCAGCAGGCGGGCGGTCTTGCGCGATTCGCAGTGGTAGGGGTCGCCCAGGTGCAGCGTGCGCTCGGGCACGCCGTGAAAGCTCATGACCAGCTTTTCGCCACGGCCGTTGCCGCGCCAGTGGGCCTCGATGCGCTGGGCCAGCGCATCGATGTAGGAAGCGTCGTCGTGGTAGCGGTTGACGAAGCGCAGCTCGGGAATATGGCGCTGGGTGCGGGCCCAGTCATAGACGGCATCGAACACGCTGGCCGTGGTCGTGCCCGAGTACTGCGGGTACAGCGGAAGGATGAGGATGCGCGTGGCGCCCTCGGCCTTGAGGGCATCGAGCACGCTGGGGATGGAGGGGTTGCCGTAGCGCATGGCATGGCGCACCAGCACGTTGTGCCCGGCCTCGCCCAGCCAGCCGCGCAGCAGCAGGGCTTGGCGCGCGCTCCAGTGCTGCAGGGGGGAGCCGTCCTTCTCATGCCAGACGGTGGCGTACTTGGCGGCCGACTTGGCCGGCCGCGTGCGCAGGATGATGCCGTGCAGGATGGGCAGCCAGGCAATCCTGGGGATCTCGACCACGCGGTCGTCGCCCAGGAACTGCGCCAGGTAGCGGCGCACGGCCGGGGCCGTGGGCGCATCGGGCGTTCCAAGGTTGCACAGCAGCACGGCGGTGCGCTGGGGTTGGTCGTGGCGGAATGGGGGTTCTGGCGCGAAGCGGGAAGGCATGGGGCCGATTGTGGCAGGACGGAGCCGCCTGCCACGCGAGTCGGATGACCCGGCTGCAGCCGGCAACGGCTGCCTTCGCTATGCTCGAACCATGTCCCAAGCCGCCATCACCCCCCTCGCCGAATCCTCTCTTGACCCTGCATTGGCCGCCTTGCAGCAGCTGCGCCGCAGCGGCCGCATCCGCGCCATTTCCATCGACCTGGACGACACGCTGTGGCCTGTATGGCCGGCCATCTCGCGCGCCGAACAGGTGCTGCTGGACTGGCTGCACGCCCATGCGCCCACCACGGCCGCAGCGCTGCGCGACGTGGCCGCCGTGCGCGCCATCCGCGTGCAGATCGAGCGCGACCGCCCCGACCTGGCCCACGACCTGAGCGGCCTGCGCCGCGAGTCCATCCGCCTGGCGCTGCAGCGCAATGGCGACGATGGCGGCCTGGCGGAAGCGGCCTTCGACATCTTCTTTGCCGAGCGCCAGCGCGTGGATTTGTACGAGGACGCGCTGCCCGCCCTGCAGTTCCTGGCCGCGCGCTGGCCCGTGGTGGCGCTGAGCAACGGCAACGCCAGCGTGCACGTGGTGGGCATTGGCGAGCATTTCCATGCCGCGCTGAGCGCCACCAAGGCCGGCATGGCCAAGCCCGATGTGCGCTTTTTCCACGCGGCAGCGGCGGCGGCAGGCGTGGCGCCTGACGAGGTGCTGCACATTGGCGACGACGCGCGGCTCGATGCGCTGGGCGCCATGGATGCGGGTATGCACGCAGTCTGGCTCAACCGCACGGGCGTAGCATGGCCTCACGAGGGGTCCACGCCCCACGTCACGGTGGCCAGCCTCGCGCAGTTGTGCCAGGGGCTGGCTGACAGCTGACCCTGCCTGCCCGCGAAGCCGCGCCATGCCATGCCCACCAGCCACAGCACCGCTTTCTTCCACCCCCCCGTCCTCCCCGCCGTGCGCAGCATCGGCTGGAAACACCCCCTGAGCTGGCTGGCGCGTGGCGCGCGCGACATGGCCAGGGCGCCCTGGCTGAGCCTGGCACATGGCCTGGTCTTGACCTTGATCGGGTTTTTGATCTTGACGCTGGGGCACAATCGCTTTTGGCTGATGGCCGGGGCCCTGTCGGGGTTCCTGATCGTCGGCCCTGTCGTGGCAACCAGCCTCTACGCCATCAGCCGCGCGCTGGAGCGCGGCGAGGCTGCCGATCTGTCCCTGGTGCGGCGCACCTGGACGCGCTGGCAAAGCTGCCATGCGGCCAAGGCCAAGGCCGAGGGGCAGGGCGGCTACTGGTGCCTGGTGCAGTTCGGGCTGCTGCTGTCGCTGGCGGCCACGGGCTGGGTGCTGGTGTCGGCGTCGCTGATCACGGTGCTCTCGCCCGTGAGCATTGCCACTCCGGCGGATTTCGTGCAGCACGTGGTGCTGGCCCGCGACGGGCAGTTGTTTGCGATATGGCTGGCGCTGGGCAGTTTTCTGGCAGCGCCTATTTTTGCGTCCAGCGTGGTGGCCATGCCGCTGATGCTGGACAGGCGGGTGACGGTGCGCCAGGCCGTGCTGACCAGTTGGTTGGCCGTGCTGGCCAACCCTGTGCCTCTGGCACTGTGGGCCGCCCTCATTGTGTTGTTGACCCTGCTGGGCCTGGGCAGCTGGCTGCTGGGACTGGTGGCCGTGATGCCCCTGCTGGGGCACGCGAGCTGGCACGCGTACCGCGATCTGGTCGATGCGTCGGCCTTCCCGGCGCGTTGAGCCGGGCGGGCCCGGACCGGCCGGGCCTGCAGGGGAGGATGTAGGACGGTGTTGTCGTGATATTCGGGTACACAGAAGAACAGATCGCCCATTTCTTCCTCACCTATGGCGTGGGGGCCTTCATCCTCTTCATGGTGTTCATCATCCTGCAGCTGGCGCGCCAGTCCAAGGCAGGAAAGTTCGGCACCTTCGTGATTTTCCTGGGCCTGGGCGTGGGCTTTGTGGGCTACGTCGCCAAGATCGTCATCCAGTGGTGGATGGAGAGATGACGCCGCAGGCGTCACGCCCATGAGTTGGACGGACTACTACCGCTTTACCGAGGGACGCAAGATATCCCCCCTGCTGGTGCAGGCGCTTGACGCGTTGGCGGGTGATACGGCAGATAAAGCGGCCATCGATCTGGGCTGTGGCGCGGGCCATGAATGCCGCGTGCTGCTCAATACCGGCTGGTGCGTCCACGCCATCGACAGCGAACCTGCGGCCATCGAGGGCTTGCGCCCCCTGGCATCGCAGGCGTCCGGCGCTTTGACGCTGCAGGCTTGCCGTTTCGAGGATCTTTCCTCTTTGCCTGCGGCGCATCTGATCCACGCTGGGCTGAGCCTGCCCTTTTGCCATCCTGAGTACTTCGATGCGTTTTGGTCGCTGGTGCGTTCTGCGCTGCGTCCGGGCGGTGTGTTCGCAGGTCATTTTTTCGGACCGCGCGATGCCTGGGCCGATTCGCAGTCCATGAGCTTTCATTCGCGTGATCAGGTCTTGCACCTTTTGGATGGCATGGAGCTGTTGGCCTTCAATGAGTTCGATGGCATGGCCCCCAGCATGCAGGGGCCAAAGCACTGGCATCGCTTTGATGTCGTGGCCCGCAGGCCGGTGTCGTCGTAGTGCGGCGTTACTCGGCCTTGGCTCCCGCAGCCTTGATCACCGGGTCCCAGCGCTTGATTTCTGCGGCGGTGTGCTGGCGCAGGGCGTCGGGGGTAAGGCGGTCTGCGGGCGGGATGATGACGCTCATGTCCGTGAAGCGCTTGACCAGGGCGGGCTCGGCCAGGGCGGTGCGCAGGGATTTGTTGAGGCGTTCGATGACGGCCTGGGGCGTGCCTCGCGGAGCGTACAGGCCGTGCCATACGGCAAGCTCGAAGCCGGGCTGGCCGGCCTGCGAGAAGGTGGGCACATCGGGCAGGGAGGGCAGGCGCTCGCGCGTGGCGACGGCGTAGCCCTTGAGCATGCCCGCCTGTATGTGCGGGCCGGTGGCCACGGGCTGGTCGCAGATGACATCGACATTGCCTGCCACCAGGTCCTGCAGGGCCGGGCCCGTGCCACGGTAGGGCACCAGGGTGGCCTCGGTGGAGGTGGTCTGCAGCAGCAGCATGGCGCACAGGTGGGAGGTGGCGCCTACGCCGGCGTGCGAGAAGCGTACTTCGCCCGGCCTGGCCTTCATGTGGGCGATGAAGTCCGCCAGCGTGGCGGGCGCAAAGCCTTTGCTGCGCACCAGGATCATGGGCACGTCGCCGGCCAGCGCGATGGGTTCCAGGTCGCGCCTCACATCGAAAGCGAGCTTGCTGTAGAGCGCGGGTGCCGTGGCAATGCCCATGTTGTGCAGCAGCAGGGTGTGGCCGTCGGCCTGGGCGCGTGTGACGCGGCTGGTGCCGATGGTGCCACCGGCGCCGCCCAGGTTCTCGACGATGACCTGCTGGCCCAGGTCGCGCGTCATGGCCTCGGCCAGCACGCGGGCCAGCACGTCGGTGGAGCCTCCGGCCGCGTAGGGAACGACGATGGTGACGGGCTTGTTGGGGAAGGCCAGGGCGGCAAGGCTGGCCGCTGACAGCGCGGCGGCGATAAGGGTCTGGGCGAGGGGGTTGCGGATGAGGGGGTTGCGGATGAGGGGGCGCATGGGTTTGTCTCCTGGAGGCGCGTGCAGGGGCCGCCGGCTCGGTTCGGCCGGTTGTCGGTGGCGTGTTTGGTGGCGTGAGGCAGGAAGGCAAGGGCCGCATGCGGCCCTTGACGACGGCGAGACGGAGCAGGCTCAGGCCGGGGCCACGTACCTGTACAGCTCGGTGTGGTCGGCGGCGAGTCCCAGGGACCTGGAGGCTTCGGCCGCCATGGCGCTGACCTGTTCGGCCAATGCCATGGGCGTGTGCATGGCCTGGCCCAGCGACAGGGCGATGCCCACGTCCTTGGCCTGCAGCGCCAGCGAGAAGCCCGAGTTGAAGGCACCGTTCAGCATGAACTGGTGGGCCTTGTTTTCGGTGGTGTTGTTCTTGCCGGTGGAGGCATTGATCACGTCCACGATGGTGGCCGGCGCAATGCCGAAGGCCGCGCCTGCGTGGATGGCCTCGGCTGTGGCGATGAGGGCCGCTGCCGAGACGTAGTTGTTCAGCGCCTTGAGCGCATGGCCTGCTCCCACGGGGCCGACATGGGTGATGGCCTGTCCCATGCGCTGCAGCAGCGGCAGGTGCTGGGCGAGCAGGTCCGCATCGCCCCCGACCATGATGGACAGCGTGCCCGCAATGGCGCGCTTGACGCCGCCGGAGACCGGCGCATCCAGCAGCCCGATGCCGCGCTCGCCCAGCAGGCCGGCCAGCGCCCGCGTGCGGTTGGGGTCGGCCGAACTCATGTCGATGATGCAGGCGCCGGGCGGCAGGTACGGTGCCAGTTCGCCCACCACGGCATCGACGATGCGGGAGTCGGGCAGCATGGTGAAGACCACGCTGCAGCCGGCAAAATCGGCCGCGCCGGATGCCACGGACACGCCCGCATGTTCGCTGGCAAAGCGCGCGGTGGCGGCGGGCACGGCGTCCCGGATGACCAGGGCGTGCCCTGCGGCGTGCAGCAGGTGGGCCATGGGCTGGCCCATCATCCCGAGGCCGATGAATCCTATGGTGGTCATGCTGCGTGCCTCAGATGTCCATCTCTTTGAAGACTTCCGAAGCCACGCGGAAGGAGTCGATGGCGGCCGGCACGCCGCAGTAGATGGCGGTCTGCAGGAAGACTTCCTTGATCTCTTCCTTGCTCAGTCCGTTGTTGATGGCGCCGCGCACATGCAGCTTGAGTTCATGCGGGCGGTTCAGCGCCGTGATCATGGCCAGGTTCAGGAAGGAGCGCGTCTTGCGGTCCAGGCCCGGGCGGTTCCAGACATCGCCCCAGCAGTACTGGGTGACCAGTTCCTGCATGTCGATGTTGAAGTCCGTGGCGTTCTGTATGGACGCATCGACATACTCGGCGCCCAGCACCTCGCGGCGGGTGGACAGGCCCTGGTCGAAGAGGGCGGGGTTCTTGGGTGCGTAGGCTCGGGTCATGAAAACTCCTGATGGAAGGCGGTGAAAGTGTCTGTCGGTGGAATGGATTTAATCAGATTGTCAGACAATCCTACTAGATGAAAATCGGGATTGCCTGCCGAGCCAGGTGTGTGTATGACAATCCGTCAGTCCGTCCGGCCCCTGGATTGGCGGGTAGGATTCGTCCCATGAACCAGATGCTGCGTGTCCCCCGCGAAGAAACGTCGCTGCGCCTGCGCACGACGCAGACCCTGCGCACGGCCATCCTCGATGGCGTGTTTGCGCCGGGCCAGAAGCTGTCCGAGCGCGAACTGTGCGAGAGCCTTGATGTGAGCCGTTCGTGCCTGCGCGAGTCCCTGCAGCACCTGCAGGCCGAGGGGCTGATCACCATCGTTCCGCACCGTGGCCCCGAGGTCACGGACATCTCGGTGCAGGAAGTGCGCGATATCTACGAGGTGCGGGCCAGCCTGGAGGGGCTGGCCAGCCGGGGCTTTGCGCTGCATGCCTCGGCTGGCCAGCGCGCCGCGCTGCGCGCCAAGCTGGGCGAGCTGGCCGTGCCCGCCGTGGCCAGCGACAAGGTGGCCCTGCTGGCGATCAAGAACCAGTTCTACGACATCCTGATCGAGGGTTGCGGCAATCTGGTGGCCGGCCAGATGCTGCGGCAGCTGAACAACCGCGTGACGGTGCTGCGGCGCATCTCCATGTCCCAGCCCGGGCGCCTGCCGCAGACGCTGGCCGAGCTGGATGCCATCGTGGCGGCGATAGAGCAGGGCGACGCGGACCAGGCCGCGCGCCTGAGCGCAGAGCATGTGCAAAAGGCCAGCCAGGGCGTGCTGCGTGCCATGGCCGAGAAGGCTGGACCGGCCAGCTGATGCCGGGGCCTGTGCCTGGGGGGGCAGTCCGTGTGCGCTCAGTCCGGCTTGACCTGGGCGCGCTTGAGCACCTTTTGCCAGCGCGTCTGCTCGGTGGCAATGAACTGTGCGAACTGCTGGGGCGTGCTGCCGATGGGCTCGGCCGCATCGCCCTGCAGGCGCTTGAGCGCGTCGGGTGCCTTGACGGCCTTGGCGCATTCGGCAGCCAGCTTGTCCACGTGGGCCCGGGTCATGCTGGAGGGCGCGAGCATGCCGTACCACTGCGTCATCTCGAAGCCCGGGAAGCCCTGCTCGGCCACGGTGGGCACGTCGGGCAACTGGGGCAGGCGCTGGGTCGATCCCGTGGCGATGCAGCGCACCTTGCCGGCCTTGATGAAGGGCAGCAGGGCGGCGGCGCCGACCGAGGCAGCGTCCAGCCGGCCCGACATCAGGTCCGTCATCATGGGGCCCGTGCCGCGATAGGGCACGTGCAGCATGAAGATTTCGGCCGTCATCTTCAGGTACTCGAAGGCCAGGTGCCCGGCGCTGCCATTGCCGGCCGAGCCGTAGCTGAGCTGGCCCGGCTTCTTCCTGGCGTAGGCGATGAGTTCGCGCAGGTTCTTGACCGGCACATCGGGGTGGACCACGTACAGGCTGGGCACCTTGGCCAGCAGGCTGACGGGCTGGAAGTCCTTGTTGGCGTCGTAGGGCAGCTTGTCGAAGATGTAGGGATTGACGGCCAGCGTGCCGATGTGGCCCAGGATGACGGTGCTCTGGTCATCGGCGCGCGCCACTTCCTGCATGGCGATGTTGCCGGCTGCGCCGGGCTTGTTGTCCACGAAGACGTTCTGGCCCAGGGTCTTGGACAGCTCGGCCGCCGTGGAACGCGCCACGATTTCCGAGCTGCCGCCCGGCGCAAAGGGCACGACAAAGCGGATGGGGCGTGTGGGCCAGGCGTCCTGCGCCAGCGCGGCCGCAGGCAACAGGCCCGACAGGGCCATGGCGCCCGTGCCGGCCAGCAGTTGGCGGCGGCCGAGCGGGGGCAGGTCTGCGTGGTGAAGAAAGTCGCGCGAAGGCATGTCTGGTCTCCTGGTTATCGTTGTAGTGGATGGGCCGCAGCGGATGCGGCGCCAGCGATGGTGGCGCCGGTGGCTGTCAATCTGCTGTCAAACCAGGGTCTGCAGGCTACGGAGATACCCGGGGGATCAGGCTTTTCCCCCGGCACCCAGGGCCTGGCCGATGGCCTCGGCCGCCTGCAGGCCGCTGCGCACGGCGCCTTCGATGGTGGCCGGATACGGGCCATCCACATGGTCGCCGCAGGCCCACAGGCCGTGGCCCAGCTCCATGCCGGGGCGCTGCAGCTGCGGCAGGCAGGCGAAAGTGGCGCGCTTGTCGATCACGGTGCGCAGCGCAACCAGTCCATGCCAGCCCAACTGTGCCCGGGCCTGGGCCAGCACCTGGGCCTGCAGTGTCTCGCGGTCCGATGCGCTGTCGCTGATGACGAAGGCCATCAGGCCCTGCGGTCCTCCCAGCTGTCCCCGGTCGAAGACGAACTGCGCAGGCGCATCGGGCGTGGCGCGCAGCGCCAGCCAGGGCGCGCCCGGGGGCAATGCGTGGGAGGGATCGCCGGTCTGCGCATAGACGGTGGCAATGGGGCGGTGCTGCAGGTCCTGGGCCAGTTGCGCCCAGCGCTGCAGGGCTATGCCGTCGCGTGCAGGCAGGCTGTCGTGCCCGGCGGCGGTGAGCGCCAGGCGCGCCGCCTCGGGCGCGGGGCAGGCCAGCAGCACGGCGTCGAAGGGCGCGTCTTCGGCCTGGGCTGCGCCCAGCGTCCAGTGCGGGCCCTGGGGCTGCAGTTCGGCCACGCGGCTGCCCAGGCGCACGGCGTGGCCGCGCTCCTGCAGCCACTGCGCGGCCGGCGCGGGGAACAGGCTGCCCAGGTCACGGCGCGGCACCAGGAAATGCGAGCCGCCACGGCCGCTGAACAGCGCATCGCGCAGCACGCGAAGGAACACCGTGCCGCTGGCCATGTGAATGGGCGTATTGAGTGCCGAGATGCACAGCGGGTCGATGAACTCGCTGACCAGGCGCTGCGGCAGGCCGGCGCACAGGGCGGCCACGGTGGCCTGCGGCGTGCAGCGAAAGCCCGCCAGCCGCCAGCGCACGGCGCGCGCCAGCAGGGCTGCACGCTCGCCCAGGCTCCAGCCGCGTGCGGTGGCAATGCCGGCCAGCGCATCCAGCGGCGCAGGCCAGTCGGGAAAGCGCAGGCCGCTGCCATCGGCATAGGGCAGGGCCATGGGCTGGCGGTGCAGCGCCCGTTCAGGGTCCACGCCCACTTCGCGCATGAGGCGCAGGCTTTCGGTGTACGCGCCGATGAGGATGTGCTGGCCGTTGTCCACGCGCAGCGGGCCCTGTGGCGTGTCGAGGTCCATGCCGCGCGCACGGCCGCCGGGCTCGCGTGCGGCCTCGTGCAGGGTGATGTGCCAGCCGCTGCGCGCCAGCGCAAGGGCGGCAGCAAATCCTGCCCAGCCGCCGCCGAGGATGGCGGCGCGCGGCACAGCGGCGCGCGGCTTGTCTTTGGCGCTCTCTCTGCTCACCGCGCCATGCGTCCCAGCGCCTGCATCTTCCAGGCCAGCCACAGCTTGCGCAGCGGCGGCAGGCTGATGCGCTGGTGCAGCACGCGGAAGTCGTCGGCCTCGATCTCGCGCAGCAGGGTGCGGTAGATGCTGGCCATCATCAGGCCGGGCTTTTGCGTGCGGCGGTCGGCGGCGGGCAGCAGGGCCAGGGCCTCGTCGTAGAGGCGGTGGGCGCGCTCTGCCTGAAAACGCATCAGCGCGGTGAAGCGGTCGGAGTACTCGCGCTTGGTGATTTCATGCGCCTTGACGTCGAACTGCTGCAGCTCGCTGATGGGCAGGTAGATGCGTCCGCGCATGGCGTCCTCGCCCACGTCGCGGATGATGTTGGTCAGCTGGAAGGCCAGGCCCATCTTGTGGGCGTAGGCCGTGGTTTCTTCCTGCGTCTGGCCAAAGATGCGTGCGGCCACTTCACCGACCACGCCTGCGACCAGGTGGCAGTAGCGCGTCAGGCCCTGGAAGTCCAGGTAGCGGGTCTGCTCCAGGTCCATGCGGCAGCCGTCGATGACGGCCTGCAGGTGGCGCTCCTCGATGCCGTAGACCGGGGCGTGCGGCATGAGCGCCCGCATCACGGGATGAGAGGGCTTGCCTGCAAAGGCCTGGTGCACTTCGTTTTGCCACCAGCCGAGCTTGGTGGCGGCCACGCCGGGGTCGGAGACTTCGTCCACCACGTCGTCCACTTCGCGGCAGAAGGCATAGAAGGCTGTGATGGCGGCACGGCGCTCGCGCGGCAGGAAGAGGAAGGCGTAATAAAAGCTGCTGCCCGAGGCGGCAGCCTTGTCTTGGACGTACTGATCCGGATTCATATGGGGCGGGATTGTCCCATGGACGGCTGGGCGCCAAAGCCTGGGTGTCGCAACGGCCGGCCCGCCATCACATGCGCAGGGCGCACCACAGCAGCAGCGGCGCATCGGCCTTGCCGACGGTGGGCCGGCGGTAGAGGCTGGCGCCCTGCAGCGCATCGACCTTGTCCAGGATGCGCAGCCCGCCCTGCACGACCAGGCGCAGCTCCCAGCCGATGCGGCCCGGCAGGCGGTGCACCAGCGGTGCGCCGGACTGCATCAGTGCGCGCGCCCAGGCCGATTGTGCGGCCAACAGTGCACGCACGGCGGGGGTCAGTGCCGAGGGCTCGGCGCGCAGTTCATCGCGCTGCACGCCGTGGGCGGCGCAGTCGGCGTCGGTCAGGTAGTGGCGCCCGCGTGGCAGGTCCACGCTGAAGTCCTGCCAGAAATTGATCAACTGCAGGGCGGTGCAGATGGCGTCGCTTCGGTTGAGCGATTCGGCATCGTCCACTCCGTACAGGTGCAGCAGCAGCCTGCCCACGGGATTGGCCGAGCGGCGGCAGTAGTCGAGCAGCTCGGCGCGGTCGGCATAGGTGGCGCCGGATTCGGTCTTGTGCACGTCCTGCGCGAAGGCGCTGAGCAGATCGTCCATCAGCGCCAGCGGAAGTTGGTGGGCGCGTACCTGCGGTGCCAGCCCTGCAAAGACCTGGGGCCATGCCGTGCGCGAAAGCATGGAAGCCTCGCCTTCGGTGCCCAGCGCCATCAGGTCGCCACGGTAGGCGGCCAGTGCGGCCAGGCGCTCGGGCGGCGTGGCGTCGCCCTCGTCGGCCAGGTCGTCTGCAGTGCGCGCGAAGTGGTAGAGCGCGGCAATCGGCGGGCGCAAGCGGGGTGGGCACAGCCAGGACGCCACGGGAAAGTTCTCGTAGTGCGTGACCGGGGCGGGGGAGGCGGGCAGGGTGGGTGCGGTGGACTTCACGGTGGCCGATTGTCGATGCTGTGCGCAAGGCCATGCATTTCACTTGACGGGCTCAAGGGCTTCTCCTAAATTACTAACCCGTCAGTCAGTAAACGGCGCCAGCCAGCTGCCGGGGCATGTTGCCCGGATCTTGCAGCCCACGCCGCTTTTCGCACCAGCCCTCCCGGATCCACATGCCCGACTTGCCATCGACCCCTGCCGCGCCCGCTTTGCCGCGCCATCTTCTTCTTGCTCCCTTGTGCCTGGCCGCCGCGCTGGCTTTGGGCGCCTGCTCCAAGGCGGAGCCGCCGCCCGAGCCGGTGCGCGCCGTCAAGCTGCTCACCGTAGGCGTGGGCGCGCTGGACACGCAACTGGAGTACGCGGGCGAGGTGCGCGCGCGCATAGAGTCGCGCCTGGGCTTTCGCGTGGCCGGCAAGCTCGTGCGCCGCGAGGTGGAGCTGGGCCAGCATGTGCAGGCAGGCCAGTTGCTGGCGCGGCTCGATGCCAGCGACTACCGGCTGGGAGCTGACGCCGCGCGCGCCCAGGTGGCGGCCGCGACCACGCAGCGCGATCTTGCTGCCGCCGATGTGAGGCGTTACTCGCAGCTGAAGGCGCAGAATTTCATCAGCGGTGCGGAGCTGGAGCGGCGCGAGGCCACGCTCAAGTCCGCCCAGGCCACGCTGGACCAGGCCAAGGCGCAGCTGGCATCGCAGAGCAATCAGGAGTCCTACGCGCAGTTGCTGGCCGATGTGCCTGGCGTGGTGACCGGCATAGACGCCGAACCCGGCCAGGTGGTGTCGGCCGGCTCGCCCGTGGTGCGCATTGCCCAGGACGGCCCGCGCGACGTGGTGTTCGTGGTGCCCGAGGACAAGCGCGGTGCCATCCGCGTGGGCCAGAAGGTGAATGTGCGCCCCTGGTCGGCCGGCATGCAGCCGCTGCAGGGCCAGGTGCGCGAGGTGGCGGCCAGCGCCGATCCCGTCACGCGCACCTACCAGGTGAAGGTGGCACTGCCCGCGTCGGATGCGGCTGCCGTGCCGCCGCTGGGCGCGACGGTCCATGCGCTGCCCGAGGGCATGGGCCCCACGGGCCAGCCCGTGATCAAGCTGCCCACCACCGCGCTGCGCCAGGAAGGCGGCGGTGGCCAGGGCACGGCAGTGTGGGTGTTCGACGCCGCCAGCAGCACGGTGAAGCTGCAGCCCGTGCAACTGGCCACGGCCGATGGCAACGAGGCCGTGATTGCCGCAGGCCTGGCGCCCGGCATGCAGGTGGTGGCCGCCGGCGTGCATGTGCTCACGCCAGGCCAGAAGGTCACGGTCTATCAGGACCGGTATGACAAGACGCAGCAGCCGGCACAGGCCCCTGCCGCCGCAGGCGCTGCTGCTCCCGAAGGTGCTGCGTCCAGCGGAGCGGCACAATGAGCGGGGCCAAGCACAAGGCGCCGCAGGGCGGGCACTTCAATCTTTCGCGCTGGGCGCTGGACCATGTGGCGCTGACGCGCTATTTCATGGTCGTGCTGCTGCTGCTGGGCTTTGCCTCGTACTTCCAGCTGGGGCAGGACGAGGACCCGCCCTTCACCTTCCGCGCCATGGTGGTGCGCACCAACTGGCCGGGCGCCACGGCGCAGCAGATGGCCGAGCAGGTGACCGACAAGATCGAGCGCACGCTGCAGGAGGTGCCCTACGCCGACAAGATCAGCAGCTATTCCAAGCCTGGCGAGTCGATGATCATCTTCCAGCTCAAGGACAATTCGCGCCCCGGCGATGTCCAGCAGCTGTGGTACACGGTGCGCAAGAAGATCGGCGACATGCGCTACACCCTGCCGCAGGGCGTGCAGGGGCCGTTCTTCAATGACGAGTTCGGCGATGTCTATGGCGTGATCTACGCCCTGCAGGCCGACGGCTTCAGCTACGCCGAGCTCAAGACCATGGCCGACGACGTGCGCCAGCGCCTGCTGCGCGTGCCCGATGTGGCCAAGGTGGAGCTGTTCGGCGTGCAGGACGAGAAGGTCTACATCGAGCTGTCGCAGCGCCGCCTGTCGCAGCTGGGCCTGGACATGAACCAGGTGCTGGGCCAGCTGGGCCAGCAAAACGCGATCGAGGGCGCAGGCGTGCTGCAGACACCGCGCGAGGATGTGCAGGTGCGCGTGGCCGGCCAGTTCCTGGCGGTGGACGAGTTGCGCGCCATGCCGATCCGCGGTGCCTCGGGCGCGCAGCTGCGCCTGGGCGATATCGCCGAGATCCGCCGCGGCTATGCCGATCCGGCCAATGTGAAGGTACGCCACCAGGGGCGCGAGACGATTGCGCTGGGCGTGTCCATGACCAAGGGCGGCGACATCATCCGCCTGGGCAAATCCCTGCGCGGCGCCGTGGGCGACATCGCGCGCACGCTGCCGGCAGGCGTCGAGCTGGCCAACATGCAGGACCAGCCCAAGGCCGTGGCCGATTCGGTGAACGAATTCCTGCAGGTGCTGATCGAGGCCGTGGTGGTGGTGCTGGCCGTGAGCTTCATCAGCCTGGGCCTGCACAAGCGCGAGGGCCACCAGCCGCTGTGGAAGCGCTGGTACATCGACCCGCGCCCGGGCCTGGTGGTGGCCATCACCATTCCGCTGGTGCTGGCCGCGACCTTCCTGGCCATGTGGTACTGGAACATCGGCCTGCACAAGGTGTCGCTGGGCTCGCTGATCATCGCGCTGGGCCTGTTGGTGGACGACGCCATCATTGCCGTGGAGATGATGGTGCGCAAGATGGAGGAGGGCTACGAGAAGTACCGCGCCGCCACCTTTGCCTACGAGATCACGGCCAAGCCCATGCTGACCGGCACGCTGATCACGGCGGCGGGCTTTCTGCCCATCGGCATGGCCAAGTCCATGACGGGCGAGTACACCTTCGCCATCTTCGCGGTGACGGTGATTGCGCTGGTGCTCAGCTGGTTCGCCTCGGTGTACTTCGTGCCCTACCTGGGCATGCTGCTGCTCAAGCGCCCGCCGCACGCGGCCACGCTGCCGCCCGAGGTGGCCTCGGGCGAGGTGCCCATCGAGGAGACCAACCTCAATGCCTCGTCGGCCGAGCATGAAGTCTTCGACAGCCCGTTCTACAACCGCTTCCGGCGCGCCGTGAACTGGTGCGTGACGCACCGCTGGCTGACCATTGCCATCACGGTGCTGGTCTTCGCGCTGGGCCTGGTGGGCATGTCGCGCGTGCAGCAGCAGTTCTTCCCGGATTCCAGCCGGCCCGAGGTGCTGGTGGACGTCTGGTTCCCCGAGGGCACGTCGCTGGCCGCCAACGAAGCCGTCACGCGCCGTGTGGAAGCGCGCTTCATGCAGCTGGACGGCGTGCGCACGGTCAGCGAGTGGGTGGGCTCGGGCGTGCCGCGTTTCTACCTGCCGCTGGACCAGGTATTTCCGCAGAACAACGTCTCGCAGTTCATCCTGGTCGCCCAGGACCTGCCCACGCGCGAGCGCCTGCGCAAATCGCTGCCGGCGCTGCTGGCCCAGGAGTTCCCCGAGGTGCGCGGCCGCGTCAAGCTGCTGCCCAACGGGCCTCCCGTGCCCTATCCGGTGCAGTTCCGCGTGTCCGGCACCGATCCGCAAAAGCTGCGTGCCTATGCCGACGAGGTCAAGCAGGTCATGATCGCCAACGCCGACATGCGCGGCGTCAACGACAACTGGAACGAGTCCGTCAAGGCCGTGCGCCTGGAGGTGGACCAGGACAAGGCGCGCGCCCTGGGCGTGAGCAGCCAGGCCATCGCACAGGCGGCCCGCGTCATGCTCAGCGGCTCCACCGTGGGCCAGTTCCGCGAGGGCGACAAGCTCATCGACATCGTGCTGCGCACGCCGTATTCGGAGCGAGACGCCATCACCGACATCGCCAACGCCTACCTGCCCACGGCGTCGGGCAAGTCGATCCCGCTCACGCAGATCGCCAAGCCCGTGATGGTCTGGGAGCCCGGCGTGATGTGGCGAGAAAAGCGCATGTTCGCCATCACTGTGCAGGGCGATGTGCGCGAGGGCCTGCAGGGAGCGACGCTGACCCATGCGCTGCTGCCGGGTCTGCGCGAGATCGAGGCGCGCTGGCATGCCGCGGGCGACACGGCCTACCGCATCGATGTGGCGGGCGCCGTGGAGGAAAGCTCCAAGGGCTCGGACGCCATCGTCGCCGGCGTGCCCGTGATGCTGTTCCTCACCTTCACGCTGCTCATGCTGCAGTTGCGCAGTGTCAGCCGCTCGCTGCTGGTGTTCATCACCGGGCCGCTGGGCATTCCCGGCGTGGCGGCGGCGCTGCTGCTGCTGGGCCGGCCCTTCGGCTTCGTGGCGCTGCTGGGCGTGGTGGCGCTGATGGGCATGATCCAGCGCAATTCGGTGATCCTGATCGACCAGATCGAGACCGATCGCGCGCGCGGCGTGCCTGCCTGGGACGCCATCATCGAAGCCGCCGTGCGCCGCCTGCGTCCCATCGTGCTGACGGCCGCCGCCGCCGTGCTGGCCATGATCCCGCTGTCGCGCAGCGTGTTCTGGGGCCCCATGGCCGTGGCCATCATGGGCGGGCTGGTCGTGGCCACCGTGCTGACACTGCTGGCGCTGCCGGCCATGTACGCCGCCGTGTTCCGCGTGCGCCGCGAGCCCACGCACTGATGGCCGCGAAAGCGCAGAGGCCGCCGATCAAATCCGGGGTATGGCAATGGGCCCCGCAATTGCGGCTAGAATCTGCGCCCTGACCTAGGAGCCGCCGCGCAGGCGGCTCCCTCAAGAACCAGCGCGGGTGGCGAAATTGGTAGACGCACCAGGTTTAGGTCCTGACGCCAGCAATGGTGTGGGGGTTCGAGTCCCCCCCCGCGCACCACGCACCAACGCCGCTCAACTGCGGCGAACACTGCTCAAGCCCGCTTCCTGTAGAGGAGGCGGGCTTTTTTTCTGGGTCTTCGCTGCAAAACGGAGCAGGTTGAAACCGGCACAAAACAGCGCAAAATCACATCACAATCCCGCGCAGATCCCGCTTGTGATCCCGCGCGCGGTGCAGGAGGTGGGATGGCGTATTTCCGGAAGGTGAAGAACGGATGGCGGGCCGAGGTGGAGCGTGCGGGTATTCGGCGTACCGCCACGCGGGCGACCAAGGCCGAGGCGCAGGGCTGGGCCGTGGCCGAGGAGGCGGCCATCCTGGCCGGCGCGCGCGGGGAGTTTCCGCGGCGCACGCTGGCCGAGGCGGTGGAGCGCTATCGGCGCGAGGTCACCGACAAAAAGACGGCCAGCACGGCGCGGGCCGACCATTTGCGCTTCGATGCCTGGCTGCGCGAGTTCCCCGAGCTGGCGGCCAAGGTGTTCCACGAGATCACGGGCGACGACCTGGCGCGCTGGCGCGATGCGCGGCTGCAGCAGGTCTCCGGCGCCAGCGTGCTGCGCGAGGCGCAGCAGTTCCGTCCGATCTGGACGCTGGCGGTCAAGCAGTGGAAATGGGTGGGCAAGAGCCCCTGGCCCGAGATCAAGCTGCCGGCCAAGTCCCATGCGCGCCGGCGCACGGGGCAGTGGAGCGAGGTGCGGCGCATGCTGCGCTCGGCCAATGTCTCGCCGCGCCAGGCGCCTGTCACCGCCATGGAGCAGACGGCCTGGACCATGCTGGTGGCCCTGCACACGGCCATGCGCAGCGGCGAGATCCTGCGCATGGGTCGCAGCAATGTGGATCTCAAGCGCCGGGTCTACCACCTGCCGCACCACAAGACCGAGGCCAAGGTGGGCGAGCGCCATGTGCCGCTGACGCGCCGTGCCGTGCGCCTGCTGCGTGTGCTGGACGCCGCCGCCGAGGCTGCGGGGCGCGACGCCTACTGGACCATCAGCGACGCCAGCCGCGACACGCTCTACCGCAAGCTGCGCGACCGGGTGATGGTGGAGGGCCTGCGCTTCCATGACCTGCGCGCCACGGCGCTGACCTGGCTGAGCAAGCGCGTGGACGTGATGACGCTGGCCCGCATCAGCGGCCACGTGGATATCAACGAGCTGTTCAATACCTATTACCGGGAGACGGCCGAGGACATCGCGGCACGGTTGTAGGCAGGATGGCTGCCAGGAATATCACTCCAATATGATGTATTGACAATATTATTCTAAAGTGATAATTTCAATTAATCATCTTGAGATGATATTTTGAATGCCCTGGCCAGGAGAACACCATGGACCACCTGTTGCAACTGCCCGATCAGCTTGCGCTGCACCTGAAGTCGCTGCGCAAGGCCGCTGGCGTGAGCCAGGCCCAATTGGCACAGCGGCTGGGCGTGTCACAGTCGCGCGTGGCGGCGATAGAGCGTGATCCGGCCGCCATCAGCGTGCGCCAGTTGATGGAGATCCTGCAATTGCTGGATGCCGATCTGCTCATGCGGCCCAGGGCGGATGCGGTGGCTTCTTCTGCACCTGTACCTGTGCCGGTGCCTGTGCCTGCTGCGTTGAGGGTGGCCGAGCCAGCTCCACAACCGTACGCGGGTGACAACGTGCCCCGCAAGCCCGCCGACCGCCCCGTGGCCTTCAAGCCGCAGGCGCTGCCGCCGCACTGGCAGGACCGCAAGCCGAAAGGGTCCTGGTGATGGCGGCGCTGGGCGTCTGGATGAATGGGGAGCGGGTGGGCACCTGGGAGGTCACGCGCACGGGCCGCCATGTGTTCGCCTATGACCCGGCCTGGCCGCAGAGCGCGCATGCGCGGCCGCTGTCGCTGTCCATGCCCTTCACGCGCGACCTGACGGTGGCGGGCGAGGTGGTGGCCCACTATTTCGACAACCTGCTGCCGGACGGCGAGGGCATTCGCCGGCGCATTCACCAGCGTTTCGGGCTGCGCGGGATCGATGCGTTTTCGCTGTTGGAGGCCATTGGCCGCGATTGCGTGGGTGCCGTGCAGCTGCTGCCCGAGGGGGCCGTGCCCGAAGGGTTCGACCAGGTGCGCTTCGAGCCGCTGAGCGAGGCGCAGATTGCAGAGCACCTGGCCAGCCTGGGCGGCGGGTTTGGTGCGCTGGAGGTGGACCAGGAGTTCCGGCTGTCCATTGCCGGTGCGCAGGAGAAGACGGCGGTGCTGCGCCAGGGCGGCCAGTGGTGCCGCCCGCTGGGTGCGACGCCGACCACGCATATCCTGAAGCCGGCCATCGGCGTGGTGCCGCACTGGCACTACGACCTGAGCGAGTCAGTGGCCAATGAGTGGCTGTGCGCCCGCCTGCTGGCCGAGCTGGGCTTTGCCGTGGCCGACAGCAGCATCGAGAGCTTTGGCGGGCAGCAGGTGCTGTGCGTGGAGCGCTTTGACCGCGCCTGGACGGCCCAGGGCTGGATTGCGCGCCTGCCGCAGGAAGATTTCTGCCAGGTGCGCGGCGTTGCCAGCGCCAACAAGTACGAGACCCACGGCGGGCCCGGCATGCTGCAGTGCCTGCAGGTGCTGCAGCATGGCAGCGAGCCTGCCCAGGATTGCGCCCGCTTCGTGATGGCGCAGCTGGCGTTCTGGCTGCTGGCAGCCACGGACGGGCATGCCAAGAATTTCTCGGTGTTCCTGCAGCCGGGCGGCGGCTATGAGATGACGCCGCTGTACGACGTGCTGTCGGCCTGGCCCATCATCGGCCACGGCCACGGCAAGATCGCCCGCCAGCGCGCCAGGATGGCCATGGCCCTGCCGGGGCGCAGCCGCCACTACCGCCTGGCCGAGATCCAGCGCCGCCACTGGAAGGCGCTGGCCGAGACCACGCGCATCGCAGGCCTGTGGGAGAGCATGGTGCAGATGGTCGAGGCGCTGGACGGCGCCATAGCCCGGCTGCAGCCGCGCCTGCCGGCCAGCGTGCCGCAGCCTATGGCCCGGCAGATCTTCGACGGGGCGCGCGACCAGGCTCGCCGTTTTCTTGCGGGCAGCGATCACTGAGCGCACGGCGATGGCCTGGTGCCGGCTCACCGGCGCCCCTCGGCCCAGGCCTTGACGTCGGCCATGCGCCAGTAGCGGATGCGGCGGCTGGCGTTGATGAAGGGCTTGGGAAAGTCCGGGCGCTTGGTCAGGCGCGCGGTGACGTGCTCGCGGCTCAGGCCCAGGTAGTTGGCGATGCCCTGGGTGTCCAGGCGCGGGGCGCTGTGAAAGAGTTCCATGTTCTGTTGCGTCATTGCGCTGTTCTCCGATGTCGTGTCCGGTGCTTGGGTGCTTGCTCAGGCCTGGTGCGGCGTGATGGACTTGCCTGCCTTCTTGCGCTCCACACGTTCTGCGTGCTCAACTCGCTCAACTCGCTCAACTCGCTCCACTCGCAGCACGGGCCGGCCGCTGGCCAGCAGGGCGCAGGCCTGGGCGTGGCTGGCGCTGGCCGCCTTCAGGCGCAGCACGGGCAGCAGGCGGGCGTCGGCCAGTTGATCCAGCTGCGCGGCGTCCACGCCATGGGGTATGAGGGTGGCGCGGTAGCTGCGCAGGGCGGTGATGTTGTGGTGCATGGTGGGTCCTCCTGGGGTGGATCAGCTGGTAAAGAACGGGTGGTTGGATGGCGTGGCGCCGGATGCGGGGCGGTGCAGCACGGAATGGGGCACTGAATCGGCACCCGAATCGGGCCCGGCCGGGTTGGCCCGGTCCTCGCGCTGGTGCCCGCCGCGGCCGATGAGGGCGCGCAGCGTGTGGCCCGTGAGCCGGGCCGTACAGTTATTGAAACCAGTCCAAGCGCGCGCCAGCGGCGCGCGGGCGGGCAGGGCCGGCGGGGCCACGTCGGCGACCTCGGCACCCTCGGCGACATCGGCGTTTTCTGCACCTTGGGTTTCCTGGAACTCCAGCGTGGCGCGCGCCACGCTGCGCCAGGCGATGCGGCGCGAGACCAGCCATTGGCCGCGCCGGGTCTCAAGGCCCACCACGCGGCCGCAGCCGGGAGCGATGGCCTCGCCGTATTGGTTGACGGCGCCGGCGGGCACGGGGCGGCGCGCCATGCGCAGGTGCCAGCGGTCGCGGCCCAGGCAGTGGCCGCCCATGGCTTCCATGTAGCGGCGCCAGTCGGCGGGGATGTCGGGCCCATGGCGGTGGCTGGCGCCCCAGGCCTGCCAGCTGGCCCGGTCGCCGTCGATGCGGATCTGTTCGACCTGGTCCTTGCTGACGCGGCGCAGCTCGCGCCAGATGCAGACGCTGGGCATGCCCACGGCCTGGAACTGGCGAATGCCCCAGCAGGCGGCCCAGGCGTCCACGCGGCGGTGGCCGGGCATGTCGCCCTGCTCCACATCCCACAGGCGGCCCTGCACCACATCGAGGTGGTCGGCCAGGGCCGCATGGCCCACGCTCTTGGCGATGTACTTGGCCACGTAGCCGGCAGCGCCGCCGCCGGTCATGCGCTTGATGTTGACGCGGTTGCGCTGGGCGCCGGGCTCGTCGCCGTCCTCGCTGAGCCACCATTTGCGGATGGCGGCCTCGATGTGCCGGGCGTGCTCCTCGCACTCGGCCCAGACCAGGGCGTGCCAGTGCGGCGTGGCGTCATGGTGCGGCTCGGCCACGCGGATGCCGTACATGGCGATGCGCTGGCGGCCCAGGTGCGAGCGCACGCGCGCCCACATGGTGCGCAGCCACAGCTGGGCATCGCGCGGCGTGCTGCGGCCGTCGTAATGGGGATTGGGACGCGGCCGGCCGCCGCTGCCCAGCGTGACGGCATGGAAGCGGCTGGGCGCCGTCAGCGTGAGAAAGAGGCCGACGTGGCTGCGCGCGTCGGCATACTCCTCTGCGCCGCGGATGCGCGTCATCAGCTCGCCGCCACGGATCACGGGGTTGGCCGGCGACAGCGCGGCCAGCTCGGCCAGGGTGAAGACCTGGCCGGCCTCGTTTCGGTAGAGGCTGCGCTCCAGCGCGCGGGCATTGCGTTCGATCTGCGCGGTGCGTCGGCGCACGGTGGCATTGCTGGCATAGCCGCCGGCGTGGCGGTTGACGATGCCCAGCTTGACGGCGCCGGCCTCCACGGTGCGCGTGACATGGCGGCGCAGCATGCGGCGCCACCAGGCGGCATCCAGCGCGCGGCGGATGGCGGGCTCGCCGGCCAGCGGCGTGCTTTCCTGCAGCCCCAGCATGCGCAGCATCAGCCGCACCAGGTCCACGCGTCCGGCCAGGTCCATGTTCTGGGCCTGGGCGCCGGCGTCGAGTTCACCGACTTCGTCGCTCAGGCGCCTGGCCATCTGGCAGATCTCGTAGTCGTCCAGGTTCCACTCGGCCGCACGGCCGTGGCGGCTGGCAAAGTCGTCAATGGCGGCCAGTGCGTCGTGGCAGGCAGCCCATTCGGGCAGGCCGCTGATGTGTTGATCGCCCTTGTGCCAGTCGCCCAGGCCCAGCAGCTTCATGGGCTGCAGCCACTGCGGCGGCAAGGCTTTTTCCAGCGCCTGCATGGCGCGCTGGACCATGTGGGGGCGCGGCTTGTGCTGGTCCCATTGCTGCAGGCTGGCGGTGCGCAGCCTGCGGCCGGTGGATTTGGCGGCGAGCAGGACGGACACGGGCTCAGGCCCTCAGGGCCAGCGCGCGCAGCGGCAGCAGGCAGCTGCGCAGCGCGCGGATCTGGCGGCGGATGGCGTCGCGCTCGGGCGGCGGCATTTCGCGCCAGTCGCGCAGGGCCAGCTCCTCGATCTCGCCGTCTATGCCCGCCAGCAGCACGAGCGCCATGCGGTAGTGGCTGGCCAGGCCCGCCCATTCGCGGCTTTCGGCGCTGCCGCAGCGGCCATTGGCGCAGCGCTGCGCGGCCTCGCGCTGCAGTTCGCGCAGGCGGATGCGGCAGTCCTGGACGCTCAGGCGCTGGTAGGCCTCGGGCAGCGCGGGCGGGTCCTCGGGCCGGTATTCGGGCGCGGGCGCATCGTCTGCCCGCAGCAGTCGCATCAGATCGGAAAGGCGCAGGTCGCCGAGCTTCATGGTCTGTCCAGGTCGTTTCAGGGTGAGCGCATCCCGCAGGGCCTTCATGCAGGCTCCGCAGGTTGCGGGAAAGGGGGTGGGGTGGCGGCGGTGCAGGCGGGCTGCCCGCGCGCCGGGTGGAGCGCCGTCAGGAGCGGCGAAGGCGCCCCGGCCGCGCTAGCTGCGCGCGCCTTGGGGGGATTGGGCGGATTCGGCCGCCTGGGCTGCGCGGTGCGCTGCGCCTTCGTATTGCGAGGACGGCATGGCGTCCAGCTGGGTCTGCAGCAGCTTGCGCTTGATGTGCGTGCTCATCGGCAGGATCACCATGGGGTTGGGGATGGCGCTGGGGCTGATGGTGCGGTTGATCTCGGTGACCGCCGAGAACACATGGCCGCACTCGAAGTTGCGGCACTGGAAGATGGTCTCGCGGCTGGTGCTGGTCAGCTGCAGGCTGGTGCGGGTGTAGGCGTGTTCGTTGCAGTGGGGGCACATCATGCGCATGGCAGGCTCCTTGGGGCAGTTGGGATCGAAGACAAGACGGTGAACAGGGCGGCGCGGGTGGCTATCGCGCCTGATCGGCCTGGGGCAGCGGCGGCATCTGCTGCTCGTACTGCTGCATGCCCATGCGGTACAGCTTCAGCGCGAAGTTGGAGGCGCTGCGGCTTTCACGGCTGGCATAGCGGGCGTGGCGTTCGCGTTCGGATGCCGTCATGCGCAGTGGCACGGGCCTGTCATGAAGCACCGGATCCGCAGGGATACCGGGCACGGCTCTGGGGGAGTGCATGGCTGTCATGTAGTATTTGGGATGGTTTGGATGGTTTGGTTACACGCTGACTGCATCATTGCTCGAAATTTCGAGCATGTCAATTGATGAATAGAAGAAATTTCGATCACATCGGTGAAAGGCTGAGGCAAGAGCGTCTGCGTCTGGACGTGGCGCAGCTCGCCATGGCCGACGCCTGCGACGTCTCGCGCGGCACCCTGGCCACCTGGGAGAAGGGCGAGCAATCGCCCAATGCGGCCGCCTTGGCCGTGATGGCGGGCCTGGGCGTGGATGTCCTGTATGTGGTCACGGGCCAGCATGCGAACGCATCGGTCCAGACCCTGGCGCCCGACGAACGCGAGCTGCTCGATTGCTACGGCCGGGCCGACGATTCGGGCCGTGCCGCCATCAGGGCCGTGGCGACCCTGGCCGCGCGCTGAACGGCCTGCGCCGGCCGCTCCAGGACGCGCTCTACCCGCCCCTCTCGCTCACTTGGCGCGTGTTTCCAGCGTCAGCTTGGAGGTGAAGCCGCCGTCGCCCAGCTCGTGCTGGATCTTGACGACCAGCCACGGCGTGTCATCGATCTCCGCCTTGAACCCCTGCAGCTTCAGCGGTGTCTGCGGCATCAGGTCGGGCCGCGCCAGCGCCAGCTTCAGGCCCATGGTGGCCTTGGCGCGGTGGATGCGGCCCATCTCGGCCTTGGCGGCGGCCTGCGCCTCGGCCTCGCTGCCGTAGGTGTCCTTCAGGCGCTTTTCGTTGTCCTCGGCGCCCTGCGTGGCGCTGCGTTTCTCGGCACGATCCGCGTCGTTCCAGTACGCGCGCACGCCGCTGTAGTCGTTGCGTGCGGCCGTGTGGTAGTTGTGGCTGTCGCCCTCGGCGCGCGTCAGCGTGGCGGCCTCCACGGCCTGGCCGCCGGCGGTGATCTTGCTGTCGATGGCGATGAAGGCCAGCTTGCCCTTCTTGACCGTGCACACGGCGTCGTACTGGCGCGCCAGGCGGCTGCAGAAGTTCAGGTCGCTTTCGTGGGTCTGGTCGATGTGGTCCACGCGCAGGTTCTCGAACTGCGCGTCCACGCGCACCTGCAGGCCGTTGCGCTGGGCGATGCTGCGCACGATCTGGCCCAGCGTGCTGTCGTGGTAGCTGTGCTCGGAGCGCGTGCGCAGCTGGCGCTTGAGCTCGGCCGAGCGCGCATGCACCACGATCCTGTCGGGCGCACCCTGGTGCTCCACCTCGTCCACCTCGTAGGTGCCCTTGTCGATCAGGCCGTGGCCGGCCCAGCCCAGCTTCAGCGCGATCTTGGAGCCCTTGCCTGGCAGGGCCAGGCGCCCATCGCTGTCGTCCAGCGTGATGTCCAGCTTGTCGGCCTCTTCGCCGCGCGATTCGGACAGTGTCAGGTTCATCAGCCGCGTGTCCACCTGGCTGGTGATGTTGCGCCCGTCCAGGACGATCTCGTACTGGGGCTTGGCGTGCAGGTATTCCTGTGTGGTCATCAGATCCACCATTCCCAGAAGTCGTCCTTGGGCCAGGGATCGACGCCGCCGCTGCCTTCGGCAAGGTGGTCATCCACGCGGGCCAGCTTGAGATCGAACTCGATGCGGCGCGGCTTGCCGCCCGGTGTGTAGTGCGTGCCGGTCTGCTGCAGGCTCTCGATGACCCAGGCGCCCAGGATGCTCTCGCCGCCCACCAGGGCCCATGCCTTGCCCTGGTCGGCCATTTCGCGCAGGTCGTCCAGCGACTTGGCCGTGCCCCGGAACTCGGGTGCGAGCACGCCGGTCAGCCCCAGCGTTTCATCGCCCGGGCCCAGCGACTGGCGGGCGGGGCGCGCGCCCACGCGGCTGTTGCTCGGGTGGCGCCAGGTACTGCTGCGCACCAGCTTGTCGAATGCCAGTGTGTCGATGCCGAAGGCAAACTGGCCCAGTGTGATCAGCATGCTCATGCTCCTCAGTCGATGTCCGACAGCTGCGACAGCACGCTGGAGCGCCTGGCCATGTCGCGGCGGTCCAGCTCGGCGGCCACGGCGCGGGCAATGGCCTGCGCGTCCTGGCCGGGCGCGGCGTTGACGGTGATGTGGATGGTGGCGCCGGCCACCGGTGCCGGTGCCGGCGCGGGTGCAGCCATGCTGGCCAGCGGCGGGCGGCTGTCGATGCGTACGGCGCCGGTGTCGGCCATGGCAGGCATGGCGCCCGTGGCCAGCGTGGCCGCCGTGGCTGCGGCCGCGACACCCTGGCGCAGTGCGCCGGCGCGGCCCTGGTCGTGTGCTGGCGCATCGCCGGATTTGAACCACGAGCCCACCGACGAGGCCAGGCCGCTGATGCCCTTGCCCGCCAGGTCAGAGACCACGCCGAACAACCCGCCCGTGGCGCCATCGAGGCCGGCCTTGCCGGCCTCCAGCAGCGTGCCGCCGACGCCCTTCCAGTCGCCGGCCTTGAAGGCGGTGGACAGGCCGTCCCAGTTCTGCATGATCGAGCCGCCCGCGCCCATCAGGCCGCCTGCGAGCCGGCCCATGGGTGTCATGCGCACCAGGCCCATCAGCGATGCGGCTGCACCACCCAGACTACCGCCCAGGCCACCGCCGACGGCACCTGCGGCACCCAGGCCGGCGCCCAGCAGGCCCATGACGGCGCCCGCACGGCCCTTGCCGGCCACGCCTTTGGCTGCGCCTGCACCGCCGCCGAAGATGCGGCCTGCAGCGCGGCCTGCGCCGGCCAGGGCGGTGCCTATGCTGCCCATGGCAGCGCCGCGGCCCATCATGGCCAGCGACAGGACCACGGCGCCCAGCCCGCGCCTGAGCACGCCTGCAGCGTTGCTGGCCATGCGCATGCCGCCGGCCAACAGGCCCATGGCACTGCCGCCGCCGCCCATCATGCCCAGCGACAGGACCACGGCCGCCAGGCCGCGCCTGAGCACGCCCAAGGCACCGCTGCCTGCGCCCATGGCCGCGCCCAGCAGGCCGAACACGGTGCGCGTGAGCAGCAGCGGTGCCAGCAGGCCGAACAGCACGCTGCTCACCACGCCGACGCCTGCGATCAGCAGGCCCAGCACGGCCACGATGCGCAGCGTCCACTGCACGATCTGGGGATGCTCCTTGACCCAGGCACGCATGCCTTCGGTCATCTCGCGCAGCGTGCCCAGCACGGCCTTGAGGTCGGACTCGATGGTCGAGCCCATGTCGCTCAACAGGCCGTTGTAGCTGTCCTTGACGGACTCGTACTGGGCCGAGACCGAGTCCTTCAGGATGGCCACGCGCCCATCCAGATCCGCCTGTGACTTGAGCTGGGAGGCGATCTGCTGGTAGCCGCCCGGGCCCTGCTGGAGCAACGCCTCCAGGGCCTTGCGCGTCTGCGCATCGCCGCCGGCCAGCTTGTCCAGCGCAGCGGCGCGCAGCTTGTCGCTGCCCAGGCTCTGCAGCTTTTGCAGCTGGGCCATCATCTGCCCGGTACCGCCGAACTGGCCGCTGGCGTCCTTGAAGTCCAGCGACACGCCCTGACTCGCGAGCATCTTGTTGACCTGGCCCAGCTTGGCCGGGTCCATGGAGTTCTTGACCAGGTTGCCGACGGCCTTGCCGGCGGCCTCGCCGCTGATGCTGGCGTCGTTGAGCATGAGCAGCAGCGGCGCGAACATCTGTCCCGATCTTGCGCCCCGCTGTCCCAGCTGCGGCAGGGCCTTGCCGATGGCGTCCAGGCCCTTGACCATGCCTGTGGGGTCCAGTCCCAGGTGGGAGGTGCGCTGCACCGTGTCGGCCAACGCGGCCATGTCGCCCGCGCTTGCGCGGGTAGCCTGCTGCAGCTGCGCCGCGAACTCGCCGGCCTCCTTGGCGGGCATGTTCAGCACCGCGCCCAGGTTGGCCGCCTGCCGGGCCACCCCGCCCAGCACATCCTGCGAGGACACGCCCTGGCGCTGCAGCTGGTTCATCATCGCGATGTAGTCGGCCGTGCTGCCGGGCATGTCGGTGCCCAGGCTCTTGGCCAAGTCCAGCACCTGCTGGTAATCGGTGCCCGGCTTGCCGTTGCTGCCCGCCATGGTGGCGCGCAGCTGTGCGGCGGCCTGGTCGTCGGTCATGAAGGCCTGGCTCACGGCGCGCACGGGCGCCAGCATCTTGCCGCCCGTCTCGCGCAGCGCCTGGCCGCGATCGGCCAGGGTCTTGCTCTGCTCGCGCAGGGCGTCGATCCTCTCCAGCCGCTGGGCGGCCGGTGCCACCACCTTGCGCTGCTTTTCCATCTGGGCCGTGGTGGCGCGGATGTCGTTGTGCAGCTTGCGCTCGTGCGCGGACAGGTTGCCCGTGTCCACGCCCGCGCCGCGCAGTCCTTCGCGCATGTCCATCAGGCGCGATCGCTGCGTGGCGCGCAGCAGCGCCAGGCGCTCCTCTTCGACCTGGGCCGAACGCAGCGCGCGCAGCATGGCGCGCGAGGGCTGCTCGCCCGCGCCCGATTCCAGCCGCAGCTGGGCCATCTGCTGGCGCGCGCCGCGCAGCCGTGCCGTGGTGTCGGCCAGGCCGCTGCGCAGCGCGCGGTAGTCGCCCAGCTGGGCTTGCTGCTGCTGCAGATTCTTCAACTGGTCGACCGTTTCCTTGAGTTCCCTGGCCGTGTTGCTGCTGGTTCTTCCCAGCAGCGCCAGGGGCTGGTGCACGCGCTCGGCCTGCTTGAGCACCTCGTCCAGGCGCAGGGTGTCAACGGCCATGGAGGGCTCCCTGGCCGGTGCGGTTTTGGCGTTGGGTGGAGGTCATGGGCAAGGGGCGTGCAAGAGAGGGGCGAGAGGCGGGCGATGGAGTGGAGGTGGTGCTCAGTCCTGGCTCAGTCCTGGCTTTCGTAGCGCTCGCGCGCCCGTTCATGCCATTGGCCGAGTTCGGCCAGCGACATGTCCTCCATGTCCGCCGGCCGCCAGTGGAAGACCATGGCCAGGTCGGCCATGGCGTCCTCTACGCGCTCGGGAATTGCTCCCTCTGCGCCTTCGGCACCAAAAAAGAGGCCACCTCCGTACCCAGGGTCACCAGGTCGGCAGGGTCCAGCTGCAGCACCTCGGCCTTGTGCAGCATGGGCTCGGTCACGCGCGGCAGCAGGGTCTGCAGCGCGGTCACGTTCATGTGCAGCAGCTCGACCAGCGACAGGCCGCGCAGCGCGCCGGCATTGGGGCGGCGCACCAGCACCCGGGCCAGGTCGCCGCCGGGGCGCTTGAGCGGCACGTCGAGCGTGATCTCGCGCGCATCGCCCGATGCGAGGGCGGCCGCGTTGGCGGCAGCCTGGTTCTGGAGGTCTTCCTGGGGCTTGGTGGTGTCCATGGTGTGTCAGCGTTCGGGTGAAGGGAAAGAGAGGACCGGGCCGGCCGGCCCGGGGGCCCGGTGAGGCCCGGTGAGGTCAGGTCAGTTGAGCCAGGCTCAGATGCCCAGTGCGGCGCGGACCTGGGCCAGGCGGTCGATGCCGTTGACGACTTCGACGAAGTTGACCGGATCGATCTCGATCAGCACCTGGCCGTTGATGGACAGGCGGTAGTAGCTGACGGCCAGCTTGTACTTGATCTCGGTCTTGTCGCCGGCCTTGGCCTTGCCGGGGTCGAACTCCGAGAAGCGGCCACGCATGACCACTTCCAGCGTGTCCACGCCTTCGCTGTCATCGCCCTGCAGGGCGCCGGCGAAGCGCAGCAGCACGCCGTCGTGGCGCAGCGTGCCCCAGGTGGAGATCAACTCCTTCATGTAGCCGGCAGCGGTCAGGTCGGCCTCGATGGCCTCCATGCCGAAGTCCAGGCTGACCTCGCCGTTCATGCCGCCGGCGCGGTACTTCTCCATCTTGCGGGTGAGCTTGGGCAAGCCCACTTCGGGCATGTCGCCGATGTACGAGTTGCCATCCACGAAGGTGGCGAAATTCTTGAGAGAGCGGGGCAGTCCCATGGTGCTTTTCTCCTGTGTATCAGGTTTGTCCGGTGTATCCGGTGTATCGGATGCGGTCGCCGCTTACTGGCCGGCGCCCACGCGCAGTGCGAAGTCGGCGAAGTAGCGGTCGGTGATGCGCTGGCGAAAGCCCAGGTCCTCCAGCGGAGGCACGGGCGTGTAGTCGTAGTCCAGCACCAGCTTGCCGGCCTTGAGCGTGGCGGTCTCGTTGACCGTTTCGTCGTACCAGGCCTTGCCGTCCAGGATGTAGCCCAGGGCCTTCAACTCGCGGAACTTGGTGTTGATGCCCTCCAGGATGTCCTTGACCAGGCTGGGGTGCATGGGCTTGTCCACGGCCCAGAAATGCGCCTCGGCCATGGTGTCGGCCAGCACCTGCGCGGTGCGCACGCTGGACTCGAAGCGGAACAGCTCGCTGTCCGTGCAGGTGCGCGAGCCCCAGAAGCGGTGGCCCTGGCTCTGGATCAGCGTGGTGATGCCGGCCTGGTTGAGGATGCCGGCCTCGGTATCGGGGCTTTGCAGGTCCCAGTGCACATCGCGCGAGATGCCCAGCACGCCGGACAGCGGCACGTTGGACAGCGTCTTGTGCCAGCCCTGCTCCTGGTCGATGCGCGCGCGCAGGCCCAGGGCGTAGGCCACGGGCGAGGCGTCCTGCACGGCGGCGGTGGACAGGTCCAGCGCCTTGAAGCCGGGCCACAGCAGCATCAGCTCGCGCTGGCCGAAGTGCTCGCGGTAGGCCTGGGCCTCGGCCACATCGTTGCCGATGGCCGCTGCATACGCAAAGCCGCGCAGCTTGATGGCCACGGATGCCAGCGCGTCGGTCACGGCCTGGCTGTCCAGGCCCGGCGCGCCCAGGATGCGCGGCTTGACGCCGAGCTGTGCCTGGGCCGCCAGCAGCGCCTGCAGGCCCGTGTACTGGTTGCCGGCGGTGGTGCCGATGACCTTGGCGTCCTGGTCGGTGCGGCGCTCGGCCTCGGTGGCGCCTTCGCCATCGGCCACGCGCACGACGACCAGCACCGGGCGGCACTGCTCCTTGATGGCGTTCAGCGCCTGGGCCAGCGTGCCCTTGGTGCCGGCCTTGCCGATGGCCGCATCGACCTTGGTGACCAGCACCGGGCGGTTCAGCGGGAAAGTGGCCGCATCGGCGTCGCTGGCCGTGGCCACGAGGCCGATCACGGCCGTGGACACGATGCGGATGGAATTGATGCCTTCGCTCACTTCCGTGACGCGAATGCCATGATGGAACGGGGCTGTCGCCATGGTGTTCTCCGGGTTGGGGGATGGTTGGGCCGTGGGGCTGTCGTCAAAAAGGGGCGGTCACGGCTGTTCGTGGGCTTGTACGGGGCCGTCCAGGATTTCCTGGGCACGCCCCGCGGCGATGAGTCCGAAGGCCTCGAACCGGTGCAGGCTGTCGGCCAGTTCGGGGTCGTCAAGATCGATGGAACGTGCCTGCTCCATGTCCTTGAGCAGCGAGCGCAGCGTGGCCGCATGGCGCCGATCGGCCTCGCCCGCCTCGGCACGGTCCACCACGGCCCACTCCAGCGCCGTGCGCTCGACCACGGTGAAGCGGCGGCGCAGGGCGTGGGGGGTGATGTGGCGGGGTGGCCTGCGCGATGCGGCCGCTGGCAGTCGTGTCCCCGCCAGCGAAGGCCGCCGCAGCTTGCCGCGCCTGCGCGTGGGATGTCCAGAGTCGGGCACTGCCGGGATGCGGTCTTGCAGGTTGGCGATGGTGTTGCTGTTCATACTGGCAGGGCCCAGGGCAAATTGGCGGGGTGGCCAGGTGTCGCGACGCTGTTGCATGCCCCCGGTGGCTTGATGTTCGTCGGCGAGCGCCTGCGCCACCAGCGATCCCGGCTGTGGGTCAAGCAGGCACGTCTGCCCGTTTCAGACAGGTCGCAGGAACGGTCGTGAAAGACAAAGCCCGCCAGGGTGGCGGGCTTGGGACAGGTGCGCGCGTGGCGCGGCCAGGTCAGGCCGGCAGCTCGTCCGGGCGCGGCGGCGTGTCCGTGATCTGCAGCGCGCGGCCGTCTGCGATCAGTCCCACGGTCTCCAGCAGCTGCACGCCGGCCGCCACGTCCGGGTCGTCCAAGTCGATGAAGCTGGCCAGCTCCTGGTCCTTCAACGTGCTGCGCAGCTGCGCGGCCTGCATGCGCTCGGCGCTGGTGGCGTCGGCGCGGTCCACGGCGGCCCATTCGATGGCGGCGCGCTCGGCGCTGGTGAAGCGGCGGCGGAATGCCAGGGGGGTGATGCGGCGGCGGGTTGGCTGCTGTGGCTCGGGCTGCGGCTGTTGCTCGGCAATGCGCCAGCGGCCGGGGTACATGGCCTGGGCAGTTTGCTCGTCGGCAACGATGGTGTTCACGACGTCGCCCGCTGAATCGAGAATGTGGATGTTGTTCATCGGCACGGCTCCTATGCGCTAACCCGTTGGTAGAGCCTCAGATAGCCCATTCCGGCACCACCATTTTTGACATCGCCGGCCGCAGACCTTCCGGCCGATCCACCTCGGCCAGGATCATGTGCATTCTCCTGACTAGACACAGCCCCTCCGCCCCCACCGAACAGTCCAGCTTTTCGCGCACGGGAACCCCCACCGCCGGGAGATCCCGATTCATAGCCCCGGAACTGCACGGCGAACGGCCAGAAGAAGTAGCCCCATGGCACTCCAGCGCCCGTTCTGGATGAGCCTTCAAAATCCACACAATCGTCGCCAGATTTGTAATCTTGGTTATACGTCCCCGAACCCACGTCTACGGCCGCGCCACTGATAGGAGTTATTCCATCCGGACGGCTTTTCGGCTGCGCTCCCAGTTTCCAGATATCTGCGCCAATCACTTTGGCATTCAGAGGACTGACGGCAGTAGCTGTAGCAGGCCCGGCATCTCCACCCTGGCATGTGAGCACTGCCGCACCGTTGATGGAAATGGTGGTGTTTGAGCCAGCCCTGGCCGCCGATGTGGCGCCCTGTTCGGCCAGGCCTCCCGCTCCGATTTCAAATGCAATCACATCCCCGGCTCGCACTGCGATGGCTTTGACCCCCCACGGCGCCGAATTGCCGGGCGCATAGTTCTTGCAGCCGCCCGCGCCACCGCCCATTCCCGAGAGCACGGCATAGCCATCCGCTGCGATGTTGAATGATTTGGTGGTGAGCACCATTTCAGATTGCACGAGCAGCATCGGGTTGCTGCCCAAAAGTTCATCCAGATTCAGCATTCCTACCCCCTGGTTAGCGTCCAGTTTTTTTTGCCCGCATACGTAAACACGACGCTCCAGGCGTTGACGTTGAACAGTACATCTCCGGCCCGGCCGTTGATTGTGTAGGCGGGGTCGCTTCGGGCAATGGTGATGCGGCCCAGCTTCCATTCGCCCGTGGGGTCACGCAACAGGATGGAGTCGCCCAACTGAGCGTCGGCAGGCAATGGGCGGCTGTAGGCTGCATCTGCCAGCAGCGTGTATTCCACGCCAGCCACCAGCGGAGCGCCGTTGGTGGAGCTGTTCGCGGCTTCTTGCACCAGGCGCTTGATTTTCCCCACGCCCTCACGGGCCTGCTGTGCATCGCTGGCTTGCGCGACGGCCTGCAGGTTGACCGACTTGCTTTCGATGTCATCGGCCAGCTGATCTATCTGCTGCCCCATCTGCGCCAGGGCCTGGCCGGTGCTTTGCTGCAACTGGTCGATGCTGTCGCCCGTCGCCCGGGCCAGCGCCTGGAGGGCTTCCCGGCTTGCACTGGCGTCGATGGCCAGCCCCATGTCCTCGGCCACTTGGTCGATCATGTCCAGCGCTTGGCGCAGTCGGCCGATATCCACTTCCAGCTTGTTCGCCGGATGGGGCAGGGGCATGCCCAGGTGCGGCGTGTCTTCAAAGACAGGCGGGGTTTCGAGGGTGTCATCTGCCATATCCACCTCTACAGCACCACGGCGCGCAGGTTGTCCACCAGGGGGCGCGCCGTGGGCGTTCCGGTGAGCGTGAGGCGCAGGCGCAGGCGCAGGCGCAGGCTGGCCGCGTTGATGCCCTGCAGCCGGTGCGTGAGTTCGATGGTGCCGGCCGTCTGCGGGCTGCTGCTCAGGTAGGGCACCTCGGTCCACTGCTCGCTGGCACCCAGCTGCGCATGCACGGCCACGGCCGCGCCGGCAGGGATGGTGCCCTCGAAGATCACGCGCAGCTCGGTGCCGCCCGCCGTGGCGATGGTGGGCGTGATGTAGGTGCCGCTTTGCAGCAGGCTGCCCACCGCCAGGAGGGTTGCGGGAGCCAGCACGGCGCCCATGCCGCTGTCGCCCACGCGCAAAGTGGCCTTCACGCGCACGGTGCCGGTGTGAGGCTCATCCAGGCGCACGGGCTGGCCGGCGTCCGCCTCGATGGTGCGCAGCACGGCAGCGCCTGCGCCCAGCAGCTCGATGGAATAGGTGATGCGCGCCGTGGGGTCGGGCTGCTCGGCGCCGGCATTGATGAGCAGCATGGTGGCGTTCTCCACCTCCTGCGCACCAACGTCCACGGTTTTGACCGTGGCGGGATATTGGGCCTCGAACAGATCAAAGCGCAGCACGCGGTTGGCGTGGCGCGTGGCGATGCCGGAGGCATTGATCTCCAGCAGTTGGCCAAGCTCTGCCGGCGCGGTCGTGACCCATCCGGTGCCGTCCTGGCGCGCATCACCGATCTGAGCCACGGCCAGGGCCGTGTCTGTGTCAGCTGCCGATATGCACAGCGCGTAGCTGGTGCCCGCCTGCAGCTGCACCAGGGCTGTCCAGGTCACGCGCGTGGCGGCCCCGTCGGTCTTGATCTGCGCAATCTCCAGACGCTGCTCACGCAGTGCCACGCCGGGCAGGCCGGCGTCATCCAGTGCGGCCAGCACCACGATGGCGGGCCCGCCGCTGGCGGTGAAGTACAGATCCAGCGCCGCGCACTGCTGGGAGCGCGAGGGCGTGATGGTTTGGGTGATGGTGCTATAGGACATAGGTCACGGTGGCAAAGCCGGCAGATATGGCGCCGTAGGAGTTCGATCCCAGTACATCGAGATTGAGTTTCAGGGCTGCGCTGCCCACATACTGGGCACGGCCTGTGCTGCCGTGCTCGCCCTTGATTTCCACGGTCTTGGCGCCCACGGGAACGCCTTCGGGAATGGTGAATCGGCCTTCCAGCACGCCGGCAGCGTTGGCCACCAGCCCGCCACCTGCCAGCGGCTGGGCCGCGATGGGCTGGCCATCGAAGTGCAGGCTTTCCATCGCCTCCAGTGCGCGAAAGCCCGCCAGCGAGAAATGGACCTCCAGGGGACGCAGCGTGATGCCACTGAGGTCCAGCAAATCCTTGTTGATCTGCCCCCGGTACTGCGCCTGTAGGTCATCGCTCGTGCTGCCAAGCGCCTGGTAGAAGCGCACCAGCTTGGGATACTTGAGAGCCTGCGGAACCTCCCAGCGGTCCACGCTGGGCACCAGTTCAACGCTGGCCGGCAAGGCGCCCGCCGTGGCCTGAGCGTTGATCTTCATTGCGCGGCTGGTGGCTGTCTGGCCCATGGTCTTGGCCAGCGTGTACTCCAGGCTGTGGACGGTCTTGCCGTCGCCCAGTATGTAGGCATGGTCGGCCTCATAGAGCTGCAGCGCGCCGCCCGCGATCATGGCGCTCTGCTCCATGCCCTGGTCGCGCATGCTGTTGTCGATCATGGGGTCGGCGAAGTAGCCTTTTTTCAGGCCGCTGTAACGGCCTGCGGTGTCGGTGGCCAGGCGCAGCTCGGCCAGATCCAGCTCGATGCGGTCCATTCGGTCGCGGTAGGCCACCAGGGTTGGCATGGACACCACGCGCACGCCGTCCGGCTCGGTGCGGCGCGTGTCTGGCTCCCAGGTCTGGTAGATGCTGCCCAGGGCCAGCACGTTGCCCGGCACATCAGGCGGCACGGGCTGCCAGGTCGCGGGAATGCCCTTGACCACGTTGATGCCCCCATCGCCACCCATCACGATGCGGTCAATGCGGCGCAGCGCATAGCGGTAGTCCACGAGGATCAGCGTTGCAGGCAGCGCGCCCTGCACGTCAAAGCCTCGGGTGGTCTGGTTCTGCGCAGGCTCGGTGCTGATGTAGTCATAGCTCACGCCGTAGGTGCTGCCCGGCGTGGGTTCGGCGCCGGCGGGGCTCCAGTCGATTTGCCCGGCCGTCAATTTGTAGTCCACGTCCTTTGTGTACGTGGTGCCGCCCTGGGTGACGCTGTTGATCTGCACCACGCTTGCGTCGGGCAGCGGGTCGGCCGCGCCCACAAAACTGCCGTGCACCACCTGGGCGGTCTTGCGGCGCGTGATGCGCAGGGTGGCCTGCTCCAGCACGGGCCAGCGGTCGAATGCCACATGCTGCAGCGCATCCGTGCTGCTGCTGTGGGGCTCGCTGTTGACCTGGGCCATGTTGGCCTGGGCCGCATAGACCAGGCGCCGGTCTGCTGGCACCTCAATGGCAACGCCGCCCACTCGCGCGGCGCCGGCCGTGATGGCGTAGACCTGGCGGCCCTGGTCGTCGTCGGGTAGCTGCAGCGTCTGCAGGCCGCGCACGGCGTAGGTGCCGCCCGCGCTGTCGCGGTCATAGCGCTCGATGGCCTTTGTGACGGCGTTGAGCTGGGGTGCAGGCTCGCGGGGCTTGACGATGCCATCTTCAACAGTCCAGACGGGGTAGAAGTCCCCTTCGCCCTGGCCCTGCAGGCCCCAGGTGACGGACACCTGCAGGCGGTCGGCGCCGGGCTCGCCGTAGCCGCTGGTGCCCACTGCGGGGTTGTACAGGCTCGGGTCTTGCTCGGCCGTGACGATGCGCGTGGCGTAGTGCACGCCGATGTAGACGGTGCCCTGCACGGCGATCTGCAGCGCGGCGGCGGCCACGTCATGCACAGCGCCGTTGAGGTAGATGCTGCCGGCCTCCAGCTGGCAGGCGCCGGTTTCGGCGTTGACGGTGCAGCGCGCGCCGGCCGTGATGTCGCCATCGGCAAACAGCACATCGGCCACGCGGCGCAGGGCATAGCGGGCCTGGGCCTGCATTTCGTTGGGCTCTGCAGACTGCGCCACGCGGTCGGCGTGGAAGATGTGCTGCGTGTAGCCCTTGGCGGGGTCGTGTCGGTTGTAGCTGGTCATGCGCGGCTCACAGTGGGATCACGATTTCTTCGGTGGCCTTGGTCGTGCCGCTGCGCAGGACCGGCGAGCGGTATTCCAGGCAGTACACGGTGCCGGGGTTCTCCACCTCGGTCGGCGTCAGGTAGCGCTGGCCCGGCGGCACGCCGGCCTTGGCCACGGTGCCGAAAAACACGCCGCATTCGCGCACGGTTTCGCCCTGGGCATCGCCAAAGCCGAACGTGGTGCGCAGCAGCAGGAAGGGCGTGGGAACCGGGCTGGTCTTGTAGTAGACCTGGCCGGGCATCTCGATATCGTGGTCCTGGGCCGTGCCGGGCACGGCATAGCCCACTTCCACCACGGCGCGGCGGCCGATTTCGTCCTGCAGCGCGGTGCGGTTGGATGGGTTGGCAGGTGGCGCGGTCCACGCTCCATCGCCACGGCCCCATGCGATGTGCACGGGCATGGCCGCCAGGGATTTGGCCAGCGCAATGCGGCCGGCGTCTTGCAGTGTTTGCATGGGCTATTCCTCGGATTCGGTGGTCTTGCTGTGGATGTTGGATTGCTGCCAGCGGTCGCTGTCCCAGCGGCCCGTCCAGCCCCGGGCCGGGGCCATGCGGGGCTGGCAGGCAGCGGCCGCCAGGTGGTGGGCGGCGCCAGGCCATTGGCCCGGCCGCGTGCCTGCACTTGCGGCCCAGGCTTTGCCGCTGGTGGTCCATGGCTGATGCTGGGCGCGCTGCGGCGCGATGCCCGGCGTGGTCTGCAGCTGCCCGCCCGTGGCCAGGCGCTGCATGCGGCCGTCCCAGCGCCACACATCGAGGCGCAGTTCATCGGCGCGGCGCATGCGGCCGCTGGTGTGCAGGTGGTTCGCGCTGCGCAGGGGCGTGAGCTTGGGCGCCTGGGCCTGGGACTGGTTGATGCGGCCTTGACTGCCGATGACGGGCGGCTCACCCTCGCCCACGTCCACGGGCGTGCCGCTGTCGTTGTCCCAGAGGGCTCCGTCCAGCTTGGGCGCGCGGTCCCAGCGCAGGGCGCGCAGATCGAAGCGGTAGAACACGCGGTAGAAATGGACGTGCAGCGGGATGCTGGCTCGCACGACATGGGCCATGCGCGCGATATCGGCATTGCTGACTTCGCGGCCCGGGTTGATGTGCAGGCGGGCGCCGTCCTCTTCCAGGGTCACGGCCAGGTAGCCCTGCCAGGCCAGCGCGCGGCGCACGGCGGCGGCGCTGCCACGCTCGCGCAGCCAGGGCAGGCCCTTGTCCAGCAGCTCGCGCGGGTCGGAAAAATACCGCTCGAATTGCCCCAGCTGCCACTGCTGGGCCAGCCAGGGCAGCAGGGCCGGATGCTGGGCGGTGCTGGCCGGCTCGGCCGCGTCGGCCATGGTGCCCCAGTCACGCGGCAGGGTGGTGTCTATCACGCGCTCCAGGCTGGTGGATGCGGGCGGAAGGATGCTGCGGCGGGTGTCCATCAGGCCACCCCCGCGTCGATCAGGTCCACGGCGCCCAGTGCCGGGAATTCGCCGGCAGCGATGGGCGTGATGGGCGCGGGCCGCGTGTTGTCTGGGTAGTCCACGGCGTGCACGCCATCGACGTGCAGCAGCGTGGTGATGTAGCTGCGTGCCACGCTGCCGTCCAGGCTGGCCATGCCCGCAAAGGCCGCCTGCAGGCGCGCCTGCAGCTGCTGCAGCAGGCCAGCCGGCGCGGTGCGCGTGCGGGTGATGCGCGCGGTGATGTCGATGGTGCGCGGCACGGCCACGGCCACATTGACGGGCACGCCCAGCATGCGGGCGTTGTCGGCATTCAGCGCCTCGGACACCAGCTGCCGCACGGCCTGGGCCTGCGCCTGGTCGGTGATCCACAGCATGACCAGCACGCTGCCCGGCGCGGCCTGGCTGGCCCGCACGGCGCGCACCAGGGGCGAGGCGGTGATGGCGTGGAATTCGTAGTGCTCGCGCGTGCCCTGGCCGGCCAGGGCCGCGATGCGCAGCTGCAGCCGGGTGCGCAGGCGGTCGTCGGTTTCGCCGGCCTGGCGGGTCACGCCGTACTGCGCAGCCAGGTGGTCGAGGTCGCCGCCCATGGCAAAGGCTAGCAGGTGCGCACGCGCCGCATCGTTGACGCGCGCCCGGTACAGCAGTTCGCGGTAGGCGTGCGCCTGCAGCAGCTTGTTGAGCGGCTCGCTCTCCAGCGCCAGGACCTCGGCGGCCTCCGGGTGGCGCGCCAGCAGATCGGCGCGGTGGGCGTCGAGGATGCGCTCGAAATCCAGCGTCTCGACGACGCCGGGCGGCGGCAGGGCGTCCAGTGCAGGGGTCATGTCTTGCTTCGTGAAAGGGTGCGGGCGATGGGCATCTGCAGGCTCAGCGGGGCCGGGCGGCGCGTGTTGTTGAAGGTGCCGATCAGCGTAAGGTCGGCGCGCCCGGGTGCGGTCGGATCGCGCTCGATCACGATGCGTGTCAGCCGGATGCGCGGCTCCCAGCGCATCAGCGCGCTGGCCACGGCGGCGCGCAGTCGTGCCTGGGTGGCGTTGTTGTCGGGCTGGTCCAGCAGCGCCGGGACCAGCGATCCATAGTCCCGGCGCATCACGCGCGAGCCGATGGGCGTGGACAGGATGTCGGCCACGCTTTGGCGCAGATGCTCCATGTCCTCGATGCGGCGTCCTGTGTGGCGGTTCATAGCGGCCCCTGCGTGATGGCGTCGCCCGCCCTGACGCCACCATGGCGATGGCGCAGCAGGCTGATGGGGCCGGTGGTCACATCGGGCGCGCCGGCCAGGCCCTGCGCATTGACGGTGGCCGAACCGCCGCCGGCCTGCAGGCTGATGCCTTGCTCGTCGATGCTGATCACCGAGTTGCCCACGCGCAGCGTGATGCCGTGGGCCACGTTGATGTTGAGCCTGCCCGTGGTGCTGTCGTGCTCCATGAAATCGGTGGGGCTCCACTGCGTGTGGCACACGCCTTCGCGGTCGCTGGGCTGGGCTGCGGCACTGCTGTAGATGCCGGTCAGCGCCACGGCGCCCAGCAGGTCGCCGCCGGGCGACAGCAGCACGCACTGCTCGCCCACGGCCGGCGGCCACCAGACGCTGGCGTTCTCGCCTGCGGCGCGCAGGGCCAGCCAGGGAATCCAGTTGGTGGTCAGGTTGCCGGTCTTGACGCGGCAGCGCGCAGGGCGCGCATGGCGGACTGCGGCGATGGTGCCCGTGCGGATCAGCCCTTCCAGGCGGCGGATGATCTCGTACGGGCTCTCGGTTTGTGCGACGGGCGACTCCATGGCGTTCATGGTGCCGGTCGGGCCCTTGCGTGTCGCCGTGTGCCGGGCGTGGCGCACGCTGCTACATGCAGCCCGGCGCGGCGCCTGCCGATGGGCCGGGCGCGTGCCCAGGCCCGTGCTCAGCGCGGGTCGTAGTTCCACTCGGCCACCTTCTCGCCGAACAGGAACAGCTCCCACAACTGGCGCTGCGCAATGTCGAGCTGGCCTGGCGGCTCGGGCTTGTAGATCAGGTCGAAGGCGCCGGGGCTGCCCTCGCGCGGGCGCGCCAGCACGGCCTCCACCAGGTCGATCTCGATGGCGAGCTGCTGCGGCTGCAAGGCGACTGCAGGGTCCGTGGAAGGAGGCGCAATGTCGAAGCGGATCGCCTGCTCGCGCCTTTCGGCATGGTCGAACAGGTCCGGCTGGTGGCGCCGCGCCCAGACCAGCAGCGGCACGGTCACGGCATCGATGCTGCCGGTGAAACCCGCAATCACCAGGCTCAGCGTGTAGCGGTATTCCCAGGAAAGGGACGGTGTGCCCGTATTGACCACACGGCCCCTCTGGATGGTGAAACGGATGTTCCCCGGCGACTGTTGCAACTGGGGCAGGGCAGCGACGAGCGCGTCGCGCAGGCTAGCGGGCTTGAGCATGGCGTGGGACCTGGGTCATGGTGCTGGTCAGGGCGCTGGTCAGGGCGAGCCCGGCGTCGTAGGCGCGCTCGCAGGCGCTGCCACGGTGGCGGGCGTCGTCAGCAATGCGCGCCAGCGCTCCCGCTCGCTCGTCAGCGCGGCGCTGCAGCTCGGCGAGCAGATCGAGGGCGCTGGTGTCTGGCGCGCACTGTCCGGCAGCGGCGCGAGCCTGGGCGGCTGCACGGTGGGCGGTGAGGTAGCTGGCGAGGTCGCCGCGCAGCCGGCCAGCAGCAGCGCGGGCAGCATCGGCATCCGCCGCAGCGCGCGCCAGGGCCAGGTCCGTGTCGCGTGCAAGAAGGTCGAGGCGTTCACGGTAGGCTCCTTCCCGTTGTCGATAGCGTTCGGATGCGTGCAGCGCGGCGGTGGCGGCGGCCTGGCGGTCTGTCGCCAGATCCGTGCGTGCCTGCGCTGCATCGCGCTCGGCACCCAGCCGCGCCAGCGACTGCCAGACCAGCAGCGCTGCCAGCAGCAGGGCCAGCAGCTGCCAGGCATGGTTTTGCAGGCGATCCATCAAGGCTGGGCCTCCATGCAGGCCGCGTGGCGCGCCTGCTGGCGTGTCCACACGCCGCGGCACACCCTGTTGCCTGGCGCCGAGCAGTCAAAGCGCCAGCGCGTGGGCCGGCCTGCTCCATCCCATCGATAGGCGCTGAAGCCCTGCAAAGGCTGGGTGCTGGTCATGAATCGCCAGGCCAGGTAGGACTGGCAGGCGCCGGCGTAGTCGCCGGCCCGTGCCCTGGCCAGCATCGAGGAGCCGCGCCAGGCCCCGCAGCCGTACTGGCCCGCGAAGTCCACAGCCTGGGCGAACTCGGCCGGGTGCACCCGCGTGTCACCCAGCGAATCGCGCACGCAGGCGCCGTACTGCTGCTCCAGCAGGTTGATGGCCAGCTCGCGCGCCCGTTGGCGTGTGATGGGCGGGTCGGCCAGGGTCACGCGCGTGCCGTCCTCGTAGCGCGTGGCGCCGTGGCCGATGGTGGGCACATCGCCGCGAACCGGGATGATCGGATCTGCGCTGAAGCCTTCTGCGGCAATCCAGGCAGCAACGATGGCTGCGCCAATGCCCAGTCCTGCCGCTGGCATGCGTGCTGTGCTCATGGCGCCGCCCCGGTGTCCGCATTGTTGCCGGTGTGGGTGGAAGAAGCCTTCCTGCGCGCGGCGTCCTCGGCCTGGCGCGCGCGCCGGTCCTCGCGTTCATTGCGCCAGCGCCACAGCAGATACGCGGCCTGCAGCAGCACGTAGACGATGGTCAGCGCGGTGGCGGTATGGGTCATGGTCCAGCCATTGGCCACATTCGCGGCCACGACGGTGACGGGAGGCGCGGCCTTGGCGCCTTCCAGGGCGGCGGTCCTCACGATGGTTTCTCGGTCCATGTCAATCCCAGAAACTGATCAGAGGCAGGCTGGGGGCCTGGGCGGGTTCGGTCAGCTCGACGGCCAGGCCGGCGGGCAGATGGGGACCGTGGGTCGACAGGCCCGGGTTGCGCTCCAGCGTGGCTTCCACCACGCCGCGCGTGGCGCCCAGCTGGCGCATGCACAGCTCGTCCAGCGTTTCGTATTCACGGGCGATGGCTAGCATCAGGCGCACTCCCTGTGTGCAGGGGCGGCAGGAGCGGCGGTACGGGCCGGCGGCGGTATCGCCTGATCCGACGCGGGAAAGGGAATGGCAAGACTCACTGAGGCTCCTCGTGGGCCGGCCCGCGCGGACCTGTTCCTGGTGCACCCGCCATGCGTGTGGCTGCGGATGCCGGGAACGCCCCAGGCCACCGGATCGCGGTGGAATCGGGCAGGCGGTATGCCGGGTCCGGCGCGCGGGCCGGGTATGAATGCCATGTTTGCCGACGGGAGCAGGCCCGGCAATCGCTGCAGCCTGTGCGCGCTGCGGGCACGCCAGCGGCCATGCCGAACGCAGAAATGACAAGACCCCGCAGGGCGGGGTCTTGTCATGGTGGGGGTGAACCGGTCTAGCAGCGCTTGCTGCCAACTACCTGGCTGCGATGCAGATGGTCGGACAGGTCGCCCGCCGCCGCGCTGAGCTTGCGTGACACGGGCAGCAGCAATGCGGTGATGGCCGAGGCATGCACGGCCGTGCCCCGGGCTGCAGCCAGCAGCTCGCAGATGGCGGCCACTTGCTCGCTGGCGCTTTCCACATCATCCCTGACCGTCTCAATCTGGTGCTGCATCGCGTCTTCTTTCTACTGTATGCACATACAGTATAGGTCGAATGACCAGATGTTTCAATTTGATGTGACCCTTTTTCATCTGCTGATTGGCGATGACTGGCAGTGCTTTGGTCTGGCCGTGCGCACGTCGGGTGGGCGTGTGCCTGGCAACCCTGAAAGCTTTTTGCTGGCCCGCACAGATCCCGCGCAGTGAAGGCAAGTGATTGTTTTTGAATGGAATACGACCCGCCCCCCGCGCACCACGCACCAACGCCGCTCAACTGCGGCGAACACTGCTCAAGCCCGCTTCCTGTAGAGGAGGTGCATTGGCCAGGCGGATTGCGGGATTCCCCTGCAACAGCGCGCGTCTGGAAGGCAAAACCGCCTCGTTTATAATGTCCGGCTTCGCTTACATCACGGGTTGAGCGAACCATGTGCGGTCCACAGCGGCCAGGCGCATGTGATGTAAGCCCTTGAAATCTGAGGTGCCGCGCGGCCGACTGGCTTGGCTCGCGTCGCACCGTGACTTTTGCGCAATACGGTGCGGGCTGTACAGCAGCCGGCACGGTCCAATCCCTCATAGGAACAAACATGGCCGTTACTGTTGAAACCCTTGAAAAGCTCGAGCGCAAGATCACGCTGAGCCTGCCCCTGAACTCCATCCAGAGCGAAGTGGAAAACCGTCTGAAGCAGGTGGCGCGCACCGTGAAGATGGACGGCTTCCGTCCCGGCAAGGTGCCGATGAGCGTGGTGGCCCAGCGTTATGGCTACTCGGTGCAGTACGAAGTGCTCAACGACAAGGTTGGCGAGGCTTTTGCACAGGCCGTCAACGAAGCCAAGCTGCGCGTGGCTGGCCAGCCACGCATCTCCGAAAAGGAAGGCGCTCCCGAGGGCGAGGCCCAGTTCGAAGCCATCTTCGAAGTGATGCCTGAAGTCAAGATCGGTGACCTGACCTCGGCCGAAGTCGAGAAGCTGACCGCCGAGGTGGACGACGCCGCCATCGACAAGACCGTGGACATCCTGCGCAAGCAGCGCCGCACCTTCGCCCAGCGCGCCCAGGCCGATGTGGCCGTGGACGGCGACCGCGTGACCGTGGACTTCGAAGGCAAGATCGACGGCGAGACCTTCTCCGGCGGCAAGGCTGAGGACTTCCAGTTCCTGGTCGGCGAAGGCCAGATGCTCAAGGAATTCGAAGACGCAGTGCGCGGCATGAAGGCTGGCGAGTCCAAGACGTTCCCGCTGGCATTCCCCGCCGATTACCACGGCAAGGACGTGGCCGGCAAGACCGCCGATTTCCTGGTGACGGTCAAGAAGATCGAAGCCGCCAACCTGCCCGAAGTGGACGAGGCCTTTGCCAAGGCCCTGGGCGTGGCGGAAGGCACGGTCGAAGGCCTGCGCGCCGACATCAAGAAGAACCTGGAGCGTGAAGTCAAGTTCCGCGTCCAGGGCCGCAACAAGCAAGCCGTGATGGATGCCCTGGTGTCCAAGGCCGAGCTGGAACTGCCCAAGGCTTCGGTGCAGGCTGAAGTCGCCCGTCTGCTGGAAGGCGCCCGCGCCGAGCTGCAGCAGCGCGGCATCAAGGACGCCGAGAAGGCCGAGATCCCTGAAGACGTGTTCCTGCCCCAAGCCGAGCGCCGCGTGCGCCTGGGCCTGGTGGTGGCCGAGCTGGTGCGCGCCAACGAGCTGCACGCCACGCCCGACCAGATCAAGGCCCACGTGGAAGAGCTGGCCGCCAGCTACGAAAAGCCCGAAGACGTGGCCCGCTGGTACTTTGGCGACCGCCAACGCCTGGCTGAAGTCGAAGCCGTTGTCATCGAAAACAACGTGACCGAGTTCGTGCTGGGCAAGGCCAAGGTCTCCGACAAGGCCGTGTCCTTCGACGAACTGATGGGCCAGGCCTGAGGGCTTGAGCACCGCCTGCCTGCCGCTTCGTGAGATCGGCGGGCGGGTTGGCATCTGCGGGGCTTGTGCTTTGGCGCACAAGCCCCATTTTCTTTCCGGATACGGCTAAAGTAGCCCCCTAGTACTGGAGAAAACATGAGCGCATTGGAAACTCAGGGTTTGGGCATGATCCCAATGGTCATCGAACAGTCCGGCCGCGGAGAGCGGTCGTACGACATCTACTCGCGCCTGCTCAAGGACCGGGTGATCTTCCTGGTGGGTCCTGTCAATGACCAGACGGCCAACCTCGTCGTGGCCCAGCTGCTGTTCCTCGAAAGCGAAAATCCCGACAAGGACATTTCGTTCTACATCAACAGCCCCGGCGGCTCAGTGAGCGCCGGCCTGGCCATCTTCGACACGATGAATTTCATCAAGCCCGATGTGTCCACGCTGTGCACCGGCATCGCAGCCAGCATGGGCGCCTTCCTGCTGGCCGCTGGCACCAAGGGCAAGCGCTTTGCGCTGCCCAACTCCCAGGTCATGATCCACCAGCCGCTGGGCGGCATGCAGGGCCAGGCCACCGAGATCGAGATCCACGCACGCGAGATCCTCAAGACCCGCGAGCGCCTGAACAAGATCCTGGCCGAGCGCACGGGCCAGCCGCTGGAAAAGATCCAGCACGACACCGAGCGCGACTACTTCCTGTCCGCCGAGGAAGCCAAGGACTACGGTCTGGTCGATCAGGTGATCAACAAGCGCTCCTGAAGCCCAGAGGCTGCATGAGAATGGGCGGCGTTTTCCCCCTACGGAAAACGCCGCTTTCCATTTGGTTATCATCCTTTTCCATATTTCTGTAACAAGGCACCGACCCCATGGCCGAGAAAAAAGGCTCCTCCAGCGAAAAAAACCTTTATTGCACCTTCTGCGGCAAGAGCCAGCATGAGGTCAAGAAGCTGATCGCTGGTCCGTCAGTCTTTATCTGCGACGAGTGCATCGATCTCTGCAACGAGATCATCCGCGACGAGCAGCCCAGCACCGAGGCCAAGGACGGCCGGGGCGACCTGCCCACGCCCGCCGAAATCAAGGCCAACCTCGACAACTACGTGATCGGCCAGGACCTGCCCAAGCGCACGCTGGCCGTCGCCGTCTACAACCACTACAAGCGGCTGCGCCACAAGGACAAGGCCGGCAAGGACGAGGTGGAACTGGCCAAGAGCAACATCCTGCTCATCGGCCCCACGGGTTCCGGCAAGACGCTGCTGGCGCAGACGCTGGCGCGCATGCTCAACGTGCCCTTCGTCATGGCAGATGCCACCACGCTGACCGAAGCCGGCTACGTGGGCGAGGACGTCGAGAACATCATCCAGAAGCTGCTGCAAAGCTGCGAGTACGACGTCGAGCGTGCGCAGCGCGGCATCGTCTACATCGACGAGATCGACAAGATCTCGCGCAAGTCCGACAACCCCAGCATCACGCGCGACGTGTCGGGCGAGGGCGTGCAGCAGGCCCTGCTCAAGCTCATCGAAGGCACCATGGCCAGCGTCCCCCCGCAAGGCGGCCGCAAGCATCCGAACCAGGACTTCCTGCAGATCGACACGACCAATATCCTGTTCATCTGCGGCGGCGCGTTCGCGGGCCTGGAGAAGGTCATCGAGAACCGCACCGAGGCGTCCGGCATCGGCTTTGGCGCCACGGTCAAGAGCAAGAAGCAGCGCTCCATCTCGGAAGTGTTCCAGGAGATCGAGCCTGAAGACCTGATCAAGTTCGGCATCATCCCCGAGCTGGTCGGCCGCATGCCGGTGGTCACGGCCCTGGCCGAACTGGGCGAAGACGCCCTGGTGCAGATCCTGACCGAGCCCAAGAACGCTCTGGTCAAGCAGTACAGCAAGCTGCTGGCCATGGAGGGCGTGGAGCTGGAGATCCGGCCTGCCGCGCTGAAGGCCATCGCCCGCAAGGCGCTCGCGCGCAAGACGGGTGCCCGTGGCCTGCGCTCCATCCTGGAGCAATCGCTGATCGGCACCATGTACGAGCTGCCCAATGCCGACAATGTCGAAAAGGTAGTGGTGGACGAGTCCACCATCGAAGACGGAAAGGCGCCGCTGCTGGTTTACCGCGAAGCGGCCAAGAAGGCCTGATGCGCCGTCGCCTGCAAAGGTCCGGCAGCGCAAGTCCCCGCGGCACGAAATCCTTTCGGGCCGCGGGGTTGAAATACACCGGTGGGCGGACCATCTTCCGCTGACAAACCGAGGATTCCCATGTCAGGACATACCCCTTTGCCTTCCACCCCCCTAGACCTGGCGCTGCTGCCGCTGCGTGATGTGGTCGTGTTCCCCCACATGGTGATCCCGCTGTTCGTGGGGCGCGCCAAGAGCATCAAGGCGCTGGAGCTGGCCATGGAGGGCGACCGCCGCATCATGCTGGTGGCCCAGAAGACCGCCTCCAAGGACGAGCCCACGGCCGCTGACATGTTCGATGTCGGCTGCGTGTCCACCATCCTGCAGATGCTCAAGCTGCCCGACGGCACGGTGAAGGTGCTGGTCGAAGGCCAGCAGCGCGCGCTGGTCAAGCAGGTCATGGACGAAGAGACCCACTTCGTGGGCTCCGTCGTCCCCGTGGCGCCCGAGGCCGAAACGCACAAGCCCAGCGAGATCGAGGCCCTGCGCCGCGCCGTGACGCAGCAGTTCGACCAGTACGTCAAGCTCAACAAGAAGATCCCGCCCGAGATCCTCACCTCCATCGCCAGCATCGACGATGCAGGCCGCCTGGCCGACACCATTGCCGCGCACCTGCCGCTCAAGCTTGAGAACAAGCAGGCCGTGCTCGACCTGGTGGACATCAAGGAGCGCCTGGAAAACCTGTTCGAGCAGCTGGACCGCGAAGTCGACATCCTCAACGTCGACAAGCGCATCCGTGGCCGCGTCAAGCGCCAGATGGAGAAGAACCAGCGTGACTTCTACCTGAACGAGCAGGTCAAGGCCATCCAGAAGGAGCTGGGCGAGGGCGAAGACGGCGCCGACATCGAAGAGATCGAAAAGAAGATCAAGCTGGCCCGCATGCCCGCCGAGGCGCGCAAGAAGGCCGAGGCCGAGCTCAAGAAGCTCAAGCTCATGTCGCCCATGTCGGCCGAAGCCACCGTGGTGCGCAACTACATCGACGTGCTCACGGGTCTGCCCTGGAGCAAGAAGACCAAGATCAAGCACGACCTGGCCAATGCCGAGGACGTGCTCAACGCCGACCACTTCGGCCTCGAAAAGGTCAAGGACCGCATCCTTGAATATCTTGCTGTGCAGCAGCGCGTGGACAAGGTCAAGGCGCCCATCCTGTGCCTGGTCGGACCTCCGGGCGTGGGCAAGACCTCGCTGGGCCAGTCCATCGCCAAGGCCACGGGCCGCAAGTACGTGCGCATGGCGCTGGGCGGCATGCGTGACGAGGCGGAAATCCGTGGCCATCGCCGCACCTACATCGGCGCCATGCCGGGCAAGGTGCTGCAAAGCCTGGACAAGGTCGGCACGCGCAACCCGCTGTTCCTGCTGGACGAGATCGACAAACTCGGAATGGACTTCCGTGGCGACCCGTCGAGCGCCCTGCTGGAAGTGCTGGACCCCGAGCAGAACCACACCTTCGGCGATCACTACGTCGAGGTGGACTTCGACCTCAGCGACGTGATGTTCGTGGCCACCTCCAACTCCATGAACATCCCGCCCGCGCTGCTGGACCGCATGGAAGTGATCCGCCTGTCGGGTTACACCGAGGACGAAAAGGTCAACATCGCCATCCGCTACCTGCTGCCCAAGCAACTCACCAACAACGGTGTGAAGGACGGCGAAATGCAGGTCGATGAGTCCGCCATCCGCGACATCGTGCGCTACTACACGCGTGAAGCCGGCGTGCGCTCTCTGGAACGCGAGCTCTCCAAGATCTGCCGCAAGGTGGTCAAGGGACTGCAGCTCAAGAAGCTGGAGCCCACCGTCGTCGTCAATGCCGACAACCTCACCGACTACCTGGGTGTGCGCAAGTACAGCTACGGCCGTGCCGAGCACAACAACCAGGTCGGCCAGGTCGTGGGCCTGGCATGGACCGAGGTTGGTGGCGATCTGCTGACCATCGAGGCCGCCATCATGCCCGGCAAGGGCGTGATCTCGCGCACCGGCTCCCTGGGTGATGTGATGAAGGAATCCGTGGAAGCTGCCCGCACCGTGGTGCGCAGCCGCTCGCGCATGCTCGGCATCAAGGACGAGGCCTTCGAGAAGAAGGACATCCACGTGCACGTGCCCGATGGCGCCACGCCCAAGGACGGCCCCAGCGCGGGGGCGGCAATGACGACGGCCTTCGTCTCTGCTCTGACCGGTATCCCGGTGCGTGCCGATGTCGCCATGACCGGCGAAATCACGCTGCGCGGCGAGGTCACCGCCATCGGCGGCCTCAAGGAAAAGCTGCTGGCGGCCCTGCGTGGCGGCATCAAGACGGTGCTGATCCCCGAAGAGAACGTCAAGGACCTCCAGGAGATCCCGGACAACGTCAAGAGCGGCCTGGAAATCATCCCCGTCAAGTGGATCGACCAGGTCCTCAAGGTGGCGCTGGAGCGCGTGCCCGAGCCCCTGTCCGAGGAGGAGGCTGCAGCGCCGCCGCCGGCGGAATCCAAGCCTGTGGAACCGGCCGTCAAGCACTGAGGATGAAAAAATGTAGCGTTTTTCCTGAACCCTCCAAGAACTACGCTACAATTCATCCCATCGCAGCAAACGACGTTGTAGAATGTCAGGCTTCGGTAGAAATGCGGGAATAGCTCAGTTGGTAGAGCGCAACCTTGCCAAGGTTGAGGTCGACGGTTCGAACCCGTTTTCCCGCTCCAGTTTCAGGATGTGCCCTGTGCATATCTGATTCAGGTGGCGGTGGCTGCTTGAATGTTTGCGGGAATAGCTCAGTTGGTAGAGCGCAACCTTGCCAAGGTTGAGGTCGACGGTTCGAACCCGTTTTCCCGCTCCAGTTTTGGATGTGCCTCGTGTGCATCCGATTCAGGTGACGGTTGGTTGCTTGAATTTTTTGCGGGAATAGCTCAGTTGGTAGAGCGCAACCTTGCCAAGGTTGAGGTCGACGGTTCGAACCCGTTTTCCCGCTCCAGTTTTAGGAAAACTGCAGCAATGCTGCATGTTTGATAGTGATCTTGGCGCGATAGCAAAGCGGTTATGCCCCGGATTGCAAATCCGGTTAGACCAGTTCGACTCTGGTTCGCGCCTCCAAGAATATTAAAAAAATCAAATACTTATAAGGCCCTTCGGGGCCTTTTTCTTTTTTCTGCATCACGGATTGTTGTTCGTTCTTGGTGCCATGTCTTCGCCACGGCCTCGACTTGGCTGGCGCATCTTGTTCTCTTGCGATTCAGTGCCATGCGGTGCTTCACGGTCTGCACACCGACAGCATGGCTGCATGCCTGTTTTGGTCATTCATTGCTGATTTAGTGAGTTTAATTGTTTCTATTTGTTCAAATGATTGGTGGTCATTGAAATTTGGCATTGCTTTCTCATTGAGAAATTGCAAGAAATTGCAAATAGATCGCCATTGCCGGTAGCTTTAATTGGCTGGTCCTGGATATGATGCGCGCTTCATTTATCGGGAGGGGCTATGAAGATCAAGCTATTGACGGCCATTGTTGCCAGCGGCGTGGTGCTGGCTGGCTGTAAAACCATGGAATCCGCTGATGTGGGCGGGCTGCTGGATTCGGGCTCCACGGCCATGAAGGCCATGACGCTCACGGATGACGACGTGGTCACGCTGTCCAATGATTCCTGCGCAGCCATGGATGCCCAGAACAAGGTGGCAGATGCAAAGAGCAAGTACACGCTGCGGTTGAACAAAGTGATCGCCGGCATGCCGCAGGCTGTCAATGGGAAGAAGGCTGTATACAAGGTCTATATGACGCAGGATGTGAATGCCTGGGCCATGGCCAATGGCTGCATTCGTGTCTACAGCGGCCTGATGGATCTGATGAATGATGACGAGCTGCGTGGCGTGATCGGCCATGAGATCGGGCACGTGGCACTGGGTCACAGCAAGAAGCGCATGCAGACGGCCTATGCGGCGTCGGCTGCACGTTCTATTGCCGCCAATAGCGGCAATTCGGCGCTGGCCTCGCTGTCGCGTTCGCAGGCTGGTGATCTGGGCGAGAAGTTCATCAATGCCCAGTTCTCGCAGTCGCAGGAATCGGCTGCTGATGACTACTCCTTCGATCTGCTCACGGAAAAGAAGATGAGCCGCCAGGGGCTGGTCACATCGTTCCAGAAGCTGGCCAAGCTCAGCGCTGGCAGCGGCGGCAGCTCCATCCTGAGCTCCCATCCGCCGTCCGAACAGCGGGCCAAGCGCATGCAGGATCGCATCGATGGCAAGTAGGCGTCGACGGTGAAGCAGCCTGCCGCCGCAAGGTGCAAGGCAGGCTGCCATCTGCCTCGGTGCAGATTTTTTACGAGCTTCTTCCGAAGCACCAAAAATCTGCGCTAGAATTCAAGTCTGCTCTGTGAAGCGAACAGCTTGACAGATACGCGGGAATAGCTCAGTTGGTAGAGCGCAACCTTGCCAAGGTTGAGGTCGACGGTTCGAACCCGTTTTCCCGCTCCAATTCAGAAAAAAGGGAAGCGGTAACGCTTCCCTTTTTCGTTGGTGCTGCAGTTGCAGGTGTGAGCAGTTCGCGCTGACCTGTGACGCTGCGGTGCAGGGCCCCGATGGTGAAATTGGTAGACACTGCGGACTTAAAATCCGCCGCTTCCGAACAGGGGCGTGCCGGTTCGATCCCGGCTCGGGGCACCACAACCCAATACGTACTAGGCATTGTTGCTATCTATACGGTAGCGGATTAAAGCAGCCAAGGCGCCTGCTGTTCCGCAAATTCAGGCGTCGTGCCGCAACGTGCATCGACGGTCCTGCCCGCTTGCTGCGCTGCACGGTGTCCATGCGTTGCCAAGACCTTGCCCGTTGGCATAACGTGCGAGAATCCATTCATCAGGCCCCGGGCTGCTTGCCTGGATGGCGCGGCGCGGGCAGACAGTGATGGCGATGCCTGCATGCGTTCCGTTGACGTTGATCGTGGCACACGGTGCGGCGTGACAGGTGTGGCCAAACTCATCCCAGACGAGAACATGTCGAATTACAACGCTCCATTTGAAATCCACGTGCACGGCCAAGTGCTGCTGCGCCCCGACACGACCTACGAGCAGTTGCAGGAAGCGCTGGGTCCGCTGTGGAAGTATGCGGGGGCCCGTTCCCTGGCCGATGGCGCTGGCAGCGTCTATGAGGAAGAGCCCGGCATCCAGTTCGATACCAAGGAGCGCCTGCTCCAGGTGTGCTGGACGGTGCGTGGCGACGAGGACTTCCGCCAGTCGCTGGACGACATGTGCATGGGCATCAACGAGCTGGCCGAGCAGGGCGCGGCCATCGAGGTGACCTTCTACGACACCGAGTTCGACGAGGAAGAAGAGTCCGAAGAGGCCGAATCGCGCGACGATTTCGTCATGCTCTTCGTGGGCCCGACGCCCGCAGCCATCATGCAGGTGCAGCGCGACCTTCTGGTTCAGGACGTGGTCAACCTCATGGAGCGCCATTTCGACGGCTCCGAGCTGGGTGGCGTGGTGCAGGAGATCGACAAGCTCTTCTCCCAGCGCTTCGACGCCCTGGTCAGCTCGCTGGAGATCGGCAAGCCGCCGCGCGGCATGGGTGGATCGGGTTCGGGCCACGGCGGCAACCGCCGCCCACGCCACCTGCATTGAGCGCAAGGCGCTGCCCAGCGCAGCGTACAGCCATGGCGGCACAGGCCAGCACGCCCAAGTATTCCGGAGTAGTCACCGAGACCGTGCGCCGCCAGCGCGAGCAGCGGCGCGAGGTGGCTGGCGGTGCACTGCCTCTTCCCTACCTGTCCGCCTACCCGGCCGCGCTGCAGTCGCAGGTGCGCGGCTGGCTGGCCGATGACAAGGCCGAGGCCTGGCTGCTGCGCAAGCATCCCGAGGCCCATGCCGTGCGCACGGACAAGAGCCTCTATGACTACGTGGATGCCCTCAAGGGCCGGCACATGCGCAATGCCGGCACGCTGAACAAGGTGGCCTACGACGGCCGCATCCATGTGGTCCACAACGCCCTGGGCCTGCACACGCGCCGCACCGTGGTGCAGGGAAGCCGCCTCAATGCCCGGCACGAGATCCGCATCGGTGCACTGTTCAAGCAGGCGCCCGAGGCTTTCTTGCGCATGATCGTCGTCCATGAGCTGGCCCATCTGCGCGAGCCTGACCACGACAAGGCCTTCTACCAGCTGTGCACCCACATGGAGCCCGACTACCACCAGCTGGAGTTCGAGCTGCGGCTGTACCTGAGCTGGATGGACCACTCGGGCCGGCGCCTGTGGCAGGCGCAGCCGTGATTCAGGCGGCCGTGGGGACGGCGCTGGATTCGCCGACCTGAACGCACGAGCAGCATTGCGCGGGCAGATCCAGCCAGCGCGATGCGGCCGATTGCAGGGCCTGCAGCGATCCCGTGGTCATCAGCTGGACCTGGCACTCTGCCGCTGGCAAGGGTCCTGATTCGCTGGCCAGGGTGCCCAGGCGATCCAGCACGCGCCGCGTCTGGCGAGCTACCGGGGCACCTGTGTCGATGAACTGGATGTCCGTCCCCAGCAGCGTGCGCAACTGCTCGCGGGCGAATATGTAGTGGGTGCAGCCCAGCACCAGGGAATCCATCTCACCCGTCTTCTGTCCGAAGCTGCCCAGGGCATTCACGTACCTGGCGCACAGGCGCGCGACCTCGGTGGCCATGGGGTCGGCGGGAACGGGTTGCTCCGTGCTTTCCTCGATGGCCTTGGCCAGTCCGTCGCAGGGCTGGACATGGAATTGCACGCGCTGGCCATGGTCGGCCACCAGGCGTGCAAAGCGTGCGCTGCCCACCGTGCCGCGCGTGGCCATCACGCCCACGTGGCCGGTCTGGCTCGACAGCGAAGCGGGCTTGATGGCGGGCTCCACGCCGATCAGGGGCAGTTCGGGCATTTCGGCGCGCAGCATGTCCACGGCCGCTGCCGTGGCCGTGTTGCAGGCGATCACCAGCACCTTGATCTGGTGCTGCTCGCACAGGTGGCGCGCAATGGTGCGCGTGCGCTGCTGCACGAAGGCATCGCCGCGTGCGTCGCCATAGGGTGCATTGCCGCTGTCGGCCAGGTAGACGAAGCGCTCATGCGGCAGTTCATGGCGCAGCGCCTGCAGCACGCTGAGGCCGCCGATGCCGCTGTCGAAGACGCCGATGGGAGAGGCCGGGGAGGTCATGTGCAGATCCGGATAAAGGCTTTTGGAGGCGGCGCCCAGTATGCCCGCTCGGGCGCGTTCATGCTGCGCCCATGGCTTGCTGCTGCAGCCATTGGGCCTGTGTCAGGCGATACAGGCAATGCCTGCGCAGCGCGTGGCCTGCGGGCACCTCCGGATGGTCGAAGTCATGTGCCTCGCGCTCCATGCCCAGGCGCTGCATCACGGCCTGCGAACGCAGGTTGGACAGCGCGGTGAACGAGACGATGGACTCCAGATGCAACGCGCTGAAGCCGTGCTCCAGCGCCGCCCGCGCGCCTTCGCTGGCCAGGCCCTGGCCCCAGAAAGGCCGGGCGAGCCGCCAGCCGATTTCCACGCAGGGCGAGAACGGCAAAGACGCGGCGGGAGTATGCAGCCCGATGAAGCCCATGAACTCGCCGCTGGCAAGGTGCTCTGCCGCCCAGAAGCCCCAGCCGCGTTCCTCGATCAGTGCCTGGATCCTGTCTGCCATGGCATCGCTTTGTCCACGGCTGAGCAGTGCCGGAAAGTGCTCCATGACCTGTGGGTCGGCATTCAGCGCGGCAAAGGGTGGCCGGTCGCCGGCCTGCCACTGGCGCAGTATCAGGCGCGGTGTCCGCAGGGTCGCTACAGGGGAATGTGTGGTGGTCATGGTTGGAGAGGGCGCTGCAGTACCAGCAGATAGGCGGCTGCATGGCCGTGGAAGGAGTGGGGGATGAAGCCTGCCTCGCCTGCCAGCTTTTCCACGCTGGTGCGGCGCTGGAAATGCGGGTCGAAGACCAGCTCGGCCACGGCCAGCAGGCCGCCGGGGCGCAGGCTCTGGAATACATCGGCCAGCGCGGCCTGGCGGTTCGGGATCTCTCCCAGCACGGCGGCCATCACGGCGCGGTCGTGCTGCCCGGCTGCGAGCTGCCCCTGGCCCAGCGCAGCCGCCTGGGTGCGCACGTTCTCCAGCCCCTGGGCATGCGCCTTGGCAGCCACCTGTTCGAGCATGGCCGGCTGCAGGTCCACGGCCAGCACATGGCCCTGGGCACCGACCGCACGGGCCAGCGGCAGGGTGACGCGTCCCGGGCCGCAGCCCGCATCCAGCACCTTCATGCCTGGCTGCACCTGCAGTTGTCCGACGATGAAGGCGGCCTTGTTGCTGGCCGCGAAGGGGTTGTCGAGTTCGACCATCCAGCGCAGCCAGGAGGGGCAGGGCAGGACATGGCGGCGGGAGGACAGGCGCCATGCCATGCTGGTCACGGCCAGCAGGGCGATGAGGACGAGCGCGATGGTCATGTTGAATGGGCAGTGGGGCAGTGTTGCAGGCAGCGGGCAGTCTGTCACAAATGCCCGCACCAATGAAAAGACCGCCCGAAGGCGGTCCCTTTACGCTTGGCGCCGGCTTCAGGCCGAAGCGATCTCAATCGTCTTGAACTCGCCGGATGCGATGCGCTTTTGCCATTCGGCCGGGCCGGTGATGTGGGCGCTGGTGCCGCCGGCATCCACGGCCACGGTCACGGGCATGTCCACCACGTCGAACTCGTAGATGGCTTCCATGCCCAGGTCCTCGAAGCCCACGACCTTGGCGTTCTTGATGGCCTTGGACACCAGGTAGGCGGCGCCGCCCACGGCCATCAGGTAGGCCGACTTGTGGTTCTTGATGGACTCGATGGCCACCGGGCCGCGCTCGGCCTTGCCGATCATGGCGATCAGGCCGGTCTGCTCCAGCATCATGTCGGTGAACTTGTCCATGCGGGTGGCCGTCGTGGGGCCTGCGGGGCCCACGGCTTCGTCCTTGACCGGGTCCACCGGGCCGACGTAGTAGATCACGCGGTTGGTGAAGTCCACGGGCAGCTTCTCGCCCTTGGCCAGCATGTCCTGGATGCGCTTGTGGGCGGCATCGCGGCCCGTGAGCATCTTGCCGTTGAGCAGCAGGGTGTCGCCGGGCTTCCAGCTGGCCACTTCTTCCTTGGTCAGGGCGTTGAGGTCCACGCGGCGCGACTTGTTGTAGTCGGGCTCCCAGTCGATCTTGGGCCACAGGTCCAGCGAGGGCGCGTCCATGTAGACCGCGCCGGAGCCGTCCATCACGAAGTGCGCGTGGCGCGTGGCCGCGCAGTTGGGGATCATGGCCACGGGCTTGGAGGCCGCGTGCGTGGGGTACATCTTGATCTTGATGTCCAGCACGGTGGCCAGGCCGCCCAGGCCTTGCGCGCCGATGCCCAGGGCGTTGACCTTCTCGTACAGCTCCAGGCGCAGTTCCTCGACCTGGTCGAGCTTTTCTCCGCGCGCGGCCTTGGCCTGCAGCTCGTACATGTCCAGGTCTTCCATCAGGCTTTCCTTGGCCAGCAGCACGGCCTTCTCGGCGGTGCCGCCGATGCCGATGCCCAGCATGCCCGGCGGGCACCAGCCCGCGCCCATGGTCGGAACGGTCTTGAGAACCCAGTCCACCAGGTTGTCGCTGGGGTTCATCATGATCATCTTGGACTTGTTCTCCGAGCCGCCGCCCTTGGCGGCCACGGTCACGTCCAGCTTGTCGCCGGGCACGATCTGCACGTTGATGACGGCAGGCGTGTTGTCCTTGGTGTTCTTGCGCGCGAACAGCGGATCGGCGACGACGGAGGCGCGCAGCGTGTTCTCGGGGTGGTTGTAGCCGCGGCGCACGCCTTCGTTGATGGCGTCTTCCAGGCCGCCCGTGAAGCCTTCCCAGCGCACGTCCATGCCCACCTTCAGGAACACGTTGACGATGCCGGTGTCCTGGCAGATCGGGCGGTGGCCCGTGGCCGACATCTTGGAGTTGGTCAGGATCTGGGCCATCGCGTCCTTGGCCGCCGGGCTTTGCTCGCGCTCGTAGGCGCGGGCCAGGTGGGCGATGTAGTCGGCGGGGTGGTAGTAGCTGATGTACTGCAGGGCGCCTGCGATCGAATCGATCAGGTCCTGCTGGCGGATCGTGGTGGTCATCGGTGGGGTGTCTTTTTTGATCGGGGGAACAGGGGGAGGGGAATCCCGGGGGCGATTATCGGCGCTGCAGGGGGAAAAGTGCACGCAATGGGCGCAGTCTTGTACAAGAGTCGAGGGGTTTGGCTGGACAAGCCATGCCTGGCGACACCGCTGTGGGGGATGGATGCGAGGGGTTCCCATTTACGGAGTTACCATGAGCGGGTTTTTGCCATTGCGGCCCTGCCAGCCAGACATCCCCGAGCCACGTCCTGCGCGGCCCGCCGACCTGCCTCCAGCCAACTGCGCCGCGTTGTTTTCACCAAGGAGTCCATACCAATGACCGCGACCCGCCAGGAAAAAGACACTTTCGGACCCATAGCCGTCCCCGCAGACAAGCTCTGGGGCGCGCAGACGCAGCGCTCGCTGCAGAACTTCGACATCAGCGGCGAGCAGCAGCCGCGCGAGATCATCCACGCGCTGGCCCAGGTCAAGAAGGCCTCGGCCACCGTCAACCACAAGCTGGGCCTGCTGGACGAGAAGAAGACCCAGGCCATCCTGGCCGCCGCCGACGAGGTGATCGCCGGCAAGCACCCGGACGAGTTCCCGCTGGTGGTCTGGCAGACCGGCTCGGGCACGCAGACCAACATGAACGTCAACGAGGTGCTGGCCAACCGCGCCAGCGAAATCCTCGGTGGCGAGCGCGGCGAAGCGCGCCTGGTCCACCCCAATGACGACGTGAACAAGAGCCAGTCGAGCAACGACGTGTTCCCCACCGCCATGCACGTGGCTGCCGTCACGGCCATCGAGCAAAAGCTGCTGCCCGCCATTGCCCTGCTGCGCAACACGCTGCAGGCCAAGAGCGAGGCCTATGCCGACATCGTCAAGATCGGCCGCACCCATCTGCAGGACGCCACGCCGCTGACGCTGGGCCAGGAAATCTCGGGCTGGGTGGCCCAGCTGGCCCATGGCGAAAAGCATGTGCGCGCCGCGCTGCCGCATCTGTACGAGCTGGCGCTGGGCGGCACGGCCGTGGGCACGGGCCTGAATGCGCCCAAGGGCTATGCCGAGGGCGTGGCGGCCGAGCTGTCCCAGCTCACCGGCTACCCGTTCGTGACGGCGCCCAGCAAGTTCGAGGCCCTGGCCTCGTGCGACGGCCTGGTCCACGCCCACGGCGCGCTCAAGACGCTGGCCGCCAGCATGATGAAGATCGCCAACGACGTGCGCTGGCTGGCCTCGGGCCCGCGCAGCGGCCTGGGCGAGATTTCCATCCCCGAGAACGAGCCCGGCTCGTCCATCATGCCCGGCAAGGTCAATCCCACGCAGAGCGAGGCCGTGACCATGCTGGCGGCCCAGGTCTTCGGCAACGACGTGGCCATCAACTTCGGCGGCGCCTCGGGCAACTTCGAGCTGAACGTGTTCCGCCCCATGGTCTCGCACAACTTCCTGCAGAGCGTGCGCCTGCTGGCCGATGGCATGAAGAGCTTCAACGACCACTGCGCCGTGGGCATCGAGCCCAACCGCGAGCGCATCACCGAGCTGGTGCAGCGCTCGCTGATGCTGGTGACGGCGCTGAACCCGCACATCGGCTACGACAAGGCGGCCTACATCGCCAAGAAGGCGCACAAGGAAGGCTCCAGCCTGCGCGAAGCGGCTGTGGCATCGGGCCACCTGACCGGCGAACAGTTCGACGCCTGGGTTATCCCTGCCAAGATGGTCGGCAATCTGTAAGACCTGCTGATGCAATCAAAAAGGGGCGCTGATCGGCTCCCCTTTTTTTGCTTCATGGCCTGGCTCAGTTGTCCGCCTGCGGGCGGCGCACGGTGCGGAATACGTACTTGAGCGCGTCGCCGATGGTGCTTTCCCAGACCGGCCATTCATGCTTGCCGTTGACGATGCGCAGCTCGGCAGGCTGCTTGTTCCTGCGCAGCTGGGCGTAGAGCTGGGCGGCGTCGGACTCGATCATGAATTCATCGTCGTCGCCCGAGTTGATGTACATGGGCACGCTGATCTTGCGGGCGAGAAAGCTGTCCCACAGCACAGGGTAGTTGTAGCTTTTCCAGACGGTGGTGCTGTACTGGCCGCCCGTGTTGGGTTCGGCAAAGACCTTGACCGAGCGTGCCGAGGAATCGGCGGGCGGCTCTGGGTTGTAGATGGCGGGGCTCAGCAGGGCGGCGGCCTGGAATTTCTCGGGGTACTTGAGCACGTAGCGCAGCGCGCCGTAGCCGCCCATGGACAGGCCGCCGATCACGCGGCCATCGCGGCTGGTGAGGGTGCGGTACTTTTTCTCGACATGGGGGACGAGGTCCTGGAAGAAAGCCGTCTCCATGGGCTCCTTGAGGTCCACGTACCAGGTCGTTCCCGCGTCGGGCATGACGATGATGGCGGGCGGGATCTCGCCGTTCTGGATCAGTTGGTCCACCGTGCGCAGCAGGCTGCCCTTGACGGGCCAGTCGTTGCGCTGGCCGTCATTGCCGTGCAGCAGGTACATGACGGGGTAGCGCAGCCTGGACTGGGCGTCGTAGCCCGTGGGCAGGTAGACGTTGTAGGTCCAGCTGCGCTGCAGCGTGGCGCTCTTGAACTCGGCGGCCTCGATGGAGCCGGCCTGGGCTGCTGTGCCGGCCAGCAGCGCGGCGGCTGCCAGCGTGCCGGTGGCGGCCTGGCGCAGGACGATGGAAAAGGAAAGTTGGCGCATGTTTTTGTCTCCTGTGGTCCGTGGCAGTTGCCACGGCTGCGCCAATGTAATCGAGGCCCTGGCCCCGCCTGCGCTTTGCGCGGCCGGGCCGTCGCCTCGGGGACCATGGCCCTCAGCCGGACTGCCCTCAGCCGGGCGCACGCTGCGCGTGGCGCAGCGCACCACGAAAGCCCAGCTGCCCCACCACGCAGGCTACGACCAGGGCGAGCGCGGCCGACAGCGCCGGGTTGCTGCCCAGGCTGGCGCCCAGCGTGCACAGGCCGCCCACGGCCATCTGGGTGCTGCCGTAGACCCCGGCGGCCGAGCCCGTGAGGCGCGGATGCACGCTGAGCGCGCTGGCCAGCGCCGCAGGGCTGGTCAGGCCCGAGCCCAGCGCGAACAGCACCATCAGCGCGACCACGATGGCCGGCGTGAGCTGGTTGCACAGGGCCAGCAACAGCAGCATGGCCGCGCTGGCCAGGCTCAGCAGATTGCCGTTGAGCATCAGCCGCTCCAGGGGCCAGTGGCGTATCAGCTGGCGGGCAAGCGCATTGCCCGCGGCCATGCCGCCCATGAGCAGGCCCAGGTAGATGGCCACTTCATGCTTGGTGGAATGCAGTTGCTCGATGAAGACGAAGGGCGCCGCCGCCAGGAAGGCATAGATGGACGTTGTGGCGCAGCCGCCGCCCACGGCAAAGCCCACGAAGGCCGGGGAGCGCAGCAGGCTGCGGTAGTCGTCGCGGATGGTGCCCAGGTGCAGGCGGCCCGTGGGCTGTCCGGTTTCGGGCAGCAGCTTCCAGATGCCGAAGGCCGTCACGCCGCCGACCACGGCCAGCGTGCCGAAGATGGCGCGCCAGCCCAGGGCGTCGTCGATGGCCGAGCCGATGGCCGGCGCGATGCCCGGGCCGATCATCATCATCAGGTTGAGCAGCGCCAGGCTACCGACGGCGTTCTCGGGCGTGCTCGAATCGCGCGCAATGGCGCGTCCCAGGGCCAGGCCCGCGCAGCCGCCCAGCGCCTGGAGCAGCCGCGCGCCGATCAGCCAGGGGGCGGACGGGGCGAGAAAGGCCGCCAGGCTTGCCAGCGCATAGAGGATGAGCCCTGCCAGCAGCATGGGGCGGCGCCCCAGGCTGTCCGACAGCGGGCCGTAGACCAGCTGGCCCACGCCCAGGCCCAGGATGTAGACCGTGATGGTCAGCTGCATTTGGCTGGCGCCGGCCTGGAGCTGGCGTGCCGCATCGGGCAGGGCGGGCAGGAACATATGCATGGCCAGCGTGCCGACGATGGTCACGATCACCAGCAGCCATAGCGGAGCCTTGCGGCTGGCCGCTGTATCGCCTTGCACCGGTGGTGGCAGCGAAGAGTGCTCGGGCGCCATCTCAGCGAGCCTGCTCGTCGTGCAGGTCCGCGTCTGAGGCGGGCTCGGCGGCCATGGCTTGCAGCAGGCGCTGCAGCGTGGCGTAGGCCGCCTCCAGTTCCTCGGGCGGCACGGCGCCCAGCACCTGGGCACGGGCCTGCTGCAGCAGGCCCTGCACGGCTTCGACCTGGGCATGGCCGGCTGGCGTGAGCTGGATTTTCCTGACGCGGCGGTCGCTGTCGTCCACGCGCTCTATCCAGCCCTGGGCAGCCAGGCCGTCCACCAGCCGTACGACGGAGGAGCTGTCCAGCGCAAGGGAGTGGGCCAGATCCTTCTGGCGCATGGCGTCAGGGGAACGCGCCAGATGCATCAGCGGCATCCACAGCGCCTGGGTCAGCCCCATGGGCGCCAGCAGTCGGTCCAGCGTGCGGCGCCACTGCTTGTTCACCTGGCCCAGCGTGAACATGAAATGCCGCTGCACGCTCGCGGCATCGGCCTGCGCGGGCAGGGACTGGTCGGACTGGGAGGACATCGTGGTATTCAAATAGTTGACATTCCAATTATCTGCATGTCAACGATATCGTTCCCGGAGTCTCCCGATACATCCGCAGGCGCCAGGGTTTTGGCTCCCGCACCGCAGGCCGGGCTTACATGCCCAGCGACTTGAGCAGTTCGTCGGTGTCGGTGCTGGCGGGCGGCGCGGGCGCTGCGGCCGGGGTGCTGGCGGCGGTCTGGGCCATGAGCGCATCGGGATCGGGGCGCTCCTGGGGCTCGAAGTCCACGACCTTGATGAACTCCGTGCGGTCCATGGCCAGTTCGAGATAGAAGATGTTGTTGTTGCCTGTGTAGAAGGTCACGCGACGCGCCTCGGGGGAGTCGAGGTTGGCATCCACGCTGAGGTTGACCTGCTTGTTCAGGCGGATCATCTTGGGCTGGCTCTGGGTGATGTAGGTCTGAAGCTCGCGCTGGACCTTGCTGGTGAAGTCGCCCACCACCTGGTTCATCAGCTCGCCCATGACGTTGCTGACATCGTCCGAGGTATAGGAGGTGGCCAGGTCATCCTCGCCCATGCCCATGCTCAGCATGTAGCTGCGGTACAGCTCCATGGCGGCGGCGGCCGAGAAGTTGATGATCACCAGGCCCGAGAAGCCACCGTCCACCAGGACAAAGCAGCCGATATCGGGCTTGAGGCTGGTCTTGGTGATGCGTTGCACCATGCCCGAATACTGGATCTGGCACTGCGTGGCCACCTGGAGCACGCGGGATACCGAATTGCAAAGGCTGATCAGCACGTCTTCCGTGCCATGGACGATGGGGTGTTGGGGCTGGTTCATGAGGTCAACGGGACAAAATTGTGAGCGATTATGGGTGCAAGTCCGTTGTTGCGACCATTTGTAACCTCGAAGGCGTATTCTGGATGCCGGACCTGGCTGCCCGCCGGTCTGCACCCTTGATGCAACGGAGGTTTGGACGATGAGAGCACAGCAGCATCTGATCCGGGTTTCGCTGGCCGCACTGCGTCCCACGCAGATGACCATAGGCGCCGCCGAAGTGCAGGCCAAGCGCGCCCAGTGGGGCCGTCTCAAGCGCAAGGAGCGCGAAGGCGTTCTGGCATCGCACTGGTTCCCGGCCGTGCTGGGGCCGCAAGGCCTGCACTATATCGTCGACCACCACCACCTGGGGCTGGCGCTGACGCAGGAGTCCGTGGACCAGGTCTGGGTCATGCAACTGGCCGATTTCAGCGAGGCCGATCCGCTGATGTTCTGGCGCCTGATGGAGTTCCACCAATGGGCCCATCCGTATGACGAGCGTGGCCGCCGCTGCGACTGGGCCAAGATGCCGGGCCAGCTCGATCGCCTGCGCGACGACCCCTACCGCAGTCTGGCCGGCGCCGTGCGCAAGGCCGGTGGCTATGCCAAGGACACGGCGCCTTTCGTCGAATTCCTCTGGGCCGATTTTTTCCGCACGCGCTTTGCACCCAAGGACCTGCGCAGTGGCAAGAGCGATGTCGCCTTGCCTGATCAGGCCCTGCATGAGGCCCTGGGCCTGGCGCACGGCGCCGAGGCGCGCTACCTGCCGGGCTGGTCCGGCGTCGTTGCTCCGCAATCCTGATGCGTGCGCCCGGCCTGCCTGCCTTGGCCGATTGGGGCGCCGGCCTGTCCATCGCCGGCCTGTTGCTGCCCGAGGCCGTGGCCTATTCCGGCATTGCCGGCCTGCCGCCGCAGGCCGGGGTGATTGCGCTGTTCGCCGGGCTGCTGGCCTATGGCTTGCTGGGGAGCAGCCGCTTCGCCATCGTCTCGGCCACATCCTCCTCTGCCGCCGTGCTGCTGGCGGCCACGGCGTCCATGGCCGGCACCTCGCCGCAGCAGCGCATGCTGCTGGGCGTGGGCATCGTGCTGCTGACGGGCCTGTTCTTCGTGGTGGCGGGGCTGGCGCGGCTGGGCGCGGTCTCCAATTTCATTGCCAAGCCCGTGCTGCGTGGCTTTGCGCTGGGGCTTGCGCTGACCATCGTGGTCAAGCAGATCCCGCATGCCGTCGCCTTCCAGCCCGTGCATGGCGATCTGCCGCGCTTTGTCTGGGAGCTGCTGGCCGGCTGGCGCCACTGGAACGGCGCAGGTCTGGCGATGGCCGTGGCGGCACTGCTGCTGATGCGTGCGCTGGCCCGCTGGCGTGGCCTGCCTGCGGCCTTGCTGGTGATTGCGGCCGGCATTGCGCTGGATGCGGGCGGCTGGTGCGCGCGCTGGGGCATTGCGGCCGTGGGGCCGATACGGCTGGATTTCTCCAATCCCGGCATTCCCTCGCTGCACCGCGCCGAATGGCTGCGCCTGGGTGAGCTGGCCTTTGCGATGGCGCTCATCCTCTATGCCGAGTCCTATGGCTCCATCCGCAGCTTTGCGCTGCGCCATGGCGACCGCGTCGATGCCAACCGCGACCTGATGGCGCTGGGCGCGGCCAACCTGCTGTCGGGCGTGTTCCATGGCATGCCCGTGGGCGCGGGCTACTCGGCCACCTCGGCCAACGAGGTGGCGGGCGCGCAAAGCCGCGCTGCAGGCCTGGTGGCCTGCGCCGTGGTGGGCCTGGCCGTCTGGCTGCTGCTGCCCTGGATAGAGCGCACGCCGCAGCCGCTGCTGGCCGCCATCGTCATCCACGCCGTGGGCCACACGCTGAACCCTGCCGCGCTGCGACCTTACTTCGCCTGGCGGCGGGACCGGCTGATCGTGGTGCTGGCGTTCCTTGCCGTGCTGGCGCTGGGCGTGCTTGACGGGCTGCTGCTGGCCATTGCGGCCAGCCTGCTCATGCTGCTGCAAACGCTGTCGCGCTCGCACTTGAGCTGGCTGGGCAGGCTGGCAGACACGCATGACTTTGTCGATGTCGCACGCCACCCCGACGCGGTGGTGCCGGCCGGCCTGCTGATCGCGCGGCCCGAGGCGCCGCTGTTCTTCGGCAATGCCGACCCGGTGTTTGCGGCCATCCAGGAGCGGCTGCAATCCCTGCCTTCGCCCCGCGGCGTGGTGCTGAGCCTGGAAGATTCGGCCGATCTGGATGCCACCAGTGTCGAGGCGCTGTGCGACTTCGCGGCCCAGTTGCAGCAACTGGGCGTGCCGCTGGCCCTGGCCCGCGTCAAGGACCCCGTGCGCGACCTGCTGGCGCGCGTGGGCAATCCGGCCTTGCCGCCCGCCAGCTATGCGGGCTGGAGCGTGGACGACGCCGTGCGCCAGTTGCAGATCCCTGCGTGATCCCTGCCCCGGTGCAAGGCCTCGGCCCGCAGCCTGCGTGGACTCGCGCACGATATTTGGCTGCAACCGGTGCAAGCCGGGTGCCAGGCCTGCTGGCCGACGCATCCGCAGGCGCATCGTGGCGGCCAAGGCCATCCTGCCCAAAAAGCCCGCCGAGGCGCGCATTTGGAAGGGGTTGCCGCAAGAGTGTCAGCAGAGACTCCCTTCCCTGGCCGTTTTCAGCGTTCAGCGGGCTGCCGCGCGGGCCTGTTCCAGCCAGCCGTCGAAGGTCTTCTGGTGGGCCTTGATCCAGCCGTCCACATGGCGGTTGATGTCCGAGGGCTTGTTCTGGCCCTGGCTCATCATGTGATTCTGCGCACTGATGTCGCCCACGGGCAGCTGCATCAGCTCGAACAGCTTGCCGGCGTCGGGATGCTTGTCGGTGAAGGCCTTGTTGGCCACGATCTGCTGCTTGTTCACCACGAAGCCGTAGTTCTTGCCGTTGGGCAGCTTGGTATCGAACTTGGCCTGCTCGCCGGGCAGCGAGGAGAAGGGCACCTCCAGCCACACCACGTCCTTGCCGGGCTTGAGCACGTTGCTCACCCAGTAGGGCGTCCAGGTGTAGTAGAGGATGGGCTTGCCGGCCTTGTAGCGCGAGATGGTGTCGGCGATCAGCGCCGAGTACGTGCCCTGCTTGTGGGTCACGGTGTCGCGCAGCTTGTAGGCCGTCAGGTGGTGCTCGATCACGGCCTCGCAGCCCCAGCCCGGCGTGCAGCCGGTGAGGTCGGCCTTGCCGTCGCCGTCCGAGTCGAACAGCTTGGCGATCTTGGGGTCCTTCAACTGGCCGATATTGGTGATCTTGTATTCGTCGGCCGTCTTCTTGTCGATCAGGTAGCCCTGGGCCGCGTTGTCCGAGTACACGCCCTTGCGGAACAGCTTGGCGTCGCCGCCCGCGTTCTTGTAGTAGTCGGCGTGCAGCGGGTTCCAGTGCGTGGCCAGGAAAGTGGCGTCGCCATTGGCAATCGCCACGTGGGCCGTGGGGTACTCGACTTCCTGGAAGGGCTGCACGTCGTAGCCCAGCTTCTCCAGGGCCTTCATGACGATCAGGGTCTGGAAGCTTTCTTCGGCGATGGAGCTCTTGAGCGGCGACACCTTCACACCCTTGCCGGGCTGGTCGCTGGCGGCTGATGCGCCTGCGCAGGCCAGTGCGATGCCGGCAGCCATCGTGGCGGTGCGCAGCCAGTGGCTGGCAGCGGCAGTTGGCAGTCGATTGTGGTTCAGTGCTTGGTTCATCCTCGGGTTCCTCCGTTGTGTGATGAAAGGGGAGTGGGCGGCCAGCGTGGCTGACCGCTTTTCGGGAAGGCGGCGCGGCAGTGGGCCCATCCGCGCCGCAGTGAAGGCATTCAGCTGGTGCTGCCGCGGTGGACCGGCTTGTTGCCGGCGCCCAGCAGGCGGGCCACACAGCCGGCGGGGCCGCTGTGCCACCAGCGCGCACCGCCACGGGTCGTCTGCCCCATGGCCTGGGTGATGCGGTCCAGCACGATGGCCAGCAGCACGATGCCCAGTCCGCCCACGGTGGCCAGGCCCATGTCCAGGCGGCCGATGCCGCGCAGCACCATCTGGCCCAGGCCGCCCACGGCGATCATGGAGGCGATCACCACCATGGACAGCGACAGCATCAGCGCCTGGTTCACGCCCGCCATGATGGAGGGCATGGCCAGCGGCAGCTGCACCTTCCACAGCAACTGCCAGGGCGATGCGCCATAGGCGCGGCTGGCCTCGATCAGGTCGGGGCGCACCTGGCGGATGCCCAGGTTGGTCAGGCGGATCAGTGGTGGCAGCGCGAAGATGATGGTCACGATCACGCCGGGCACGTTGCCGATGCCGAACAGCATCACCACGGGCACCAGGTAGACGAAGGCCGGCGTGGTCTGCATGGCGTCGAGCAGCGGGCGTGTCCAGCGCTGCGCACGGTCGCTGGAGGCCAGCAAAATCCCCGCGGGCAGGCCGATGACCATGCAGAACACCAGCGAGGTCAGCACCAGGGACAGCGTCACCATGGCCTCGGGCCAGATGCCCAGCATGGCGACCACCACCAGCGAGACGGCGGCGCCAATGGCCATGGCGCGGCCCGCGAACTGCCAGGCCACCAGGGTCAGGACCAGGACCAGCAGGGGCCAGGGCAGGGCCAGCATGGCATCGGTGATGCCCGACAGCGTGCCGTCGATGGGCGTGCGCACGGCCTGGAAGAAGGGACGGAAATGGTGGACCACCCATTCCAGGCCGCTGTTGATCCAGCCCTGCACGGGCAGGCCGTCGGTGGTCAATTGGTGCCAGAGGCTGGCATGGGCGTCGTCGGGAACGCCCGAGCCGGCCGAGGCGCCCAGCCAGTCACCGCCTGCGGCATCACCGCCGCTGGCGGCGCCCCAGGGATCGGCCGAGGCATCGGGTGCCGGCGTGGCGGCGGTTGCCCAGGGATCGGCGCTTGCAGGCGCTGCAGAGGCTGCGGAATCGGTGGAAGCAGGGGCGGCGCTTGCACTAGCGCCTGCACCGGCGCTTGCATCGGCCCAGGGATCGGTGGCGGCAGCGGCGGTGTTCGGGTTCAGGCTGTTGGTTGCATCGCTCATGCGGCATCTCCTTGTCGTTGTTCGATCGGCTCCACGGTCGGCGCGACGGTGGGGGCGACGGTGGGGGCGTTGGAGGCCGGGAAATGGGGGTTGAGCGTGACCGGCGGCACGATCTCCTGCGGCGGCGGCACGGGCGGCGTGTCGCGGTCCAGGAAGCGCAGCATGGTGGTGCGGCTGACCACGCCCATGAACTGGCCGTCGTCGCTGGTCACCGGCAGCGCGCAGGGCGCGGCGGCCACGGGGCCGAACAGCTCGGCCACCGGCGTGCCTGCGGACAGCGGCTCGACGTTGGGCAGGAAGGCGTGGCTCAGGCCCAGCATGCCCGGGCGGCCATGCAGTGCGTCGCGCAGCGATTGCGAGGACACCACGCCCAGGAAGCGGCGGCGCGCGTTGACCACATAGGCGTAGTCGCGGTCCGAATCCTCCAGCAGGCGCTGGGCCGCGCGGCAGCCGCGGTCGCTGTGCTCGGACACCACGGTCAGCGCCTGGCGCGCGATGTCGCCGGCCTTGAAGACCGAGGCCGCATCCACGCCGCGCACGAAGCTGCGCACATAGTCGTCGGCAGGGCTGCGCAGGATCTCGTCGGGCGTGCCGACCTGGATCACCTGGCCATCCTTCATGATGGCGATGCGGTCGCCGATGCGCATGGCCTCGTCCAGGTCATGCGAGATGAAGACGATGGTGCGGCGCTGGATCTGCTGCAGGCGCAGCAGCTCGGACTGCATCTCCGTGCGGATGATGGGGTCCAGGGCCGAGAAGGCCTCGTCCATCAGCAGGATGGACGGATCGGACGCCAGCGCCCGGGCCAGGCCCACGCGCTGCTGCATGCCGCCCGACAGCTCGTCGGGGTAGCTGGCGCCCCAGGCGCCCAGGCCCACCTGCTCCAGCGCGGCCTGGGCCTGTGTCTGGCGCTCGGCCTTGTCGGCGCCGGCCAGCTCCAGGCCGAAGGCCGTGTTGTCCAGCACCGTCATGTGCGGCATCAGCGCAAAGGACTGGAACACCATGGAGATGTCCTTGCGGCGCAGCGCGCGCAGGTCGCGCTCGCCCAGGGCATTGATGTCCTGGCCATCGACCACGATGCGCCCGGCCGTGGGCTCGATGAGGCGGTTGAGCATGCGCACCAGGGTGGACTTGCCCGAGCCCGACAGGCCCATGACGACGAAGATCTCGCCGGCCTCGATGGTGAAATTGGCGTCGAACACGCCGATGGACTGGCCCGTGCGCTCCAGGATCTCCTGTTTGCTCAGGCCCTGCTGGACGAGGTCGAGTGCGGTCTTGGGGTCGTCCCCGAACACCTTGAACACATGATCGATGATGATCTGCTTGGCCACTGTGGCGTTCTCCTTTTGGGTGAGATGGAACACAGTCCAGCGTCCTCGACGGGCGAAGACGCTGGCGCGCAAGCCAAAAATGAAGCCCTGATGCCGTTCGCTGCAGAGGACTGCCGTCCCCCGTTGCTGGGATTCAAACAGGTGCGAAAGCACCCGAGGCGGCTCGAATGGCACGCGAAGCGGTGCGCAAGAGCCAGAAGTCGAGAGCAGCCGGCGGCAAGGCGCGCGGTGTCTCAGGCGGGCATCGTGGCTGAAGATCAGCCAGCGCGATGCCCCACAACATCAGGACCGAGTTTCGGCCCGGTTGACGGGGCTGTGCCGGGAGCACAACGATCCGCCGGGGTGGATCGGCAGGCCGTGAAGACGGTGCCGATGACCTGCTTGGCAGGTTGTAAAGAAGCTGAAATTATATAAAACAGGTTTTACTGCGTCAAAACGCATGAGCCGAACAAGGCCTGTTTTGGGCTGTTTCAGGCCCTTGGGGGCTGCAATCGGGTCAGTATTTGCTCACTTAATAAGAGCATTGAGGCCATGGCTCACAAGGCATATGCTGTCATCGATGAATAAAATCGGTCAAGCGTCAGCTTGAGGAAAGCTTCAGGCCCGATCTGCGGCAAAAAGCGTGCCTGGCGCGCTGGCCGGCCGGGCGCCAGAAGGTGTCCGACCCGTTGCCTGCGCCCGCCCATGAAAAAAGCCCCGCGGCGGCTGGCGCTGCGGGGCTTTGGTGCGGGATGCCGAAGGTCTCAGTGGTTGCTGGCCGTGCTGTTGATCAGCTTGTCGGTGTAGGCGATGGCCAGGGCGCTGGCCAGGAAGGTGACGTGGATGATGGTCTGCCACATCAGCACCTTGACGTCGTAGCTGCCCGCGTTGATGAAGGTCTTGAGCAGGTGGATGGAGCTGATGCCGATGATGGACAGGGCCAGCTTGACCTTGAGGATGGAGGCGTTCACGTGGCCCAGCCACTCGGGCTGGTCGGGGTGGCTGTCCAGGCCCAGGCGGCTGACGAAGGTCTCGTAGCCGCCCACGATGACCATGATCAGCAGGTTGGAGATCATCACCACGTCGATCAGCGCCAGAACCACCAGCATGATGATGGTCTCGTTGAGCGCGCCGATGGGCGCATCGTGCTTGTAGCCGATGCTGGTGATCAGGGCCTGCAGCGCCTCCTGGTTGCCGAAGGCGGCCTCGATCAGGTGCCACAGCTCGAGCAGGAAGTGCCAGACATAGACGCCCTGGGCGGCGATCAGGCCCAGGTACAACGGCAGCTGCAGCCAGCGGCTGGCGAAGATCAGGGAGGGCAGGGGACGCAGGGGGGAGCCGGGGGCTCGATTGGAGTTTTGCTGGCGGGCCATGGTGGTCGGTCGCGCTTGTCTGGTGTGGGAGCGTGGATGGGAGGGGACAATGGCCGTGGAAAACGGGCGCGCGATTTTAGCGGTGAAACAGGCCAGTGCCCGTGACAGCCGGGAACTGCGGGGAATCCCCAGGTCGGCGCGCCCAAGGGGGTTTCAGTCAGTGGCATGTAAGACCGGCCCCCGACAGTCGCACCACAATTTTTATTTGGCCAGCCCAGGAGACAAGCAAGCATGAGCACTGCAACAGCATCCCCCATTGAATCGGTACTGGTGGAGAACCGGGTCTTCCCGCCGCCGGCCGACTTTGCCGCCAAGGCCCGCATCTCCGGCATGGAGCAGTACCAGGCGCTGTGCGCCGAGGCCGAGAACGACTACCAGGGTTTCTGGGCCCGCCTGGCCCGCGAGAACGTGGTCTGGTCCAAGCCCTTCACCCAGGTGCTCGATGACAGCAACCCGCCCTTCTACCGCTGGTTTGCCGATGGCGAGCTCAATGCCAGCGCCAACTGCCTGGACAAGCACATGGGCACGGACGTCGAGCACAAGACGGCCATCATCTTCGAGGCCGACGGCGGCGAGGTCACCAAGGTCAGCTACCGCGAACTGCTGGAGCGTGTCTCGCAGTTCGCCAACGCGCTCAAGGCCCAGGGCGTGCAAAAGGGTGACCGTGTCCTGATCTACATGCCCATGACCATCGAGGGCGTGATCGCCATGCAGGCCTGCGCGCGCATCGGCGCCACGCACAGCGTGGTGTTCGGCGGCTTCTCGGCCAAGGCGGTGCAGGAGCGCATCGTGGACGTGGGCGCCGTGGCCGTGATCACCGCCAACTACCAGATGCGCGGCGGCAAGGAGCTGCCGCTCAAGGCCATCGTGGACGATGCGCTGGCGCTGGGCGGCTGCGAGGCCGTGCGCCATGTCTTCGTCTACGAGCGCACGGCCACGGCCTGTGCCATGACGGCAGGCCGCGACAAGACCTTCGGCGAGATCCTGGCTGGCCAGAGCACCGAGTGCGCGCCCGTGGCCGTGGATTCCGAGCACCCGCTGTTCATCCTCTACACCAGCGGCTCCACGGGCAAGCCCAAGGGCGTGCAGCACTGCACGGGCGGCTATGTGCTGTGGGCCAAGCAGACCATGGAGTGGACCTTCGACCTCAAGCCCAGCGACGTGTTCTGGTGCACGGCCGACATCGGCTGGATCACGGGCCACACCTACGTGGCCTACGGCCCGCTGGCCGCTGGCGCCACGCAGATCGTGTTCGAGGGCGTGCCCACCTTCCCCAACGCGGGCCGCTTCTGGCAGATGATCGAGCGCCACGGCTGCACCATCTTCTACACGGCGCCCACGGCCATCCGCTCGCTGATCAAGGCGGCCGACAGCGATGCCGCCGTGCATCCGAAGAACTCGGACCTGTCCAGCCTGCGCCTGCTGGGCAGCGTGGGCGAGCCCATCAATCCCGAAGCCTGGATGTGGTACCACCGCAATGTGGGCGGCGAGCGCTGCCCCATCGTGGACACCTTCTGGCAGACCGAGAACGGCGGCCACGTGATCGCCCCCATGCCGGGCGCCACGCCGCTGGTGCCGGGCTCTTGCACGCTGCCGCTGCCGGGCATCATGGCCGCCATCGTCGACGAGACCGGCCATGAACTGCCCAACGGCGCAGGCGGCCTGCTGGTGGTCACCAAGCCCTGGCCCAGCATGATCCGCACCATCTGGGGCGACCCCGAGCGCTTCAAGAAGAGCTACTTCCCGGCCGAGCTGGGCGGGCAGACCTACCTGGCCGGCGACGGCGCGGTGCGCAGCGAGGACCGTGGCTACTTCCGCATCACGGGCCGCATCGACGATGTGCTCAATGTCTCGGGCCACCGCATGGGCACGATGGAGATCGAGTCGGCCCTGGTGGCCAAGACCGACCTGGTGGCCGAAGCCGCCGTGGTGGGCCGCCCCGATGACCTGACCGGCGAGGCCATCTGCGCCTTCGTGGTGCTCAAGCGCTCGCGCCCCACGGGCGAGGAGGCCAGGCAGATCGCCAAGGAACTGCGCGACTGGGTGGCCAAGGAAATCGGCCCCATCGCCAAGCCCAAGGACATCCGCTTTGGCGAGAACCTGCCCAAGACGCGCAGCGGCAAGATCATGCGCCGCCTGCTGCGCTCGATTGCCAAGGGCGAGGCCATCACCCAGGACACGAGCACTCTGGAGAACCCGGCCATCCTCGACCAACTGGCCGAGACGAACTGAGGGCGGACACGCCCGCCATGAAGAACCGGAGCACAGGCTCCGGTTTTTTCTTGGCTGGACTGCGGGCGGCGCGCTGTCTTGCAGTCCTATTTTGTGTGGGCCGACAGCTCAGGCATGATGGCTGCAGTACAACCGAAGCTGTTGCTTTCACCACTGCCGAGGGAGGCGTTGCACCATGAATCTGAGAACCCTGTCGCTGCTGATCACCGTGGCCCTGATTGCGCTGCTGGCGGCATTCAACTGGAACACGCTGGCCGCGCCGTCCGTCGTGTCGCTGGGCGTGACCGAAGTCCAGGCGCCGCTGGGCGTGCTGATGCTGGCGCTGACCTGCCTGCTGGGCGTGTTCTTCGTCGCCTATGTGCTGTGGCTGCAGGGCTCGGTACTGATGGAGGCGCGCCGCCACGCCAAGGAAATGCAGGCCCAGCGGGACCTGGCCGACAAGGCCGAGGCCTCGCGCTTCACCGAGCTGCGCACCGTGCTGGAAGACCTGCATGCGCGCGACAAGGAAGTGCTGATGGCGCGGCTGGACGGGCTGGAGGCCCACCTGGTGCAGCGCGCCCAGGAGTCGGACAACAGCACGGCCGCCTATGTGGGGCAGCTGGAGCAGCAGGTTCGCCTGTACCAGCAGCCCGGCGCAGGCGCTCCGGACTACAGGTAGGCGGCCCGAGCCCGGATTCACGGGCGGACCATGAAAAAAACCGCGCTACTTGCGTTGCGCGGTTTTTTTCGTTGCGGGCCCCGAGGCGGGTGGCGGGCAGGTCAGTGGAACTTACTTCAGAGACAGCACCCAGGCGGCCAGCTTCTTGGCGTCGGCATCGTTGACCTGGGGGTTGGCGGGCATGGGAACCGGGCCCCAGACGCCGCTGCCGCCCTTCATGATCTTGGCGGCCAGCTTGTCCACCGCGTCCTTCTGGCCTGCGTACTTGGAGGCAACATCCTTGTAGGACGGGCCCACCAGCTTCTTGTCCACGGCGTGGCAGGCCATGCAGTTCTTGGAGGCGGCAAGAGCCTGGTCGGCCATGGCGGGAGCCACGGCGGCGACGGTCAAGGCCAATGCGATCAATGTCTGCTTCATCATGAGTTCCTGGGGTTGTCGGGAATAATTATGCGGAGCATTGTAGTGGGCGCGCATATCTGATGCGTTACCTCGTGTGAAGCACCGTCTGGTGAAGGAGAAGTTATGTATCTGTTGGGAATCGCGGTCTTGCTCACCCTGCTGAAGTTGGCCGATATCGAGCCTGTGGCCTCCTGGTCCTGGTACGTCATCCTGGGCGCCTATGGCGTGACGGCAGCCTGGTGGGCCTGGGCCGACACCTCTGGCTACACCAAGCGGCGCGCGGCCGACAAGATCGAGCAGCGGCGCTTGAAGCGCATCGAAAAGAACAAGGAAGCCATGGGCACGGGCACGCGCTCGCGTTCGCGCCGCTGAGGGGCCTTGAACGGCGGCGCAGGCTTCGCGGCAGGCGATGCCTGGGGTCTGCAAAGGGGCAGTCCATGCCGGCCGGGGCATTCCTGGGGCCCAGCGGTACGGCGGGCGCTGCGCCATAATCTTCGCCCAGACCCTGGCCTTCCCCACAGGACCAGGGATGGACCGAGACGACAGACAACTGGATTCCCCATGCCCGCATACCGTTCCAAGACTTCCACCGGCGGCCGCAACATGGCTGGTGCGCGCGCCCTGTGGCGTGCCACCGGCATGAAGGATGGCGACTTCGACAAGCCCATCATCGCCATCGCCAACTCCTTCACGCAGTTCGTTCCGGGCCACGTGCACCTCAAGGACCTGGGCCAGCTGGTGGCGCGCGAGATCGAGGCCGCAGGCGGCGTGGCCAAGGAATTCAACACCATTGCCGTGGACGACGGCATCGCCATGGGCCACGACGGCATGCTGTATTCGCTGCCCAGCCGCGACATCATCGCGGATTCGGTGGAGTACATGGTCAACGCCCACTGCGCCGACGCGCTGGTGTGCATCTCCAACTGCGACAAGATCACCCCCGGCATGCTGATGGCCGCCATGCGCCTGAACATTCCGGTGATCTTCGTCTCCGGCGGCCCCATGGAAGCGGGCAAGACCAAGCTGGCCAATCCCAGCACGCACAAGCTGGAGTTCAAGAAGCTGGACCTGGTCGATGCCATGGTGATCGCGGCCGACAACAACTACACCGACGAGCAGGTCGCCCAGGTCGAGCGCTCGGCCTGCCCGACCTGCGGTTCCTGCTCGGGCATGTTCACCGCCAACTCCATGAACTGCCTGACCGAGGCGCTGGGCCTGTCCCTGCCCGGCAACGGCACGGTGCTGGCCACGCATGCCGACCGCGAGGAACTGTTCAAGCGCGCCGGCCGCCGCATCGTCGAGCTGGCCCGCGAGTACTACGAGCAGGAAGACGCCTCCGTGCTGCCGCGCTCCGTGGGCTTCAAGGCCTTCGAGAACGCGATGACGCTGGACATCGCCATGGGCGGCTCCACCAACACCATCCTGCACCTGCTGGCCATTGCCCGTGAAGCCGAGATCGACTTCACCATGGCCGACATCGACCGCCTCTCGCGCTCCGTGCCCCAGCTGTGCAAGGTGGCGCCCAACACGCAGAAATACCACATCGAGGATGTGCACCGCGCCGGCGGCATCTTCGCCATCCTGGGCGAGCTGGCCCGCGCCGGCAAGCTGCACACCGACGTGCCCACCGTGCACGCCAAGACCCTGGGCGAAGGCCTGGCGCAGTGGGACATCACCACCACCGAGGACGAGGCCGTCAGGCACTTCTACCTGGCAGGCCCGGCCGGCATTCCCACCCAGGTGGCCTTCAGCCAGAACACGCGCTGGCCCAGCCTGGACCTGGACCGTGCAGAAGGCTGCATCCGCTCCTACGAGCATGCCTTCTCCAAGGAAGGCGGCCTGGCCGTGCTGACGGGCAACATCGCCCTGGACGGCTGCGTGGTCAAGTCGGCCGGCGTGGACGAAAGCATCCACGTGTTCGAAGGCACGGCCCACGTGACCGAGTCGCAGGACGAGGCCGTGCAGAACATCCTGGACGACAAGGTCAAGGCCGGCGACATCGTCGTCGTGCGCTACGAAGGCCCCAAGGGCGGCCCCGGCATGCAGGAAATGCTCTACCCGACCAGCTACATCAAGTCCAAGGGCCTGGGCAAGGCCTGCGCACTGCTGACCGACGGGCGCTTCTCGGGCGGCACCTCGGGCCTGTCCATCGGCCACTGCTCGCCCGAGGCGGCCGCTGGCGGCGCCATCGGCCTGGTGCGCAACGGCGACCGCATCCGCATCGACATTCCCAACCGCAGCATCAACGTGCTGGTCTCCGACGAGGAGCTGGCCCGCCGCCGTGCCGAGCAGGATGCCAAGGGCTGGAAGCCCGCCCAGCCGCGTCCGCGCAAGGTCTCGGCCGCACTCAAGGCCTATGCCAAGCTGGTGATGTCGGCCGACAAGGGCGCCGTGCGCGACCTGTCCCTGCTGGACGACTGACACCGGGCCGCACCGCCGCCCGGCGGTGCGCACCCGATGAAAATGAAAAGGGATGGAAGGCCTTGCGGCTTTCCATCCCTTTTTCTTTTCTCTTCTCTCAGGCCCTTGAGGGCTCTTGTTTCATCGCGGGGCGACCGGCTTGCCGTTTCATCGTGGCTGCCGGTTCGGGTTTTCATCGTGGAGCAAACAGCCCACTCTCATTTATGGGAAGTGCCTGAAAAACTGGCGCGGCCAAAACAAGGGACAGCGAGCCAGGGCCGCCCCGCCGCGAGGCTGTCGTCCCCCTCCCGCGAAGCGAGAGAGGGGGAAGGCGCGAAGCGCCTCAGGGGGAGCTTCATTCAGGCCGGCTCGCCCATCTTGCTTTGCAGGTAGTTGGGCAGGCCGATCTTCTCGATCAGGCCCAGTTGCTTCTCCAGCCAGTAGGCGTGGTCTTCTTCCGTGTCGCGCAGCTGGGCCAGCAGCAGGTCGCGGCTGTTGAAGTCGCTGTGGCGCTCGCACAGCGCCATGGCCGAGCGCAGGCTGTCACGCACGCGGTATTCGGTGGCCAGGTCCTTGCGCAGCATCTCTTCGACGGTCTCGCCGGGCGTGAACTCGTGCGGGCGCATGTCGGGGCGGCCGCCCAGGAACAGGATGCGGCGCAGGATGGCGTCGGCGTGCTGGGTTTCCTCTTCCATCTCATGGCCGATGCGCTCGAACAGGCGCAGCAGGCCCTGGTCTTCGTACTGGCGCGAGTGGATGAAGTACTGGTCGCGCGCGGCAAGCTCGCCGCGCAGCAGTTCTATGAGGCATTCGATGACTTCTGGCTGGCCTTGCATGTTCTTCTTCTCCTGACTGTGTTGAACACCGCAAGTATCGCGTGAACACCGGGATCGGCCAAAACGCCTGCCGCAATTCCCCGTGGGCCGCGCATTGCATGCATGCGCGACGCAGAAGCATTCGCATCGCGGCAGGCTGGCGGGAGGCGGAGCTAGGGTAAACGCTGTATTGCGGGCTTCAATAATAGTTATTTATCATAACGATTATGGAGCCGAAGCATCGGTGTCCAAAACCCCATTTCCCTTTGCACAAGGAAGCGCAATGAGCACCGAACGTACCGAAGAACAGACCGTGTCCTGCACCGTCGCAGGCCGCGTGGCCTGGGTGAAATTCAACCGCCCCGAAAAGCGCAACGCCATGAGCCCCCAGCTCAACCGCCAGATGATGCGCGTGCTCGACGACCTGGAGTTCCGTGACGACGTGGGCGTGGTCGTGCTTGCAGGCGAAGGCACGGCCTGGACGGCCGGCATGGACCTGAAGGAGTACTTCCGCGAGACCGAGGCCACCGGCCTGGCCGGAACCCGCAAGGCCCAGCGCGAGAGCTATGGCTGGTGGCGCCGCCTGCGCTGGTTCCAGAAGCCGACCATCGCCATGGTCAACGGCTGGTGCTTCGGCGGCGGCTACGGCCCCCTGTTCGCCTGCGACCTGGCCTTTGCCTCGGATGACGCCAAGTTCGGCCTGTCCGAAATCAACTGGGGCATCCTGCCCGGTGGCGGCGCCTCCAAGGTGGCCGTGGAGCTGCTGTCCTTCCGCCGCGCCATGTACCACGCCATGCTGGGCGAGAACATCGACGGCCGCACGGCCGCCGAGTGGGGCCTGGTCAACGAGTCGCTGCCGGCCGACCGCCTGCAGGCCCGCGTCACCGAAGTGGCCGAGACCCTGCTGCAGAAGAACCCCAGCGCCCTGAAGGCCACCAAGGACGCCATCCGCCGCGTGCGCGACATGAGCTACGACAACGCCGAGGACTACCTGGTGCGCGCCCAGGAAGCCGCCAACAGCTTCGACAACGAAGGCCGCAAGGAAGGCATGCGCCAGTTCCTTGACGACAAGACCTACAAGCCCGGCCTGGGCACCTACGACTTGAGCAAGCAAGTCACCCCCTGAGGCGCTTCGCGCCTTCCCCCTCTCTAACTCGCTTCGCGAGGGAGGGGGACGACACCCTCAGTGCGGGGCGGCGCGGCCGGCTTAGGCCCTTCCTCGGTGTCCCTCGCTTGGGCAGCGTCCACCACGCGCGGTAGGCCTCCCAGCTTTAATCATTGGAGACAAGAATGACAACGACAGAGATGGCGGCCGCCGTGCGGCCCGACATCGGCAGGCTGCTGAGGCCGCGTTCCATCGCCATCGTCGGCGCCTCGGCCACGCCGGGTGCGCTGGGCGCATCGGTGCTGGGCAATCTGGAGCGCAACGGCTTTGCCGGCGACATCCACCTGATCAATCCCAAGCGCAGCGAGATCGCAGGCCGGGCGTGCCTGGCTTCGGTGGACCAGTTGCCCGAGGGCGTGGACGTGGCCGTGCTGGCCATCCCCCAGCCCTTTGTGCTGGACACGGTGCGCGCACTGGCGGCGCGCCGCGTGGGCGCGGCGGTGATCTTCTCGGCCGGCTTTGCCGAGGCGGGCGAGCGCGGCATGGCCGAGCAGCGCGAGATCGCACGCATCGCCGCCGAGGCCGGCATGGTGGTGGAAGGCCCCAACTGCCTGGGCTGCATCAACTACCTGCAACGCGTGCCGCTGACCTTTGTCGAGGTGAATATCGACGCGCAGCAGGCCGATGCCGCGCGGCCCGCCATTGGCGTGGTCTCGCAAAGCGGCGCCATGATGACCGTGCTGTGCACCACGCTGGCCAGCCGCGCGCTGCCGCTGTCGCACGCCATCTCCACGGGCAACGAGGCTGCCAGCCATGCCGAGGACTATGTGGACTTCCTGCTGGAGCAGCCCTCCACGCGCGTGGTCGCCATGATCGTCGAGCAGTTCCGCCAGCCCGCGCGCATCCTGGCCGCCGTGGCCCGGGCGCGCAGCCTGGGCAAGTCGGTGGTGCTGCTGCATCCGGGCAAGAGCAGCGCGGCGCGCGCCTCGGCCGCCACGCACACCGGCGCCATGGCCGGCGACTATGCGCTGATGCGCACCAAGCTGGAACGCGCAGGCGCGGTGTTTGCCGAGACGCTGGAGGAACTGGGCGACATCGCCGAGATCGCCATCCGCTGCCCCGTGCTGCCATCCACGGGTTCGGCGGGGGCCGCAGGCGTGGCCGTGCTGGGAGAGTCCGGCGCCTTCAAGGCGCTGACGCTGGACTGGGCCGAGGAGCTGGGCCTGGCCCTGCCCGCCATCGGCGACGACGACTCGCCCGCGCTGCGTGCGGCCCTGCCGCAGTTCGTGGGCGTGAGCAACCCGCTGGACCTCACGGCCCAGGGCCTGGTCGAGCCCGACCTGTATTTCCGCACGCTGGATGCGCTGTTTGGCGATGCGCGCTTTTCCACCATCATCGTCGGCCTGATCCAGGGCGACCCGGTGACCTGCGGCATCAAGATGCCGCCCGTGCTGCGCGCCGTGCGCGAGCTGCGGCCGGCCAAGCCCGTCATCGTCGCGGGCCTGGACGAGGGCGCGGCCGTGCCTGCCGAGTTCATCGCCGAGATGCGTGCGCTGGGCGTGCCGTACTTCCCCAGCACCGAGCGTGCCCTGCGCGCCGTGCAACGCCTGACCGCCTTCAGCCAGCGCAGTTTCGAGCGCACCGATGCCCGGCCCATCGCCCTGACCCTGCCCGCAGGCCGCACGGTGGTGCCCGAGTACGAATCCAAGGCCGTGCTGGCACAGGCCGGCGTGCCCTTTGCGCGCGGCCGGCTGGCCACCTCGGCCGAGCAGGCCGTGGCGATTGCGTCGGAGATCGGCTGGCCCGTGGCGCTCAAGGCGCAGTCCGCCGACCTCAGCCACAAAAGCGATGCGGGCGGCGTGATCCTGAACATTGCCGACGCGCAGGCCATGGGCGAGGCCTGGAGCCGGCTGCATGCGAATGTGGCCGCCTATGACAGCGCCATTGCGCTGGACGGCGTGCTGATCGAGGCCATGGGCCGGCGTGGCCTGGAGATGATCATCGGCGCGCGCAACGATCCGCAGTGGGGCCCGGTGATCCTGGCCGGCCTGGGCGGCGTGACGGCCGAGATCATGCGCGATGCGCGCCTGCTGGACGCCGACCTGTCCACCGGCGAGGTGCTGCGCGAGCTGGACCGCCTGCAGGGCGCGCCGCTGCTGCACGGCTACCGTGGCGCCCCGGCGCTGGACCGCCAGGCGCTGGCCGAGCTCATCGTGCGCCTGGGCCATGTGCTGCGCGGCACGCCGGCCATCCGCGAGATCGACCTCAACCCCGTCATCGTGCTGCCACAGGGGCAGGGCGTGGTCGCGCTCGATGCGCTGATGCTGGTCGAGCACAGCGCCGGCTGATGCCCGTGCAAGGGCTGGCGCGGTGCGCCGGCCCTTTTCATGCGCAGCCCTGTCTCGCTTTCCCGCTTTCTTTTTTCCGCTTCCCCTTCCTCCACAGGAGGTCTCCATGAGCCTGCCTTACCCGCCGGGCCGCGTGTCCACGCCCACGCCCACGCCCACGGCGGCCGAGTCGAACGGACTCGGCTATGCCTACTACGTCACCATCATCCTGCTGCTGGCCTACACCCTGTCCTTCGTGGACCGGCAGATCCTGGGCCTGCTGGTGCAGCCCATCAAGAAGGATCTGCAGCTGTCGGACTGGGTGTTCAGCATCGTCCACGGCTTTGCCTTCGCCATCTTCTACACCTTCGTCGGCATCTTCCTGGGGCGCCTGGCCGACCGCTGGAACCGCCGCAACCTCATCGTCATCGGCATGGCGATCTGGGTGGTGGCCACGGCGGCCGGTGGCTATGTCACGGGCTTTGTCTCGCTGTTCGTGGCGCGCATGTTCGTGGGCGTGGGCGAGGCGGCGCTGTCGCCGGCTGCCTATTCCATGCTGGCCGACTACTTCCCGCCCGAGCGCCGCGCGCGCGCCATGAGCATCTACACCTCGGGCGTGTACATCGGCTCGGCCACGGCCTTCATCGTGGGCGGCCTGGTCATCCAGGCCACCAGCCAGGCCGGCGAAGTGGTGTTCCCGCTGCTGGGCAGCTTCAAGCCCTGGCAGGCGGCCTTCATCTTCGTGGCCCTGCCCGGCATTCCGCTGGTGGCGCTGATGTACACCGTGCGCGAGCCGGTGCGCCGCGGCCTGCAGGCCCGGGCCGCGTCCGCAAAAATGGCCGCGCCCGCAGTACCGGCGCCCGACCTGTCCCATGTGTTCCGCAACAAGCGCGCCTTCCTGCCGCTGCTGCTGGCGCCGGGCATCACGGCCATGATCACCTTCGGCGTCACGGCCTGGCTGCCGGCCACCTTCATCCGCCAGTGGGGCTGGACGCCCGGCGAGATCGGCCCGGCCTACGGCGTCATCATCCTGACCTTCGGCATTGGCGGCATGCTGCTCAGCGGCTTCCTGGCCGACTACCTCACGGCGCGCGGCAAGCAGGTGGGCTCGATCATCATCTCGCTGGTGGCCACCGGCGTGCTCATCGTCACCGGCCTGGTGCTGGCCTTTGCGCCCTCGCCCACGGTAGCCCTGGTGGCCGTGGCGGCCACCACCTTCTTCCTGGGCATGCCCGTGGCGCTGGCGCCGCCCATACTGCAGGCGGTCACGCCCAACCAGCTGCGCGGCCAGGTGACTTCCATCTACCTGCTGCTGATCAACCTGATCGGCCTGGGCCTCGGCCCCTTCCTCGTGGCCTTCTTCACGGACTTCGTCTTCCATGACGAAAAGCTCGTGGGCCTGTCGCTCGGCCTGGTGTCCGCCCTGGCCGCGCTGCTGTCCGTGCTGTGCCTGGCCAGCGCCATCGGCCCCTACCGCCGCCTGGTCGCGGCCATGGAGGGCCGGGCATGAGCGCGCAGGCATCACATTGCTCGCATTACCAGCCGCCGCTGCAGGACATCCGCTTCGTTCAGCAGCACTGGCTGGGCGCAGAGGCCGACTGGCGCCGCATGCCGGCCCATGACGCCCTGGACCAGGAGACGGCCGACATGGTGGTCGAGGCGGCCGGGCGCTTTTGCGCCGACGTGCTGGCTCCGCTCAACGGCCCGGCCGACCTGCAGGGCTGCCGCCTGGAAGAGGGCAGGGTGCGCACGCCCGACGGCTTTCCCGAGGCCTATGCGGCCTTCGTGGAAGCAGGCTGGCCGGCCCTGGCCTGCGCGCCCGAGGCCGGCGGCCAGGGCCTGCCCCAGCTGCTGGACGCCGCCCTGCACGAAATGCTGGCCTCGGCCAACCATGGCTGGACCATGTACCCGGGCATCCTGCACGGCGCCTATGCCTGCCTGCACGCCCATGGCGACGAGCACCTGCGCACCACCTATCTGCCGCACATCGTCAGCGGGCGCTGGCTGGCCACCATGTGCCTGACCGAGCCCCAGGCCGGCTCCGACCTGGGCCTGCTGCGCAGCCAGGCCCGGCCCCGGGGCGATGGCAGCTACCGCCTGGACGGCAGCAAGATCTTCATCTCGGGCGGCGACCAGGACATGAGCGAGAACATCGTCCACCTGGTGCTGGCGCGCCTGCCCGATGCGCCCGCAGGCACGCGCGGGCTGTCGCTCTTCCTGGCGCCGCGCGGCATTCCGCAGGACGGCGGCGGGTTCCTGCCCAATGCCATTCACTGCGACGGCATCGAAAAGAAGATGGGCATCAAGGGCAGCGCCACCTGCGCCATGCGCTTCGAGGGTGCGCAGGCGTGGCTGGTGGGCCAGCCCCACCAGGGCCTGGCCGCCATGTTCGTGATGATGAACTCCGCCCGCCTGCATGTGGGCCTGCAGGGCCTGGGCCATGCCGAGATGGCCTGGCAACTGGCGCGCGCCTATGCGGCCGAGCGCCGCCAGATGCGCGCCCAGCCCCGGCCCGCCGATGCGCAGGGCCCCGCCGATCCCATCGCCCTGCAGCCGGCCGTGCAGCGCATGCTGGCCGACCTGCGCGTCTGGACCGAAGGCATGCGCGCCATTGCAGGCTGGGTGGCGCACCAGCTGGACCTGGCCGAACAGGCGCCGGATGCGCAGGAGCGTGCCCAGGCCCATGCGCTGGCCTCGCTGCTCACGCCCGTGGTCAAGTCCTTCTTCACCGAGCGGGGCTTTGCGCTGGCCAGCGAGGCGCTGCAGGTCTTCGGCGGCTACGGCTATGTGCACGAGTACCGCATCGAGCAGACGCTGCGCGATGCGCGCATCGCCATGATCTACGAGGGCACGAACCAGATCCAGGCGCTGGACCTGCTGCAGCGCAAGGTGGCCGCCAGCGGCGGGGCCGCGCTGGCACCGCTGCTGGCCGCACTGCGCGAGGAGGCCGCTGCCTGCGAGGCGGCGGGCATGGAGCCCGGCCTGGCCGGCGCGCTGCGCAGCTGGAGCGATCGCACCGAAGCGCTGACGGGCGCGCTGTGCGCCCGCGCCGCAGGCGACGCCCCGTTGCTGGCGCGCTGCGCCGAGGACTATCTGCGCCTGGTCGGCACGCTGTGCATTGCCTTTGCCTGGGCGCGCGCGGCGCGTGTCAGCCAGCCGCTGGCCGATCCGGCGCTGCGCCGCTCCAAGGCGGACAGCGCGGCCTGGTTCTTCGCGCATGGGCTGCTGGATGCCGAGCACTGGCTGCGCCGCACCGAGTCCGCCGCGCGCACGCCGCTGCCGGCCGCCGTGGCCTGAGCGGGCCGCCGGGGCTTTTATGATGGAACGCCGCACCGGCCCTGACGATCCGCAGGCGCCGGGGCGGCTCTGCCTCGGTGCGCCTTCTTCCTCTTCCAGACCCGTGTCCATGGACAGCTCCTCCGAACCCGCCGTCGATCAGTCGCGCCTGCAGCGTTTCCTGGGCTACCGCCTCACGCGCGCGGAAATCCACATCCACAAGCTGTTCGCGCGGCGCGTGGCCGAACTGGACCTCAAGCCCAGCGAGTTCTCCATCCTGGTGCTGATCCACTCCAATCCCGGCATCTACCTGCGCCAGCTGGGCGAGGCGCTGGACATCTCGCCCTCCAACCTGGTGCCGGTGGTCGAGCGCCTGGTGCAGCGCGGGCTCATCGGGCGCCAGCCCGATCCGCGCGACCGCCGGCTGCAGCAGCTGCACATGACGGCCGAAGGCAGTGCGCTGCAGGCACGGGCCGAGGGCGTGGTGGTGCAATTGGAAGACGAGCTGGAGCAACTGCTGACCTCCACCGAGCAGCGCCATCTGTTCGCGGCCCTGGACAAGCTCATGGCCATCCAGGAAAGCCGGCCGGGCTGAACCGCCGCGCCGCCAGCTTTCCAACCCCTGGCCGGCGCCGGCCATGCGGCGCTGCGGCACAATGCCGACCATGCTGATGTACCCGCAGATCGATCCCGTGGCCCTGCAGATCGGGCCCCTCGCCGTGCACTGGTACGGCCTGACCTATCTGGCCGCCTTCGGCCTCTTCCTCTGGTTGGGAACGCGCAGGCTGCGCCACTCGCCCTTCGTGCGCATGCAGGGCGACCGCGCCTGGACGCGCAAGGACGTGGAAGACATTCTTTTCCTGGGCGTGCTCGGCGTGGTCGTCGGCGGCCGGCTGGGCTACTGCCTGTTCTACAAGCCGGGCTACTACCTGAGCCACCCGCTGGAGATCTTCTATGTCTGGCAGGGCGGCATGAGCTTTCATGGCGGCCTGGTCGGCGTGATCGCCTCCATGGTCTGGTTCGCGCGCTCGCGGGCCCGCTCCTGGCTGGAGGTGGCCGACTTCGTCGCGCCCTGCGTGCCCACGGGCCTGGCGGCCGGCCGCGTCGGCAACTTCATCAACGGGGAACTGTGGGGTCGCTTCGCCAGCCCCGAGCTGCCCTGGGCCATGGTCTTTCCGCAAAGCGGCTCCATGCTGCCGCGCCACCCCTCGCAGGTCTACCAGTTCCTGCTGGAAGGCCTGCTGCTGTTCGTGCTGCTGTGGCTGTATGCGCGCAAGGAGCACAAGCCGGGCCAGGTGGCGGCGGTCTTCCTCGTCGGCTACGGCGCCTTCCGCTTCATTGCCGAGTACTTCCGCGAGCCCGATGACTTCCTGGGCCTGCTGTCGCTGGGCATGAGCATGGGCCAGTGGCTGTGCGTGCCCATGGTGATCGGCGGCATCGCCATGTGGTTCTGGGCAGCGGGGCGCCCGGCCTATCCTGGCCAGGCGGGCAAGCCGGCCTGAGACAGGCGGTACGGACGCATACGAAGCGGGCCTGGTGCCCGCTTTTTTTTGCAAGGTTGACGCGAGGGGGACAGGGGCATGCATGGGGATAGCCCGAAGACAAGAACGCGACATCGGCGTACACGGGCTGCCGCGCAGGCTCTCATAATGTGAGCAGCAAAAGATTGTCATTGGCCCGACTGACGGCATGACAGTCCCGTGACCGCTTGACATGGAGGAACTTCTGAATGGGTCTGGCTACCGACTGGATTGCCCGCAATGTGTCCCGCTTTCGCAGCACCGATGCGGCTGTGCCTGCAACAAAGTCCGAGGGCGAGGCAGCCAAGGGCCCCGCGCCGCGCGGCACGGCCCAGCGCCTGCAGGCCACCCTGCGGCGCGGCCAGGAAGTGCTGTCCCCGCGCGAGCTGCGCAAGCTCATGGAAGACCTGCAGGCTGCCGCCGACGCCGGCCTGAGCGATGTCGAGGGCGGCCGTCATGCGCAACTGCTCATGGACTGGTACGCCCAGGCCGAGCTGCCCGCGCACAAGGATTTCTGGGCACTGATCGTCGAGCAGTTCGGCCCCGATACCGAAGCCCTGATGGCCGCGCGCAAGCGCTATGACACGGCGGCCAGCGATGCCGAGCGCGGCCAGGCCGAGATGGACCTGCGCCGCGCGCTGATGTCGCCGCGCACGCGGCTGCTGCAGCGCTTTGCCCAGCCCCAGGGCGGCATGGGCTTTCTGGTGGACCTGCGCGCCGAACTGCTGGCCCTGCCCAAGGCGGAGCAGCAGCGCTTTTCCGCGCTGGACGCCGAGCTGGAGCATCTGTTTGCCACCTGGTTCGACGTGGCCCTGCTGGAGCTGCGCCGCCTGAGCTGGGACTCGCCGGCCTCGCTGATCGAAAAGCTCATCCAGTACGAGGCCGTGCACGACATCCGCAGCTGGGCCGACCTCAAGAACCGCCTGGACAGCGACCGCCGCTGCTACGGCTTCTTCCACCCGCGCATGCCCACCGTGCCGCTGATCTTCGTGGAGGTGGCGCTGGTGGACCGGATGTCCGACAGCATCGCCCCGCTGCTGGACGAGACGGCCGCGGCCGCCGACCTGGGCCGTGCCACCACGGCCATCTTCTACTCCATCAGCAATACCCAGACCGGACTGCGCGGCGTGAGCTTTGGCGACTCGCTGATCAAGCATGTGGTGGAGACGCTGACGGGCGAATTCCCCCGGCTGCGCCATTTCGCCACGCTGTCTCCCATTCCCGGCCTGCGTGCCTGGATCTCCAAGCACGGCGACGCCATCCTGGAGAAGATGGACGAGCGCCAGCGCAAGGCCTTCGAGCTCAAGGCCGGGGGCATGGGGGCCGAGCACCTGCTGGCGGCGCTGGATGCGCCGCAGGATCTCAAGCCCGATGCGCCCGTGCGCCGCGCCCTGCTGTTTTGCGCTGCCCACTACCTGGGACGCGAGACGGCCAAGGGCCGGCCGCTGGACCCGGTGGCGCGTTTTCACCTGGGCAACGGCGCGCGCGTGGAGCGGCTCAACTGGGCGGCCGACCTGTCGGCCAAGGGACTCAAGCAGTCGCTGGGGCTGATGGTCAACTACCTCTACGACCTCAAGCGCCTGGACAAGCATCGCGGCCTGCTGGCGCAGGGCCGCATACCGGTGTCCTCGGACATCGAAGCCTTGTGCAAATGAAAAGAGGCACGGCGCAGGCCGTGCCTCTTTTCTTGCACGGGGACTGCTGCGCCTGACAACGAAGACAGCCTCAAAGAGGCGACAAGGAGACAAGTCATGCAAGCTTCCCATCCCACGGGGCGGCGCGCGGTGTTGCGCGCGGCCGGGGCCTCGATGGCGGCGCTGGCCCTGCCCATGGCAGCCCGCGCGGCGGACTGGCCGTCCAAACCCGTGAACCTGGTCGTGCCGTTTCCGGCAGGCGGGGGCACCGATGCCTTTGCCCGGCCGTTCTCGGCCCAGTTCGCCAAGAGCGCGGGCAAGACCCTGGTGATCGACAACCGTGGCGGCGCAGGCGGCACCCTGGGTGCCAGCTACGCGGCCAAGCTGGCGCCGGACGGCTACAACTTCTTCATGGGCGGCACCCACCATGTGATTGCGCCGTCCATGTACCCGCGCCTGGACTATGACCTGGAGCGCGACTTCATCGCGCTGGCCCTGCTGGCCAGCGTGCCCCAGGTGCTGGTGGTCAACCCGCGCAACGTGCCGCACAAGACCGTGCAGGAGTTGCTGTCCGACCTGCGCAAGCGGCCGGGCAAGCTCAACTACGCATCGGCGGGCGCGGGCACCTCGCACCACCTGGCCGGCGAGCTGTTCAAGCTGCAGACCAATACCTTCATCACCCACATTCCCTATCGGGGAGCAGGCCCGGCGCTGCAGGACCTGATCGCCGGCAATGTGGACATGATGTTCGACGGCCTGGGCTCGTCGGCCCAGCACATCAAGAGCGGGCGCATCCGCGCGCTGATGGTCTCGGGCGACAAGCGCAACCCCGCCTTCCCCGACGTGCCCTGCGCGGCCGAGTCCGGCCTGCCCGACTACACGGTCACCACCTGGTACGGCCTGTGGGCGCCCAAGGGCACGCCGCAGGCCGTGCAGGCCCAGGTCATCGACCAGGTACAGCGCATAGGCACGGCCGAGGACATCAAGTCCACCTGGGCACGCAACGGCGCCGACTACGGCGGCATGAACCAGCAGCAGTTCGCGGCCATGGTGCATGGCGAGATCGCACGCTGGGCGCAGGTGGTCAAGGCCTCGGGCGCCAAGCTGGAGTAGCGGACGGGGGTGCCGGCCAGGGCCGGTCAGGTTAGGGCAGGGCGGCGGCATGCGCGCGCATGTCACCACCCTGTCACGGGCCTTGGCTACGGTCCATCCCTTCTGAGATCCATCCTGGGAGGGAATATGAACAAGGCAGACAAGGTCCGCTCGCCCGCATCCGTGCTGCTCGCGCTGGTCCTGGCTTTCGGCACGGCCACGGGCCTGGCAGGCTGCGGCGGCAGCGACGACGGCCCCGAGACCATCGGCTCGCTGCGGCTGATCGGCGACTACAGCATCAAGACCAAGACACTGTTCGACGGCGTGGAGTTCGGCGGCATCTCCGGCCTGGACCGCGCGCCCGATGGCAGCTACTGGGCCATCTCCGATGAGCGCGGCGGCGAGCGTGGCACGCCGCGCTTCTACAACCTGGGCATTGAGTTCGACGACAAGGCCATCCAGGCCGTGACCATCCGCAAGATGGTCACGCTCAAGGGCCGCGACGGCCAGCCCCTGCCCGGCACACGCCGCACCGTGGACCCCGAGGGCATCCGCGTGGCGCCCAACGGCAACCTCTACGTGTCCAGCGAGGGCAACTTCAGCACCGACCCCGCCAGCCTGTTCCAGCCCTTTGTGCGCGAGATCAAGGTCGACGGCAGCTTCGTGCGCGACTTCGAGACGCCTGCGGCCTTCAACTACGTGGACAACACCACCAGCGGCGGGCGCAACAACAAGCTGTTCGAGGCCCTGGGTGTCACGCCCGATGGCAGCGTGTTCACGGCCAACGAGGATGCGCTGGTGGAAGACGGCCCCCTCACCACGCTGGCTGCGGGCAGCGTGGTCCGTGTCCTCAAGCTCGATCCGGCCACGGGCAAGTCCGGCGCGCAGTACGCCTACCAACTGCCCAAGATTCCGCTGGACAAGGCCGCCAGCGGCAGCTTTCCGCCGGACAACGGCCTGCCCGAGCTGCTGGCGGTCTCCAACCAAGAGTTCATTGCCATCGAGCGCGCCTTTGCCGATGGCGTGGGCAACACCATCCGCCTGACGCGCGCCACCATCGAGCCGGACACCACCGATGTGCGCAGCTTCAAGAGCCTGGTGGGCGCCAGCTACAAGCCCATGAGGCGCGAGCTGCTGCTGGAAATGCCCGTGACCTACCAGGGCGTCAAGCTCGACAACATCGAAGGCATCTCCTGGGGGCCGCGCCTGGCCAACGGCAACCGCACCCTGGTGCTGGTGGCCGACAACAACTTCGCGGACAACCAGGTCACGCAGTTCCTGGCCTTCGAAGTGCGGCCCTGAGCCCTCTTCGGGCTACCTTGGCTTGCGCGGGCGTTCGTAGCCCGCCTGCGCGGGCGCGCCCAGCACCATGTCGGTGAAGGCGCTGCCGCCTGCGCAGATGTGCTGGCGCATGGCCTCGGCGGCCACCTCCGCCTGGCCTGCGCAGATGGCGGCCACCACGGTGGCGTGCTCCTGCTGCGAGCGCGCCAGCCGGCCGGGCTTCTCGAACATGCGGCCCCGGTAGGGCGTGATGCGCAGCCGCAGCAGCCGGGTCTGTTCCACGATGAAGTCGTTGCCGCTGGCCTCGTATATCAGTTCGTGCAACTGCATGTTGGCCTGCACATAGCCTTCGGCATCCTGCGCCTGGGCGCAGGCGGCGGTGTGTGCCAGCGCCGCCTGCAGCCGCTCGCGCAGCTGCGCATGGATGCGCGTGGCAGCCAGTCGGGCCAGCACGCCTTCCAGCTCGGCCAGGCCTTCCATCATGGCCACCAGCTCGCGCGCATCCAGCCGCCGCACATAGATGCCCGAGCGCGGAACGATCTCCACCAGCCCCTTGGCCACCAGCAGCAGCAGCGCCTCGCGCACGGGGGTGCGCGAGGCGCCGAAGCGCTCGCACAGGGCCGGTTCGTCGATGGCGTCGCCGGGCCGCATGGCGCCCGAGCGCAGCTCGTCTTCCAGCGATTGCCGTATACGCTCCTGCAGGCTGGAGGTGGCCGGGGTTTTCTCCAATGGCTGCTTGGCTGGAAACATTTTCTAATTCAAATATATCTGATTGACTGACTGATACATATGACGCCCAGACTCGACATCCAGGATCACCTGGCCACCATCACGCTGCAGCGCCCCGAAGCGGCCAACAAGCTGGCCCCGGAAGACCTGGGCACGCTGGTCGCGCACGTGGAGCATATCAACCACCGCGATGATGTGCGCGTGGTGGTGCTGCGCAGCGAGGGCCGGTACTTTTGCAGCGGATATGATATATCAGAGATCCAGGGAAGCCAGACCGAGGGCAGCAGCTTCGGCGAGATGGTGGACGCCATCGAACAATGCCGCGCCGTGACCGTGGCCGCCATCCACGGCGGCGTCTACGGCGGTGCCACCGACATGGCCCTGGCCTGCGACTTTCGCGTGGGCAGCACGGCGGCCGAAATGTTCATGCCGGCCGCGCGCCTGGGCCTGCATTTCTACGCGGGCGGGCTGGAGCGCTATGTCTCGCGCCTGGGCCTGGACACGGCCAAGCGGCTGTTCCTGACCTGCGAGCGCATCCAGGCCCCGGAGATGAAGGCCTGCGGATTCCTCACCCATCTGGCCGATCCTGCCGCCTTCGATGCCGCCGTGGCTCAGCTCACGGACACGCTGGCGGCCATGGCGCCCATCCCTTTGTTCGGCATGAAAAAGCACCTGAACCTGATCGCGCGTGGCCGCCATGACGTGGCCGAGATCACGCGCGAGGTGCAGCGCAGCATCGCCTCCGAAGACCTGCAGGAAGGCGGCCGGGCCTGGCGCGAGAAACGCAGCCCGGAGTTCAAGGGGCGCTGAACCGCATCCTCCCGCATACACGCAGATTGCCCGTGGTGCTGCCTACCGCCCACAGCCCACGGAACCGGCGCGGCCCAACTCGGGGACACCGAGGAAGGGCCGCTCCCGCACCGAGGGTGTCGTCCCCCTTTGGGGGAAGGCGCGCAGCGACTCAGGGGGTATCAATAAACAGGAGACAAGCCATGTTCAAGCGTTTTGCACTGTCGTTGCTGCTGGCCGGATTGGCCGGTGGCACGATGGCCCAGTCCTATCCCGCCCGGCCCGTCACGCTGGTCGTGGGATTTCCTCCCGGCGGCGGCGCCGATGCGGTGGCGCGCATCGTGGCCGACAAGGTCGGCAAGCTCCTGGGCCAGCCCCTGCTGGTGGACAACCGCCCGGGCGCCGGCACCACGCTGGCCTCCGAGCATGTGGCGCGTGCAGCGCCCGACGGCTACACGCTGCTGCTGGGCAGCGCCAATATCTATGGCTCGGACCAGTTGCTCTACAAGAGCGCGCGCTATGACGGCGCGCGCAACTTCACGGGCATCACGCGCTGGAGTTCGGCCCCCATGCTGCTGGCCGTGCGCAAGGATTTTCCGGGACAGGGCGTGGGCGATCTGGTGGCGCTGGCGCGCAGCCAGCCCGACAAGCTCAGCTATTCCTCCTCGGGCGCAGGCGTGATCACGCACCTGGCCACGCTGTCGTTCGCGGGCGCCAGCGGCGGCCTGCGCATGCTGCATGTGCCGTTCAAGGGCGGTGCGCCATCGATACAGGCCGTGGCCGCCGGCGATGTGGACCTGACCTTCGGCACGCCGCCCTCGGTGCTGCCGCTGGCCCAGGCCGGCAAGCTGCGCATGCTGGCCGTGAGCACGGCCGAACGTTCGCCGCTGTTCCCCGAGCTGCCGGGCATGAAGGAGTCCGGCGTGCCGGGCTTCGACTACACCTTCTGGTTCGGCCTGTTCGCGCCGGCGGGCCTGCCCGAGGAGGTGGCCAGGAAGCTGTTCGATGCCAGCACCAAGGCCCTGGAAGACCCCGATGTGAAGGCCAGGCTGGCCAAGCAGGGCAATCTGGCCGCACCCTCGGCATCCCTTGAGGAATTCCGTACCTGGGCCTTGAAGGAAGGGCAGGAGTCCAAGGCCTTGACCCAGCGTTCCGGCGCGGGATTGCAGTGAATATGAATGATCAAACCATGAATGAACAAGCCACGGGCCTGCCGCTGGAAGGCCTTACCGTCATCGACCTCACGCGCGTGCTGGCCGGCCCCATGTGCACGCAGATGCTGGCCGACCTGGGCGCGCGCGTGATCAAGGTGGAGCAGCCCGGCACGGGCGATGATGCGCGCGGCATCGGACCGTTTGTGAACGGGAGCTCGGCCTATTTCCTGTCGGTGAACCGCAACAAGGAATCCATTGCGCTGGACCTCAAGCAGCCGCAGGACCGCGAGGTCTTCGAGCGCCTGCTGAGCGGCGCCGATGTGCTGGTCGAGAACTTCCGCCCCGGCACCATGGACAAGCTCGGCTACGGCTGGGAGGCCCTGCACGCACGCCATCCCCGGCTGGTGATGACCTCGGTCTCGGGCTTTGGCCAGACCGGCCCCTACAGCGGCTTTCCGGCCTACGACATGGTGGTGCAGGCCATGAGCGGCATGATGAGCGTGACCGGCCACCCGGACGCCGGGCCCTGCCGCGTGGGCGTGTCCATCGGCGACCTGGGCGCGGGGCTGTATGCCGTCATCGGCACGCAGGCCGCCCTCATGCGCCGCGCCCGCACGGGGCAGGGCGAACGTGTCGATGTCTCCATGCTCGACTGCCAGGTGGCCCTGCTGGAGAACCCCGTGGCCCGCTTGGGCGCGCTGGGCAGCGTGCCGGGGCCGATCGGCACTCGGCATCCCTCCATGGCGCCCTTCGATGTGTTCGCGGCGCAGGACGGCTGGTTCGTCATCGCCGTGGGCAGCGATGCGCTGTTCCGCAAGCTCTGCGGTCTGCTGCAATTGCCCGAACTGGCCGAGGACGCGCGCTTTGCCGGCAATGCCCTGCGCTGCGAGCACCAGGCCGAACTCAAGGCCGCGCTGGAGGCGCGCCTGCGGGACAGTCCCAGGGCGCATTGGCTGCGCCTGCTCACTGATAATGGCATCCCGGCGGGGGAGTACAACAGCGTGGCCGATGTCGTCGAGCACCCCCAGGTGCGCGAGCGCGGCATGCTGGCCCAGGTGCAGGCCCCCGGTGGCCAGACGCTGCGCGTGGCGGGCAACCCCTTGCTGGCCGCGTGCGATCAGCCCCTGGTGCGCAGGCAGCCGCCCGCGCTGGACGCGGACCGCGAGCGCATCCTGCGCGAGCTGTCCGTGGCGCAGCCTTCGCCCCACCATGAACATGCCTGAGATTTCCCAGCTTCCCGCGGACTCTTCCTTCTTCTTCACAGCCATGACCAACCGCAATCTGTTCGCTGCCTTGCGCGCCGCCTTTCCCCAGGATCTGCACAAGTGGGCCGTAGAGGCCATAGGCGCGGACGGCGCCAGCCTGTTCTACAGCTGGGCCGACCTGGACCGTGGCAGCGCGCGCATGGCCAACCTGCTGCAGTCGCTGCAACTGCCGCCCGCCAGCCGCATCGCCGTGCAGGTGGAAAAGTCGGTCGAGGCGCTGATGCTCTATCTGGCCACGCTGCGCAGCGGCCATGTGTTCCTGCCGCTGAACACGGCCTACCAGAGCGCCGAGATCGAATACTTCGTGGGCAATGCCGAGCCTGCCGTCGTGGTCTGCGCGCCGGGCAATTTCGGCTGGGTCTCCAAGATCGCCTTCACCTCGGGCGTGGCCCATGTCTACACCCTGGGCGACGACCGCAGCGGCACGCTGCTGGAGCGCGCCGCCCACCATGGCGACGAGCATGAGGTGGTGGAGCGCGGCGAGGACGACCTGGCCGCCATCCTCTACACCAGCGGCACCACGGGCCGCAGCAAGGGGGCGATGCTCACGCACGGCAACATGCTGTCCAACGCCGAGACGCTCAAGGACTACTGGGGCTGGCAGGAGGGGGATGTGCTGATCCACGCGCTGCCCATCTTCCATGTGCACGGCCTGTTCGTGGCCATCCACGGCGCGCTGATCAATGGCAGCCCCATGATCTGGCTGGCCAGGTTCGAGCCCGGCACGGTGATCTCGCGCATGCGCGACGCCACCGTCTTCATGGGCGTGCCCACGCTCTACGTGCGCATGCTGGCGGACGCGCGGCTCACGCGCGAGGCGGCGGCCCACATGCGGCTGTTCATCTCGGGCTCGGCCCCCATGCTGGTGGAGACGCACCGCGACTGGCAGGAGCGCACCGGCCACGTCATCCTGGAGCGCTACGGCATGAGCGAGACCATCATGCTGACCTCCAATCCCTGCCGCGCCGACGCGCACAACGGCGGCCAGTCCGAGCGCCGCGCCGGCACCGTGGGCTTTGCGCTGCCCGGCGTGGGCGTGCGCATCGTGGATGACGCGGGCCAGCCGGTGCCCGTGGGCGAGATCGGCAATATCCAGGTGCGTGGCCCCAATGTGTTCAAGGGCTACTGGCGCATGCCCGAGAAGACGGCCGAGGAGTTCACGGCCGATGGCTGGTTCCGCACGGGCGACGTGGGCAGGCTCGACGAGCGCGGCTATGTGAGCATCGTCGGCCGCAGCAAGGACCTGATCATCTCGGGCGGCTACAACGTTTATCCGGCCGAGATCGAAGGCTTCATCAACGAGCTGCCCGGCGTGGCCGAAAGCGCCCTGGTCGGCGTGCCGCACCCGGACTTCGGCGAAGTGGGCGTGGCCGTGGTCGTGCCGCGTCCCGGTGCCGCGCTGGAGCCCCAGGCGGTGGTCGATGCGCTCAAGGGCCAGCTGGCCAACTTCAAGATTCCCAAGCGCTGCTTCGTGGTGCAGGAGCTGCCCCGCAACACCATGGGCAAGGTGCAGAAGAACCTGCTGCGAGACGAGCACAAGCAGCTGTTCGCCTGAGTCGCCAAGGCGCGTTACGCGCATTTCCCCGATTGAAAAAGCAAAAGGCATCGGCGCCGCCGATGCCTTTTTTTGTGTGGCGGCCGCCGACGCTGCCGCTACCCTTCAACGCAGGACCAGCACGGGGATATGGGTGTGCGTGAGCACATGCTGCGTCTCGCTGCCCAGCAGCAGGCGCTGCAGGCCCTTGCGGCCATGCGAGGCCATGACGATGAGATCGCAGTCGCGGCGCTTGGCCGCGTCGATCACGCTTTCCGCCACGAGGTCGGACTTGACGATCTCGGTGGTCACGTTGACCTTCAGAGCCTGCCCCTTGGCATGGATGGCGTCCAGCACGGTCTGCGCATTGGCGGTCCACTGGCCTTCGATGCGCTCGATCTGCTTGAGGTCCACGGTCTCGCCACCCTCGAAGTAGCTGCGCGGATAGTGTTGCACCACCTGGACGACGACGACGCTGGCGCCGCACAGCGCGGCAAGGCCCAGCCCGCTGTCCACGGCCTTGTCGGAAAGCTCGGAACCGTCGGTGGCGATCAGGATGCGGTTGTACATGCGTGCTCCTTTCGTGTGTGCTGATGGATGGGATGAAGTCAGCATAGACCCAACCATGAGTTAACGGTTGATTAATGTCAATACGCTTATCATGCGGCCCAATTACGCTAAGAACCATGCCCCACACCACGATAGCCCCATCCAGCGAGGCGGCGGTGGCGGCGCTTGATTCAGGCCCCTCGCCCTTGCCGCAGGCCACGGCCCGGCTGCTGGATGATCCGCAGGAGTGGAGTTCGTTCGGACGGCCTGCGGGCTCCGCAACTCCCGCCGATCCTTCCAAGGAACCTACCGACTTCCCCGCCTGGGATTCGCACGTCGTTCTGGAAGGCATGCACTGTGCCGCATGCGCCCTGACCATCGAGGATGCTCTGCGTGCCGTGCCTGGAGTGGAGAAGGCCGAAGTCAGTGCTGCCACGCGCCGCGCCCGTGTCACCTGGCGCCATGCACAGGTGCTTCCCTCCGAGTGGATGGAGGCCGTGCGGCGTGCCGGCTACCAGGCGCTTCCCGCACGCGATGCCTTTGCGCGCGAGCGCCGCCAGGCCGAGAGCCGACGTGCGCTGTGGCGCTGGCTGGTGGCCGGCTTTTGCATGATGCAGGTCATGATGTATGCGTGGCCCGCCTACGTGGCCCGCCCCGGCGACCTGTCGCAGGAGATGGAGACGCTGCTGCGCTGGGCCTCCTGGGTCATCTCGCTGCCTGTGGTGCTGTTTTGCTGCGGACCGTTCTTCTCCAGCGCGCTGCGCGACATACGCCAGCGCCGCGTGAGCATGGACCTGCCCGTGGCCCTGGGCATGCTGATCACCTTCGTGATCAGTTCGCTGGGCACCTTCGATCCTTCGGGTCCCTTCGGCGAGGAAGTCTTCTACGACTCGCTGACCATGTTCGTCTTCTTCCTGCTGTCCGGCCGCTGGCTGGAGCTGCGCCTGCGCGACCGCACGGCCGGCGCGCTGGAAGCGGTGATGAACCGCCTGCCCGATGCCGTGCTGCGCGAGAATGCGGCCGGCCATTTCGAGCGCGTGGCCACGCGCCGCCTGCGGGCGGGCGACCGGGTGCGCGTGCTCAGTGGCGAGGCCTTCCCTGCCGACGGCACCATCGTGCGCGGCCGCACCCATGCCGACGAGGCCCTGCTCACCGGCGAGTCCACGCCCGTGCTGCGTGCCGAGGGCGATACCGTCACGGCCGGCAGCTACAACCTGGATGCCGTGGTCGATGTGCGCGTGGATGGCGTGGGCGCCGATACGCGCTTCGCCCAGATCGTGGGCCTGATGGAAAGCGCCTCGCTGCAAAAGCCGCGCCTGGCCCAGCTGGCCGACAAGGTGGCGCGGCCCTTCCTGGTCGTGGTGCTGCTGGCCGCGCTGGGCGCCGCCATCTGGTGGTGGCCCACCGATCCCGGCAAGGCCATGATGGTGGCGGTGGCCGTGCTCATCGTCACCTGCCCCTGCGCGCTGTCGCTGGCCACGCCCGTGGCCATGCTCACTGCCGCCGGCACGCTGGCGCGCAGCGGCGTGCTGGTGCGCAACCTGCAGGGCCTGGAGGCGCTGGCCGCCGTGGACACCCTGGTGTTCGACAAGACCGGCACGCTCACGCGCGATGGCCTGGCCCTGTCTTCCTTCGAGCCTGCTGGGGGCGAAGATGCCGACGAAGTGCTGGCACTGGCGGCGCTGCTGGCGCGCCAGTCCATCCACCCGGCCTCGCGCGCCATTGCGCAGGCCGGCGCCGATGCCGCCACCGACTGGAAGCTGGACACCATGCAGGAAATGGCCGGCCTGGGCCTGGACGCCTGGGTGCAGCGCGCCGGCGTGCGCCGCCATCTGCGGCTGGGCTCGGCCCTGCACGCAGGCCTGGCCGGGGAGCAGCCCGTGCAGGGCGTGCTGCTGGCCGAGGAGACCTCGCAGGGCTGGCACACCCTGGCCCGCTTCGTGCTCAGCGAGGACGTGCGGCCCGAGGCTGCCGCCGTGGTGCAGGCGCTGCACCGGCATGGCGTACAGGTGATGCTGCTGTCCGGCGACCGCGAGGACGCGGCCCGCGCCATGGCGGCGCGCGTGGGCATCACCCAGGCCGAAGGCGGCTGCAGCCCGCAGGACAAGCTGGAGCGCCTGCAGCAGGCGCAGGCGGCCGGCCACCACGTGGCCATGGTGGGCGACGGCCTCAACGACGGCCCAGTTTTAGCTGGAGCGCATGTCTCTTTTGCGTTTGGTAGAGCAGTGCCCCTGGCACAATCGCGCGCAGATTTCGTTGTTCTGGGTGACAGCCTGGAACTGGTACTCCAGGCATGCCTGTTGTCGCGCCGCACACTGCAGGTGGTGCGCCAGAACATGGCCTGGGCAGCCGCTTACAACGCGGTGTCGATTCCGCTGGCCCTGGCGGGCTTCATGCCTGCCTGGGTGGCCGGCCTGGGAATGGCGCTGAGTTCGCTGCTGGTGGTGATGAATGCCGCGCGCCTTGCGCGCAGCCTGCCACTGGCCGCAACGAAACATACGGGCACGCCTGCTGCGCCCGCAGCGTCCGTCGCGATAAAGACGGGCTCCACCGCAACGGTGGGGAGGTTCTGATGGAAATACACCCCCTGAGCGGCTGCGCCGCTTCCCCCTCTCTCGCTTCGCGGGAGGGGAACGACACCTTCGCCGCGAGGCGGCTCTTGCTCGGTGTCACCGAGCTGGATCGCGCCCGTTCTGGGGGCAAGGCGTGGCGCATCAGCGCCACGGGGAACTGAGCATGGATATTTTGTATTTGCTGATCCCGCTGTCGGTGGTGCTGGTGCTGGCCATCCTTGCGGCCCTGTGGTGGGCCGTGTATCGCGGGCAGTTTGAGAGTGTGGAGCAAGAGGGTGAGCGCATTCTTCGGGACGATTGACGTGGGTCAACACGCCTGGGAGCGAAGAACGTAACACTTTGATAGCAATCTAAGGGGTGCACGATGGATAGTTCAAATAAAAACGCTGTCTATTACGACGATTCCGTCGTAAGGCAGTTCTCTATCATGGCCGTCGTCTGGGGGGTGGTAGGCATGGCTGTCGGGGTGTTGATCGCCTCGCAGCTGGCCTGGCCGGAACTCAACTTCGGCATTCCATGGCTGAGCTACGGACGCCTGCGTCCGCTGCACACGAACGCCGTGATCTTTGCCTTTGGCGGATCGGCGCTGTTCGCAACCAGCTACTACGTGGTGCAGCGCACCTGCCAGACGCGGCTGTTCATGCCCAAGCTGGCCAGCCTGACATTCTGGGGCTGGCAGATCGTCATTCTCGCCGCCGCGATCAGCCTGCCGCTGGGCTACACCCAGGGCAAGGAGTACGCCGAGCTGGAGTGGCCGATCGACCTGCTGATCGCCGTGACCTGGGTCTCGTATGCCATCGTGTTCTTCGGAACCATCGGCATCCGCAAGGTCCGCCACATCTACGTGGCCAACTGGTTCTTCGGCGCCTTCATCATCGCCGTGGCGCTGCTGCACATCGTCAACAGCGCGGCCATTCCGGCCGGCTGGATGAAGAGCTACTCGGCCTACGCCGGCGTGCAGGACGCGATGGTGCAGTGGTGGTACGGCCATAACGCCGTGGGCTTCTTCCTGACCGCAGGCTTCCTGGGCATGATGTATTACTTCATCCCCAAGCAGGCTGGCCGTCCGGTCTACAGCTACCGCCTGTCCATCGTCCACTTCTGGGCGCTGATCTTCACCTACATGTGGGCGGGTCCTCACCACCTGCACTACACCGCGCTGCCCGACTGGACGCAGTCCGTGGGCATGGTGTTCTCGCTGATCCTGCTGGCTCCCAGCTGGGGCGGCATGATCAACGGCGTGATGACGCTGTCGGGCGCATGGCACAAGCTGCGCGACGACCCCATCCTGCGCTTCCTGATCGTGTCGCTGTCGTTCTACGGCATGTCCACGTTCGAAGGTCCGATGATGTCCATCAAGACCGTCAACGCGCTGTCGCACTACACGGACTGGACCGTGGGCCACGTTCACTCGGGCGCCCTGGGCTGGGTCGGCCTGATCACCATGGGCTCGCTGTACTACCTGATCCCGCGCCTGTTCGGCAAGACCAAGATGCACTCGGTGGGCGCCATCGAACTGCACTTCTGGATGGCCACCATCGGCATCGTGCTGTACATCGCCGCGATGTGGATCGCCGGTGTGATGCAGGGCCTGATGTGGCGCGCCGTCAATCCCGATGGCACGCTGACCTACACCTTCGTCGAGAGCGTCAAGGCCAGCTATCCGTTCTACGTGATCCGCGTGGCCGGTGGCCTGCTGTACCTGGGCGGCATGCTGGTCATGCTGTGGAACACCTGGAAGACCGCGATCTCGGGCCGTTCGGTGAAGGTGGCCGTGCCTGCCGTCGTGGCCCACGCCTGAGCGTCTAGGAGCATTACTCATGTCCGATCACAACAATAGCGCTCCCAAGAGCTTTTCCCACGAGAAGGTGGAAACCAACAATTTCCTGCTGATCGTGCTGACCCTGCTGGTGGTCGCCGTCGGCGGCCTGGTGGAAATCGTTCCGCTGTTCTTCCAGAAGTCGACCACGGAAGCGGTGGCGGGCCTCAAGCCCTACACGCCGCTGCAGCTGATGGGCCGCGACGTCTACCTGCGCGAGGGCTGCTACAACTGCCACTCGCAGATGATCCGCCCCTTCCGCGCCGAGACCATGCGCTACGGCCACTACTCGGTGGCTGGCGAGTTCGTCTATGACCACCCCTTCCAGTGGGGTTCCAAGCGCACGGGTCCCGACCTGCACCGCGTGGGCGGCAAGTACAGCGACGAATGGCACCGAATCCACCTGAACAACCCGCGCGACGTGGTGCCCGAGTCCAACATGCCCGCCTACTCCTGGCTGGAAAAGAACAAGGTGGATGACACCGTGGTCGCCCAGCACATGAGCGCGCTGCGCAAGGTGGGCGTGCCCTACAGCGACGAGGAAATCAGCGGCGCTGCCGAGCAGGTCAAGGGCAAGACGGAAATGGACGCCGTCATCGCCTACCTGCAGGTGCTGGGCCGTTCGGTCAAGTAAAGGAGAGCGACATGGACATCACCACCATGCGCATCGTGGCCACGCTGGCCTCGCTGGCCTGCTTCATCGGCATCTGGTGGTGGGCGTTCGCCCGCCGCAACCAGGCCCGTTTCGACGAGGCCGCCCAGCTTCCGTTCGAGCAAGACTGAGTCCCTCCACCAGAACGAGAACTTCCCATGAGCGATTTCGTAAACAACTTCTGGTCGATCTATGTCACGGCGATCACGCTGGGCGGCATCATCGGCTGCCTGCTGCTGCTGTATCTCACCGCACGCAAGAAGGTGGTCCCATCGGCCGACAACACCACGGGCCACGTCTGGGACGAGGACCTGCGCGAGCTGAACAACCCCATGCCCAAGTGGTGGATGTGGCTGTTCATCATCACCTCGGTGTTCGGTTTCGCCTACCTGGCGGCCTATCCCGGCCTGGGCTCGTTCGCGGGCAAGCTGGGCTGGACGCAGCTGGGCGCCTATGAAAACGAGATGGCCAAGGCCCGCGCGGACCTGGAGCCGCTGTATGCCAAGTTCACGAGCATGAGCACCGAAGACATGGCCAAGGACCCCCAGGCCATGGCCATCGGCGAGCGCCTGTTCATGAACAACTGCGCGCAGTGCCACGGCTCGGACGCACGCGGGGGCAAGAGCTTCCCCAACCTGACCGATGGCGACTGGCTGCATGGCGGCACGCCCGAGAAGATCAGGGAAACCATCACGGGCGGCCGCATCGGCATCATGCCGCCCATGGCCGCTGCCGTCGGCACGCCCGACGATGTGCGCAACCTCTCGCACTATGTGCTGAGCCTGTCGGGCAGCCCGCACGACTCGCTCAAGGCCTCGCTGGGCAAGTCCAAGTTCACGGCCTGCGCCGCCTGCCACGGCATGGACGGCAAGGGCAACCAGGCCCTGGGCGCGCCCAACCTGACCGATGACATCTGGCTGCACGGCTGGGGCGAGGCCGCCATCACGGCCATGATCAACAACGGCAAGCACAACGAGATGCCTGCCCAGAAGGACAAGCTGACCGAGGCGCAGATCGCGGTGCTCGCTTCCTATGTCTGGGGCATGTCGCACAAAGACGGCGCAGTCCGTCAATAAGGACAGAGGGCGGCGCTGCGGCGCCGCCTTTTTGCCTTTTGAGTTTTCAGATATTCCAAAAAAACCAAGGAACCCACCATGAAGCCCGAGAACGGGGATGGCGCCGGGAAGCCTCCCCGCAAAGTCATTCCGATCACGCCTGCCGACCCGGATCCGGGCCAGCTGGTGTCGATGTTCGAGTCCGAGAAGAAGGTCTACCCGCGCTCCATCAGCGGTGTCTTCGCACGCTGGCGATGGGCCCTGGTGTTTCTCACCCAACTGCTTTTCTACGGCCTGCCCTGGCTGGAGTGGGGCCAGCGCCAGATGGTGCTGTTCGACCTGGGCGCGCGGCGCTTTTACCTGTTCGGGCTGGTGCTGTACCCGCAGGATTTCATCTACCTGGCGGGCCTGCTGATCATCTCGGCGCTGGCGCTGTTCCTGTTCACGGCCGTGGCCGGGCGCCTGTGGTGCGGCTTTTCCTGCCCGCAGACGGTCTACACCGAAATCTTCATGTGGGTGGAGCGCAAGGTCGAAGGCGACCGCAGCGCGCGCATGCGCCTGGACAAGAACGGCTGGACCTTCGAGAAGCTCTGGAAGAAGTCGCTCAAGCAGCTCCTGTGGATTGCCATTGCCCTGTGGACCGGCTTTACCTTCGTGGGCTACTTCGTGCCCATCCGCGAACTGGGCGGCGAGCTGCTGGCGCTGCAGGGCAGCTGGCAAATGTTCTGGGTGCTGTTCTACGGCTTTGCCACCTACGGCAACGCGGGCTACATGCGCGAGCAGGTCTGCAAATACATGTGCCCCTATGCGCGCTTTCAGAGCGCCATGTTCGACCGGGACACCATGATCGTCAGCTACGACACGGGCCGGGGCGAGCCACGTGCGCCACGCACCAAGAAGGTGGACTACAAGGCCCAGGGCCTGGGCGACTGCATCGACTGCAAGATGTGCGTGCAGGTCTGCCCCGTGGGCATCGACATCCGCAACGGACTGCAGTACGAATGCATCGGCTGCGGCCTGTGCATAGACGCCTGCAATTCCATCATGGACAAGATGGAGTACCCGCGCGGCCTGATCCGCCTGACAACGCAGAACGCCATGGCCGGCCTGTGGCGCCGCGCCCAGGTGCTGCGCCGCATCTTCCGTCCGCGCGTGCTGATCTACTCGGCCGTGCTGGTCGGCCTGAGCGTGGCCATGATCGTGAGCCTGGCGCTGCGCCAGTCGGTCAAGGTGGACGTGATCCGCGACCGTGCCTCGCTGTCGCGCATCGTGGCGGGCGGCAAGCTGGAGAATGTCTACCGGCTGCAGATCATGAATGCCACCGAACAGGCCCAGCGCTACCGCATCAGCGCCCATGGCCTGGACGGGCTGGAGCTGGCGTCCGAGCAGGAAGTCGAGGTCGGCCCGGCCGAGACGCGCGGCATTGCAGCGCGCCTGCAGATTCCCTACGGTTCTGCCGAGCCGGGCTCGCACACCGTATTCTTCGATATCGATGCCCTGCAAGCGGGTGCGGGCCGCACGTCCGAAAAGGCCGTGTTCCTCGTTCCCCGGTGATGTTCCTGGCAGGCGCGGCACGGTCCGCGCCTGCCGCCTGAAAGAAAGAGGTTTCCCATGTCTTCCAGTCCCCCAGTTCCCGCACCCGCCCAGGCCGCTTCGCATCCCGACGCCGGCAAGCCCTGGTGGAAGTTCGGCCATGTCTGGCTGGTGGTGGCAGGCCCGGCCGCCGTGGTGGTGGCCGCCGTGATCACGGCCATCATCGCCATCAATGGCGCCGATCCCGTGATCGACCCCGACTACTACCGCAACGGCATCACGATCAACGAGCGTGCCGATGGCGTGCGCGAAGTGCCCAAGAGCATGGCGCCCGCCGTCACCGGTCGCAACCATGCGGCCACGCCAGCGCACGACCATCCCACGGACCGCTGACCGCGCCAAGCCCCCTCACGAGGCCGCAGTCGCGGCCTTTTTGCATGGCGGATCGCATCTCCGGCATGTGCGACGGGTGAGGGTTTCCTACAGGCGCGCAGGGCGCTTCGGGGCTTGGCGCCAGGCGTTGGCGCGGCGCACAATGAAGGCGACCCCCTCTACAGCACAAGGAGATCGCTGATGTTGGCCCAACGCTGGATGTGGATTGCCTGGCCTGCCTTTCTGGCCGCCGCCGTGATGGAGATGCTGGTTTTTGCCTTTGTGGATCCGCTGCAGCTGCATTGGCTCGGCGACCTGGGCTGGTCGCGCCAGGGCATCTACACGCTGGCCTTCTTCGCCTTCTGGGGCGTGACCATGCTCTCCAGCCTGATGACCACCATGCTGGGCCGCTCGGCCCGCGATCTCAATGACGGCGTGGTCTCCGAGCCCGAACCGGACCTGGCCATGCAGGGGCTGGGGCGGGACTGAGAGAACGCCGGCCGCAATGAACAAGGCCCGCTGTCGCGGGCCTTGTTCATTGGCGGATGAATGCCTGCAGCCCCTGCAGCCTTACTGGCACTGCTGGCTATTGACGATGCGCTTGAGCGCCTCCGTGTCCAGGATGCGCAGATGGCGCTGGCGCACCTCGATGATGTTGTCGTCCGCGAACTTGGAGAACGTGCGGCTCACCGTCTCCAGCTTCAGGCCCAGGTAGCTGCCGATTTCCTCGCGCGTCATGCGCAGCACCAGTTCGGACTTGGAAAAGCCCCGCGCATGCAGGCGCTGCACCAGGTTGAGCACGAAGGCGGCCAGGCGCTCTTCGGCGCGCATGCTGCCCAGCAGCAGCATCACGCCGTGCTCGCGCACGATCTCGCGGCTCATGACCTTGTGCACATGGTTTTGCAGGGCCGTGACCTCGCGCGACAGGTCTTCCAGCTTGTCGAAGGGCATGACGCAGACTTCGGCGTCTTCCAGCGCGACGGCATCGCAGGTGTGGTGGTCGTTGACGATGCCGTCCAGGCCGATGATCTCGCCGGCCATCTGAAAGCCCGTGACCTGGTCGCGTCCGTCCTCGGTGGCCACGCAGGTCTTGAAGAAGCCGGTGCGGATGGCGTACAGCGAGGTGAAGGCCTCGCCGTTGCGAAACAGCAGGCCTCCGCGCTTGACCTTGCGGCGCGTGGCCACGATGTCGTCGATGCGCTGCATCTGCTCGGCATCCAGGCCCATGGGCATGCACAGTTCGCGCAGGTTGCAGTTGGAGCAGGAGGCTTTGATGGTCTGAAGGTTCATGGAGTGATAAACATCAGCGGCACACAGCGTGCCGGCGGTGACCTCGTGGATTGCGATGAGTTGGATCAAATTGTCGCAGCAGTGCCTCAAACAACTCTTGATATGAGTCAAGGACATGACCGATGTGCTGCGGCACAGTCAAGGTATTAGAGGAAAAACCCATGACCGCTGTCACCCCAGAGCTGCTGCGTCGCTTTGACGTACCGGGGCCCCGATACACCTCGTTCCCTACCGCCGACCGCTTTGTCGAGGCCTTTGGTGCAGAGGACTATATCCTGGCGCTGCAACAACGCAAATCGAGTACCGCAGCGCGTGCCATGCCTTTGTCGCTGTATGTGCACGTGCCCTTTTGCGAGTCGCTGTGCTACTACTGCGCCTGCAACAAGATCGTGACGCGCCACCACGATCGCGCCGCCGTCTACCTGGACTACCTGGCGCGCGAGATGGCCTTGCACACGGCCCATTGCGGCAAGGGCCAGACCGTCAGCCAGCTGCACCTGGGCGGCGGCACGCCCACCTTCTTCTCCGACGACGAGCTGCGTACGCTGATGGGCCTGTTGCGCGAGCATTTCAAGCTGGAGCCGGGCGGCGAATACTCCATCGAGGTCGATCCGCGCACCGTCAGCGTCGAGCGCCTGGCCGTGCTCAAGGAGCTGGGCTTCAACCGCCTGAGCTTCGGCGTGCAGGACTTTGACGAGCAGGTGCAGATCGCGGTGCACCGCGTGCAGCCGGCAGAGCAGGTGTTCGAGCTGGTGGCGGCCGCGCGGCAGCTGGGCTTTGCCTCCATCAACGTGGACCTGATCTACGGCCTGCCCAAGCAGACGCCCGAATCCTTCGAGCGCACGCTGGCCCAGGTCAACGCGCTGCGGCCCGACCGCATCGCGCTCTATGCCTATGCCCACCTGCCCGAGCGCTTCAAGCCGCAGCGGCGCATTGCGGCCGAGGATCTGCCGCAGGGGGCCGACAAGCTGGCCATGCTGTCGCGTTCCATCGCCGCATTCATGGACGGTGGCTATGTCTACGTGGGCATGGACCACTTCGCCCTGCCCGAGGACTCGCTGGCCGTGGCCAAGCGCCAGGGCCGGCTGCACCGCAACTTCCAGGGCTACAGCACCCAGCCCGACTGCGACCTGATCGCGCTGGGCGTCTCGGCCATCGGCAAGGTGGGCGCCAGCTACAGCCAGAACGCCAAGACGCTGGAGGAGTACTACGACGCCATCGACGCCAGCCACCTGCCCGTGGTGCGGGGCCTGGCGCTGTCGCGCGACGACCTGGTGCGCCGCGCCGTCATCATGGCCATCATGTGCCAGGGCGCCGTGCTGTTCGAACCCATGGAGCAGGCCTGGCTGCTGGGCTTTCGCGAGTACTTCGCGCCCGAGATGGCGGCCCTGGAGGACCTGCAGGCCAAGGGCCTGGTGCAGATCAGCGACGAGGGCTTCCAGGTCACTCCCATGGGCTGGTACTTCGTGCGCGGCGTGGCCATGCTGTTTGACCGATATCTGCAGGCGGACAAGAACCGGGCGCGGTTTTCGAGGATCATCTAGGCCCCATGCTGTTGTCGCTGCTCTGGACCGCTTTGATCATGGGGCTCGTCGGCGGGCCCCATTGCCTTGCCATGTGCGCGGCGCCCTGCGGCGTGGTCACGGGCGGGGCGGGGCGGGGCGGCGGCTCCCAGGTGGTGGCCGTGCATGGATTGCAAGGCCGGCTGTGGCTGCGCACGGCGCTGTTCCATGGCGGACGTCTGGCCGGCTATGCCAGCCTGGGCGCTGCCTCGGCCATGGCCATGGAGAGCCTGTCCTGGCTCACCAGCCAGACCACGGCGCTGCAGCCGTTCTGGACACTGACCCATGTCGCCGTGATGGCCTGGGGCCTGGCCATGATGGTGCAGGCCCGCCAGCCCGCCTGGCTGGAGTCTGCCGGCCGCGCCGCCTGGCGGCGCGTGCAGCCCTGGGTGTCGGCGCCGGGCGGCACGCTGGCGGCAGGCTATGCCTGGGCGCTCATGCCTTGCGGACTGCTGTATTCGGCCGTGCTGGTCGCCGCGCTCAGCGGCGGCCCGTTGCAGGGCGCGCTGGCCATGGCGGCCTTTGGTGCGGGCAGCGGCCTGTGGCTGGTGGCCGGCCCCTGGTTGTGGCGGCTGGGACGGCAGCGCCTGAACGGCCTGCGCGCCGAATGGGGCACGCGCCTGGCCGGCCTGATGCTGGTGGGCGTGGCCGTGTGGGCGCTGTGGATGGACCTGATCTACAAGCCCAGCCTCTGGTGCCGTTGAGCAACAACTGGGGCCGGACTTGGGCCCTGGGGCCGCGTATTGGCTGCGAGGCTCTCAGAACTGGAGATAATGCCCGAATCATCGGCTTACATATTGCCGATTCCTTCAGCCTCGGGGCCGTTGCCGCGCGTGAACCATTCCGTCCTCATCGATATCCGAGACCTCCGTCCGGGCATGTTTGTCCAGCTCGATGTTGGGTGGCTGAACCATCCCTTTCCGGTCAGCAGCTTCAAGATCACCTCCAGCGCACAGATCCAGACCCTGAAATCCCTGGGCCTGGAAGTGGTGCGCTGTGTTCCGCACAAAAGCGACACCTGGCCCGCCGAGGTGCGCAACCCGCCGCCGCAGGAGCTGCCGCCCGTCGTGGAGGCCCCCGAGCCTGCGCCCGCCGAACTTTCGCCCGCAGCACCGCTGCTGCTGTCCGTGCCCGACTGGCGCGGCCGGCTGGAGGACTGCAATGCGCGCTTTCAGAAAGTGGAGCGCGGCTATGTGGCCATAGAGACCACCATTGCCAGCGCGCCCGAGCAGGCTCGCATGCCCACCGAGGCCCTGGTCGATGGCTGCCTGGCCGAACTGGCGGGCCCGCAGGACGTGGCCATTCACCTGCTGTCCGATGGCGTGGGCAGCAGCCAGAGCGTGCATGCCGTCAACGTGACCGTGCTCAGCCTGCTGCTGGGCCGGGCCCTGGGCCTGGAGGCATCGTTGCTGCGCGACCTGGGCCTGGCGGCGCTGCTGCATGACGCGGGCAAGCCCGTGGCCGGTGTCGACGGCATGCATGGCCTGGCCCTGGAGCCTTCCGTGCCCGACGTCCTGCGCGAGCGCTACGAGCGCCATGTGGGCGAATCCGTGGCCATTGCCATGCGCATGGGCCTGTCGGCCCAGGTCACCACGGCCATCGCCCAGCACCATGAATGGGCCGATGGCACGGGGTTCCCGTTGAGCCTGGTGGCCGAAGACATGGAGCTCACGGGCCAGATCCTGGCCCTGGTCAACACCTACGACCGCCTGTGCAATCCCGGCGATGCACAGACGCCGCATACGCCGCATGAGGCCCTGTCCCTGCTGTTCAGCCGGCTGCGCGACAAGTTCGCCGCGCCCGTGCTCAATGGCTTCATCCGCATGATGGGCGTGTTCCCGCCGGGCTCGGTGGTGGAGCTGACCGACGGGCGCCATGCCATGGTCATGTCCGTGAATGCATCACGCCCGCTTAAGCCCTCGGTGATGGTCCACGATGCCGGCGTGCCGGCCGCGCAGGCGCCCGTGCTGGCGCTGGAGCTGTTTCCCGAGCTGGGCATACGCCGGGGCGTGGCGCCGGCGCAGCTGCCGCGCGATGCGCTGGACTACCTGTCGCCGCGCCGGCGTGTCTGCTATTACTTTGAACGGGCGGTGGAGTTGGATCCACCGAAGGTGGCGTCTTGAACAAGCAAGCGCTCAACCGCGCCTGGCCCCGTCTGCTCGATGCACTGCAGGAGGCCCTGTGGCTGATCGATGCGCGCACCCTGAAAGTGCTGCGCGCCAACGCCGCCAGCGAATCCGTCACCGGCTATGAGGCCGATGCGGCCCCGGGCCTGCCCGTGCAGGTGCTGGCCGCCACACCGCAGCAGCAGGCTTTCTGGAGCGATCCCTTCAACTGGCAGGCCGGAGCCCAGTTCATTGCCGAGGTGCGCCGCGCCGATGGCCAGCTGGCGCCCGTGGAGATGCGCGTGCGCGCGCTCGACGGCGAGGTGCTGCTGGTCAGCATGCTGGACCGGCGCGAGCAGGCATTGCACGAGGCCGAGTTCGAAAGCCTGCTGGGCGAGCTGCGCGCCACGCTGGAGTCCGCGGCCGACGCCATCCTGGTCTGCGATCCCGATGGCCGCATCCGCGCCTTCAACCACCGCTTTGCCACGCTCTGGGGCATTCCCGAGGCGCTGCTGGTGCGCCGCAACGACGCGGCCATCCTCGATCACCTGACCGGCCAGGTGCGCGATGCCCAATCCTACGCGCAGCAGTTGAAACTGCTGTCGGCCCAGCCCCTGATGGAAGCGTCCGATGTGCTGGACCTGCGCGACGGCCGCATCCTGGAGCGCCGCGCCGTGCCCCAACTGCGCCGGGGCCTGCCCATGGGGCGGATCTTTTCCTTCCGCGACATCACGGCCGAGGCCCAGACCCAGGCGGGCCTGGAGCTGGCTGCGCGGGTCTTCGAGTCCAGCCTGGACGGCATCTTCATCGCCGATGGCCACATGGACGTGGCACGCACCAATCCGGCCTGCGAACGCTTGCTGGGCGGCATGCCCGTGCAGGGTCGCACGGTGGAATCGCTGTTCGAAGCTGCCGAAGGCCAGGCCGACACCCTGGGCGACCTGGCCCGCATCCAGTGGCACCAGGGCGGCTTCTGGGAGGGCGACCTGTGGCTGCGCCAGGCCGGCGGCGCGCGCTGCGCCGTGCGCCTGTCCTGGGTGCCGCTGCGCAATGCGCAGGGCGACGTGGTGCAGAGCATCGGCTTCATGCGCGACCTCACGCAGCAGCGCGTGGCCCAGCAGCGCATTGAACAACTGGCCTACAGCGACGCGCTCACCGGCCTGCCCAACCGGCTGAACCTCACGGAGCGCGTGGATGCAGCCATCGAGGCCGCGCGCGCAGGCGGCACGGTGTTCAGCATCCTGTTCATCGACCTGGACCGCTTCAAGATCATCAACGACTCGCTGGGCCACCAGTTCGGCGACCGCGTGCTCAAGCTGGTTGCGCAGCGCCTGAGCGACTGCATGCGGCCCGTGGACATCCTGTGCCGCCTGGGTGGCGACGAGTTCGTGCTCTACCTGCAAGGCTGCAACGCCGAGCTGGCCGCGTCGGTGGCCAGGCGCATCCTGCAGGAGATGGAGCGCCCCTTCCTGCTCGACGGCCTGGGTTTCTCCGTGCAGTGCAGCATCGGCGTGGCCCAGTACCCGGCCGATGGCCTCACGCTGGATGAGCTGATCCGCCAGGCCGACACCGCCATGTACCGCGTCAAGGAACGGGGCCGGGGCCATTTCAGTTTCTACCAGCCGCAGATGAGCGCCGGCCTGCTGTCGCGCATGAAGCTGGAGCACGCCATGCGCCAGGCGCTGGAGCATGGCCGCATGGCGGTCTACTTCCAGCCCCAGGTGCACATTGACAGCGACCGCATCGTCGCGGCCGAGGCGCTGCTGCGCTGGACGGATCCCGAATTCGGCGTGGTCTCGCCGGGTGTCTTCATCCCGCTGGCCGAGGAGTCGGGCTACATCGTCACGCTGGGCGCCTGGGTCATGGAGCAGGCCGTGCAGGAGGCTGCGCGCTGGCAGCAGCAGGGCATGCCCATCAAGGTCTCGGTCAACGTGTCGGCGCTGGAGTTCCGCCAGTCGGGCTTTGTCGAGCGGGTGACCGAGCTGCTGCGCAGCTACGGCCTGGCGCCCCAGCTGCTGGAGCTGGAACTGACGGAAAGCATCTTGCTGCAGGACGCCCAGGACATGGCGCTGCGCGTGTGCCAGATCGCCGACCTGGGCGTGGGCATGGTCATTGACGACTTCGGCACGGGCTACTCCAACCTGGCCTACCTGAAGAAGCTGCCCATCTCCAAGATCAAGATCGACCAGAGCTTCGTGCGTGGCCTGCCCAGCGACGAGGGCGACCAGGCCATCGTGGGCGCCATCATCAGCCTGGGGCTGGCGCTGGGCGTGGAGATCGTGGCCGAGGGCGTGGAAACGCCCGAGCAGCTCACGGCCATCCATCGCATGCAGGGCCACTACTTCCAGGGCTTTCTGTGTGCCCCGGGCCTGCCGCGCGAGCAATTCGGCGAATGCCTGCAGGCCCAGCGCGCCGGCATTGGCGCCATCGCCTACCGGCAGAGAATGGCCCAGGCCGCGAGCGTTCAGCTGCCTGCGCTCAAGCCCTTCCAGAGCATGTAGGCCGCCAGGCCGAACAGCAGCGTGGCAAAGATGCGCTTGAGCTGGCCCACGGGCAGCCGGTGCGCTGCCCGTGCCCCTAGCGGTGCCGTCAGCACGCTGCAGCAGGCCAGGGCCAGCAGGGCCGGCAGCCACAGGTAGCCCAGCGAATATTCGGGGCGCCCCGCGTCACCCGCGCCGGTGAAGATCAGGCCCGCCGCATTCACCACGGCAATCGGAAACCCCAGCGCCGCGCTGGTGCCCACGGCCATGTGCATGGGCACCGAGCAGCGCATCATGAAGGGCACGCTGATGAAGGCCCCGCCTGCACCCACCAGCCCCGAGATGAAGCCCAGGCCCGTGCCCGCACCGTACAGCCCCAGCGGCCCCGGCAGGGCGCGCGTGGCCGTGGGCTGGCTGTTGCTGCGCAGCATGCGAAGCGCCATGTAGCCGATGAACACGCCAAAGAACAGTGCCAGGTACTTGCCGCGCAGCAGCGCGAAAACCCCCAGGCTGGCGAGCAGGCCGCCCGTGATGATGCCCGGCGCCAGGCTGCGCACGATGTCCCAGCGCACGGCGCCGCGACCGTGGTGGGCGCGCAGGCTGGAGATCGAGGTGAACACGATGGTGGCCATGGCCGTGGCGATCGCCATCTTCACGGACAGGTCCGGGCCGACCCCGCGCTTGTCGAGAAAGTAGGTCAGAAACGGTACAAGCACCATGCCGCCGCCCACTCCCAGCAGGCCGGCCAGGAAACCGGAGCACAGGCCCAGCAGGGCCAGTTCGAGAAACAGCAGGTCAGGCATGCGGCAGAAGATCGGTAGAGGAGGGGCGGGCAACAAAAAACCCGGCGCACCGTGGAGGTGCGCCGGGTTGGGATCAGGTGTCTGCAAAGACCACCGGGCCGTCATCCTGAACCGGGGTTCAGGGGGGCAAGGGCAGCCAGACGTTGGGTTCATCTGACGCGAGACGATCACGCTCGAATGGCAATGTACCAAGCCCGGGCTCATAGAGCATTGGTCCAAGGAACTATAAAGCCCGGCGGGTTTGCAGACGCCTCCATTCTACGGCGATTGGACAGGCCCGCAATCAAGTTCTTTGAACGGCATGGGCTTTCCATTGACATGGGCGATGCCATGAAAAACGGCCTCCGAAGAGGCCGTTGCATGGGCGGGGCGCGGCGTCTCAGAGCAGCCGTGCATCGCTCTCCAGGGCCTGGTCCAGGCGCAGCACCAGTTGCTCGGCAAGCGCCTCCTGGCGTGCGCGCTCGGCCAGCTCCTCGGGGCTGGGCTCGGGTGGCTGGGAGGGGGCGTCCTGCTGGGAAGCGGCCTCGTCATGCAGGGATTGCATTTCGGCCTGGGCCGTGGCCATGGCGCTTTCCTGGGCTTCGCGGTCCAGCACGTCGAAGGCCATGTTCAGCGCGGACAGCACGGCCACGCGCTCGCGGGAGCGGACCTTGCCGCTGTCGCGGATGCGGGTCATGGCCGTGTCCACACGGCGCACGGCCTCGAGCAGACGCTCTTCCTGGCCATCGGGGCAGGTCAGCACATAGCTTTGCTGCAGGATTTGCACTTCGATCTGCTTCATGGGCGTTCGGGGCGTCGGCGGTTGCGAAGGGGTCAAGCCCCCTGGTTGGAGGGCAGGCGCTCGATCAGGGCATCGACGCGGGCCCGGGCGGCGTTGAGCCGCGAGCGCAGCGAATCACGCTCCTGGGTCAGGGCCGCCACCTGTTCGGCGAGTAGCGCATTCGTGCGTTGCAGTTCCTCGTGGCGAACCAGCAGGCGCTCCACGCGCTCTGCAATGTGGTCGAGGGAAGTCTGGGAGGTCATAGACGCTGAGATTGTAGGACGTGCGAACGAAGTGAGCGCATTCCGTGGAAGTATCCGAGGAAACCTGGTAGCAGGAGGGCGTAGAAGGCTTGACGTCAGCGCCGTGCTCAGGTATTCGAGCGCAGGCGGCAAACTGTCTCACAAAATCGTAGCGCCATGTGTAGGACTCGTCTGCTTCGGCGGGGTGTAATGCGTAAGCATTGGTTGCGGGCGCGGTGCGGGTACGGGGCGGATACGGTGGGGGTGCGCACTACAATGCGCCGCGTTGGCGGAGCGGCCGGTTCAAGGCAGCGTCGCACGGAGCAAACAAAACCATGAATATTGACCTGGGCCGGGGCGGGGCACGCTGCCCGGCGCTGCTCATCACTTCCACGGCCTCAGGGCAGGGCAAGACCACGCTGACGGCTGCGCTGGCGCGGCTGCATGCGCGCCAGGGGCGCCGCGTGCGCGTGTTCAAGTGCGGCCCTGACTTCCTGGACCCGCACTGGCACGAGCTGGCCAGCGGCGCGTCCGTGCACAGCGTCGATCTGTGGATGACGGGCGAGTCCGACATGCGTGCGCGCCTGCACGCCGCCGCGCTTGAGGCCGACCTCATCCTGGTGGAAGGCGTCATGGGCCTGTTCGACGGCACGCCCTGCGCTGCCGATGTGGCCGAGCGGCTGGGCCTGCCGGTGCTGGCCGTCATCGACGCGTCGGGCATGGCCGGCACCTTTGGCGCACTGGCCCATGGCCTGCAGCACTACCGGCCCGGCCTGCGCTGGGCCGGCCTGCTGGCCAACCGAGTGGGCAGCATCCGCCATGCCGACCTGCTGCGTGCCGGCCTGCGCGAGCCTTCGCTGTGGCTGGGCGCGCTGGCGCGGGTGCAGGGTGCAGGCGCTGCCTCGCTGCTGCCCGAGCGGCACCTGGGCCTGGTGGCCGCGCATGAGCTGGACGATGCCCTGCAGCGCCTGGACCAGGCCGCCGATGCGCTGCTGGCCACGCCGCTGGGCCAGTTGCCCTGGCAGGCGGAAGCCGGCCAGAGCGCCAGCTGGCAGGACTGGTCCGTGGACTTTGAACCGTGCCCGGAACCTGCCGAAGCCGTGCAGCCCTGGCTGGCGGGCCGCACCGTGGCGGTGGCGCGTGATGCGGCCTTCAGCTTCATCTACCAGGCCAACCTCGACTGCCTGCGCTCCATGGGGGCGCAGATTGCCTTCTTCTCGCCCCTGGCCGCAGAACGCCTGCCGCAGTGCGATGCGCTGTGGCTGCCCGGCGGCTATCCGGAGCTGCACCTGGACGCGCTGGCAGCCCATGCAGCGCTGCGCGGCGACATCGCCGGCCACGTGGCTGTCGGCCGGCCGGTCTGGGCCGAGTGCGGCGGTATGCTCGCGCTGTGCGAGCGACTGACCGACACTGCGGGCCGGACCACGGACCTCTGGGGCCTGTTGCCCGGCCATGCGCGCATGCAGCCGCGGCTGGCCGGCCTGGGCATGCAGCAACTGCCCACGCCCTGGGGCCTGCTGCGTGGCCACACTTTTCACTACAGCCGGCTGGAGACTTCCATGGCCGAGGCAGGGCGCAGCAGCCGCCCGGGACAGGATGCCCATCCCGACCGGGGCGAGGCGCTGTACCGCCACGGCAGCGTACATGCCAGCTATTTCCATGCCTGGTTTGCCTCGCAGCCGCGTGCCGTGGCCGCGCTGCTGGGCGCCGACATTCCCGCAGGCCAGGCGTCATGACCGAGCCCATCTCCACCGTTTCGCTTCCCCGCAGCCAGCTCATTCTGGGCGGCCAGAAAAGCGGCAAGTCGCGCCGCGCCGAATTACTGGCCCGCGCCTGGCTCGATGGTGCCCTGGGCCGCGAGGCCGCGCTGATCGCCACCGGCCAGCCCTGGGACGACGAAATGCGCGAGCGCATCGCCCGCCACCGGCGCGACCGCGCCGAGCGCGTGCCCGGCATGGCCACGCTTGAGGAGCCGCTGGACCTGGCCGCCATGCTTGCGCGGCACAGCACGCCGCAGCGCCTGCTGGTGGTGGACTGCCTGACGCTGTGGCTGACCAACTGGATGATGCCGGCCCGGCCTTCCGAGGAACTGGCGCGCGGATGGGCGGGCCAATGCACGGCCTTTCTGGCCGCCTTGCAAGCTGCGCCCGGCCCGGTGATCCTGGTTGGCAACGAGATCGGCCTGGGCGTGATCCCGCTGGGATCGCAGGTGAGGGCCTTTGTGGATGCGCTGGGTGTGCTCAACCAGCGTGCGGCGCAAAGCTGCGAAACCGTCACGCTGATGTGCGCCGGCCTGCCGCTGGCGCTCAAGGGCCCGCAGCCGTGAGGCCATGGCGTCCCGCCCTGTGGGGCCTGGCGTTGGCACTGGCGCTGTCTGCGGCGCAGGCTGCCATCCGGGTCACGGATGGGCGGGGCGTTCCGGTGGAGCTGCCACAGCCGCCGCAGCGCATCGTCAGCCTGCTGCCCTCGCTGACCGAGACCGTGTGCGAGCTGGGCGGCTGCCAGCGCCTGGTCGGCGTGGACCGCTATTCGAACTGGCCGGCCCATGTGAAGACCCTGCCCGTGGTGGGCGGCGGAATGGACCCCAACATCGAGGCCATCGTCGCGCTCAAGCCCGATCTGGTGCTGGTGTCCATGGCATCGCGCTCGGTGGCGCGGCTGCAGGCACTGGGCCTCAAGGTCGTGGCGCTGGAGCCGCGCACCCATGCCGATGCGCAGGCCGTGCTGCGCACCGTGGGCCAGTTGCTGGACCTGCCGCCCGCGCAGGGCGCCGACCGTGTCTGGTCCGCCATCGAGGCGCGCCTGCAGGCGGTGGAGCGCAGCATGGCCCCCGCGCTGCGCGGGCAGACGGTGTATTTCGAGGTCAACCGCGGCCCCTTTGCCGCAGGCGAGTCTTCGTTCATCGGCGAGACCCTGGCGCGCCTGGGCATGCGCAACATCGTGGGCGCGCAGCTGGGGCCGTTTCCGCGCATCAACCCCGAATTCGTGGTGCGCGCCGATCCGGACTTCATCCTGGGCGGCGATCGCAGCCTGGGCACATCGGGCGAGCCCTATCCGGGCTGGGGCCGCATGCGTGCCATGCAGGCCGGGCGCGTCTGCCGCTTTGTTCCGGCCGAGCTGGACGTGCTGGTGCGCGCCGGCCCGCGCATGGCCGAGGGCGCCGCGCTGATGGCGCGTTGCCTGAACGGGGCCGCACGGTGATGCAGGCCCGCACGCTGCACGGCGGCCTGGCCGCGCCCTGGATGGCACTGGCCCTGCTGGTCGCGAGTGCCCTGCTCATGCTGCTGGGCGCGGGCGTGGGCAGCACGGGCTGGGAAAGCGTGTGGGCGGCGCGCAGCGATCCGCTGTCCTGGCAGATCGTCACCGAGATCCGGCTGCCCCGCACGGCGGGCGCCTGGCTGGCGGGCGGCCTGCTGGGGCTGGCCGGGGCCATTGCCCAGGGCGTGTTCCGCAATCCGCTGGCCGATCCCTATCTGCTGGGCAGCGCCTCGGGCGCCTCGCTGGGCGTGGCGCTGAGCATGGCGGCGCTGGGCGTCTCGCCCTTCGCGCTGGCGGGCCTTGCGCGCCTGGGTGTCACGGGCGCGGCCTTTGCGGGCGCGGCCCTGGCCGTGCTGCTGACCCTGGTGCTGGCCCAGGGCGCGCACAACACCATGCGGCTGCTGCTGGCCGGCGTGGTGGTGGGGGTGGTGCTGGGCGCCGCCGCGTCCCTGGTGCTGTTGATGAACCCGGACATCATGCAGGCCATGCAGGCCTTCATGCTGGGCAGTACCTCCTTCATCGGCTGGGGCGCCTGCGCGCTGATGCTGGCCGTGCTGCTGGCCACCGCCCTGGGCGCCTGGTGCCTGGGCCGCGTGCTCGACGGCCTGTCCCTGGGCGAGGCCACGGCCCACAGCCTGGGCCTGCCGCTGGCGCCGCTGCGCATGGTGCTCATTTTGCTGCTGGCACTGGCCACGGGCACGGCCGTGGCGCAGACCGGGCTGATTGCCTTCGTCGGCCTGGCCGCGCCGCATCTGGTGCGCTCCATGGTGCGGTCCATGCACCGCTGGCTGCTGTTGCTCAGCGCGGGCATGGGCGCCGTGCTGCTGCTGGCCGCCGATCTGCTGGCGCGCTGGCTCATCGCCCCGCAGGAGCTGCCGGTGGGTGCGCTCACGGCCCTGCTGGGCGGCAGCTACCTGCTGTGGCTCATGCACCGCCGCCACGCCCTGCGCGGCGGGGAGGGCGCATGACGGCACTGGCCCCTGCCCTGCAAGCGCGCGCCCTGAAGGTTCGCCTGGGCGATCGACAGGTCCTGGGCGGCCTGAGCCTGGCACTGCCCGCCGGCCGCTGGACCGCCATCGTCGGCCCCAATGGCGCCGGGAAATCCACGCTGCTGCGCGCCCTGGCAGGCATGGAGTCCGGCGCTGGCGTGCAAGGGGAGGTGGAGCTCCTGGGCCGCCCGCTGCGGCAATGGAGTGCGCGCGAACGGGCCTGCTCGCTCGCCTGGCTGGGCCAGAACCAGCCCGTGGCCGGCGACATGCAGGTCCATGACGTGGTCATGCTGGGCCGCCTGCCGCACCAGGGCTGGCTGGCTGCGCCCAGCCAGGCAGACCATGCCGCCGTGGAGCAGGCGCTGCGCCAGACCCAGGGCTGGGACTGGCGCATGCGCAGCGTGGGCAGTCTCTCGGGCGGGGAGCGCCAGCGCGTGCTGCTGGCGCGCGCCCTGGCCGTGCAAGCCCGCGTGCTGCTGATGGACGAACCCCTGGCCAACCTCGACCCGCCGCACCAGGCCGACTGGCTCGAATGCGTGCAGGCCCTGGTCGCCCAGGGCCGCACCGTGGTCAGCGTGCTGCACGAGATATCGATGGCCTTGCAGGCCCAGGAACTGGTCATTCTCGACAAGGGGCAAGTGGTGCACCAGGGTGCCTGCGCCGACACGGCCACGCATGCGGCGCTGGAGGCCGTGTTCGAGCACCGGCTGCGCATCCGCGCCATCGACGGGCAGTGGCTGGCCCTGCCACGGCTGCGGGGGCAAGCTGCGGCTGCCTGATCGCCTGTTAGAAAAAATGTCTCTCCATGCGCCGTATCTGAGCCGCTGGGCTCTGACCATCGATGGCCAGCCCCTGTCCACGCCGCGCGGCGTGTTGCTGCCCGTGCGCCAGGGCGGCACGCCCGCCATGCTCAAGATTGCGCTGGAGCCCGAAGAGGTGGCCGGCGCCCGCCTGATGGCCTGGTGGAATGGCGATGGTGCCGCGCCCGTGCTGGCCCATGAAGGGCCGGCCCTGCTGATGCTGCGCGCCACAGGACCCGAATCGCTGGTGGAGATGGCCCGTGGCGCGCGCGATGAGGAGGCCACGCGCATCCTGTGCACCGCTGCCATGCGCCTGCACCTGCCGCGCGCCAAGGCGTTGCCATCCCTGGTGCCGCTGTCGCAGTGGTTCCATGCATTGCTTGCACAAGGCCATGGAACCACCAGCCTGCTGGGCCAGTGCGCCGCCACGGCACGCGAACTGCTGGCCGCACCGCGCGATGTGGCGGTGCTGCATGGCGACATGCACCACGGCAATGTGCTGGACTTCGGCCCCCTGGGCTGGCTGGCCATCGACCCCAAGGGCCTGCACGGCGAGCGCGGCTTCGACTACGCCAATATCCTGAGCAATCCCGACCGCGCCAGCGCGCAGGTGCCGGGGCGCTTTGCGCGCCGCCTGGCCTCCATTGCCGAAGTCTCGGGCATCGAGCACAGGCGCCTGCTGCAATGGGTGCTGGCCTGGTCGGGGCTGTCTGCCGTCTGGAGCATGGAAGATGGCGACGATCCTGGCGCTGCGATGGCTGTGGCGCAAATGGCGGCTTCGGCCCTGGCATGCTGATTTTCAGACTGCGATGCATCTCTTTTTCTGTCGCAACAGGGTGAAATGGCGCTTCACAAAATAGAGGGTGGAGGAATTTTTCGATGCTTGCCGATGCACTGGAGATGTTTGAGAAGCAGGGATTTGTCATCTGGCCAAGACCCATGGAGAAGGGCCTTCTCGACAGCTTGGTGGCATCTGTTGAAGCCATCCAGCGCAATGCGCAGGCCAGAACACTGGAGCCGGCGTTGGACGAGCTGTTGGTGTACGAGAAAGATCTGTCGGCCAGCAAGCGCGCCGGCTTGGATGGTGCCCTTACCGGAAACTCGATCTTCATCGTTGGAGATCCCGCCCGCTTTGATGAAGTCTTCGCAGAGACACTTCACGATGCCGCGCTTGTCTCGGCGGCAACGACGCTTCTTGGCGTGGACGAGGCTGTGCTCCATTTCATGAACGTGACCATCAAGAATCCCGGGTTCGGACGGTCAATCTCCTGGCACCGCGATTATCCCAATGGGTATTTTTGCACCAGGGATTCCAGCTTTGTCCGTCTGATGATCTGCCTGGATGGCATGGCGGTGGAAAGCGGTGCCACCTGCTTCGATGCGGGCACTCATCGCATCTCCGACCAGGAGGCGCAGCAGCAAAAGGTGAATGGCAAATGGCCCACTCCCGATCCGGCCAACACTGTCACGGTGCAGTGTGGCCCAGGCCAGATCGTGGCGATCCACCCGAAGGTGCTTCATGGCGGAGGCATGAATACCGGCTCTGGAATGCGACGCAACGTCATCCTGCAGATCGGCACTCTGGGTGCAGAGCCCATGACACACGCCAATGAATCTCTGACCGGCATCGTCATCGGCGCGAAAGGCTGCAGGGAACACCTGAATCGCTGAGGGCGTATCGGGGACGAGGTCAAGGCCATCGTGGACCGCGTGGTGAGGGGCATGATGCCTTCGCCCATCCTTCGCCCATTCCTCGTCCCAGGGCATCTGAAGGGCGCAGGCCGGGCTGGTTGCCCTGGCGGTGGAATTTTCCTAACATACAGAAATCTGTACGAAAGATTTTTGCAAAGATCTGTGCGGGAAATCTGTACGAAATTCCTGCTCCGGGGGCCGCCATGAAGACCACGCTTGACCTCAACGATGCATTGCTGACCGAAGCGAAGACCTATGCGGCACAGCAGCACACCAGCCTGACGCGCCTGATAGAAGAGGGCCTGCAATTGCGTTTGCGCAAGGCCCAGGCACCTGCCCGGCGTGTGCGCCTTCCCGTCTACCATGGCAAGGGCGGACTGGCTCCGGGGCTGGACGCACTGAGCAACCGCGCGCTGCTGGATGCCGCCGACCAGAACGAGCAGCCATGACGCCCGACGTCAACCTGCTGGTGGCGGCATCGCGCAGCGACCACCCCCATCATTCGGTGGCCCGCGAATGGCTGGAGCAGGCCATGGCCGATGCCAGCCAGGGCGTGCTGTTGAAATTGCAGCCCATGGTGGTGGCGAGCTTTCTGCGCCTGGTCACGCATCCGAAGATCTTCGTCAACCCGACGCCCATGGCCGAGGCTTTGCGCTTCATCGACGCGTTGCTGGCCTCGCCAGGCGTCGAGCAGGCCGTGCTGGGTTCCGAATGGCCGGCGCTGAGGCAACTGTGCGCCGACAAGGCGTTGGCCGCCAACGACGTGCCGGACGCATGGCTGGCCGCCGCCGCCATCCACCAGGGCGAGCATGTGGTCAGCTTCGATGCCGATTTCAAGCGCCTGCTGCCGCGCTCCCAGTTCACCCGGCTGTCGCCCCAATAATTCCGTTCCATTCCAGACTCCCCCATCCATGACCCGCATCGCCCTCATCCACGCCCTCAGCCACTCCGTCGCTCCCATCAACGAAGCCTTTGCGCGCGACTGGCCCGAGGCGGTTCGCATGAACCTGCTGGACGACAGCCTCTCGGCCGACCTGGCGCGCAACGGGCGCGGGCTGGACGCCGCCATGCACGAGCGTTTCCAGCGCCTGGCGCAGTACGCCGTGGACACGGGCGCGCAGGGGATCTTGTTCACCTGCTCGGCCTTTGGCCCCTGCATCGAGGCCGTGGCCGCGCGCCATACGCCGCTGCCCGTGCTCAAGCCCAACGAGGCCATGATCGAAGAGGCCGTGCAGGGCCGGCAGGGTGCCTTGGGTTTGATCTCCAGCTTCGCGCCCACGCTGCAGTCCATGCCGCCGGAGTTTCCGGCCGGCATCGAACTCGTGCCTGCCCTGGCCGATGGCGCCATGGACGCGCTCAACCGGGGCGACACCGCCACGCATGACCGCCTGGTGGTCGAGCAGGCCAGTGCCCTGGCCGCGCGCGGCTGCACGCGCATTGCGCTGGCCCAGTTCAGCATGGCGCGTGCCCGCGCCGCCTGCGAGGCCGCCACGGGCCTGCCCGTGCTCACCACGGTGGACAGCGCCGTGCGTGCCCTGCAGCGCCGGCTGGGCGCCCGCCTCGGTTAAAGTGGCGCTCCGCTGCGGCGCATGCCCACCGCAGCGCGTGCAACTTTTGAGGATGACAGACCCATGCAGATCGAACAGGCCCCGACGGAAAAGCCCTATGAAAAGCCCGAAGGCGAACGCCGTGGCCTGGTGCTGGTGAATACCGGCGACGGCAAGGGCAAGAGCACGGCGGCCTTCGGCCTGGCCCTGCGCGCGCATGGCCGGGGCAAGTCCGTCAAGATCTTCCAGTTCATGAAGGTGCCCACGGCGCGTTTTGGCGAGCACCGCATGTTCGAGCAACTGGGCATGCCCATCGAAGGCCTGGGCGACGGCTTCAGCTGGAAGAGCCAGGACCATGAGCGGTCGGCCCAGATCGCGCGCGAGGGCTGGGAGCGTGCGCGCACCGCCATCCTCTCGGGTGATCACTTCCTGGTCGTGCTCGACGAAATCACCTATCCGCTGATCTATGGCTGGCTGCCGCTGGAGCCTGTGCTGCAGGCACTGGCCGACCGCCCGCGCCATGTGCACGTCATGCTCACGGGCCGCCGCTGCCCCGAGGAAATCATTGCCGTGGCCGATACCGTCACGCGCATGGAACTGGTCAAGCACGCCTTCCAGGCCGGTATTCCCGCCCAGCGTGGTATTGAGGACTGATGCCGCCCGCAGGCCCGGCCTGCGGCGGACAATGGCGGCATGAGCAGCGAAACGCAATCCCGGGCGCCAGAGACCATTCCCGCCCAACCCTTTGCCGAGGCCGAGCGGGCAGCCGTCTACCGCGCCATCCATGAGCGGCGCGACATGCGCCACTTCTGCGGCGGCGAGGTCGCGCCCGAGGTGCTGCTGCGCCTGCTGCGCGCCGCCCACCATGCGCCCAGCGTCGGCTTCATGCAGCCCTGGCGCTTCATCCGCGTGCGCGATGCGCATTTGCGCCAGGAGATCCATGCCGTGATCGAGCAGGAACGCCTGCAGACCGCGCGTGCGCTGGGCGAGCGCGAGGAAGACTTCATGCAGCTCAAGGTCCAGGGCGTGCTGGATGCGGCGGAGGTCCTGGTCGTGGCCATGCCGCCAGGGCGTGAGTCCCATGTCTTCGGCCGGCGTACCCTGCCGGAGATGGACGTGGCCTCGGCCGCCTGCGCCATCCAGAACCTGTGGCTGGCCGCGCGTGCCGAGGGGCTGGGGCTGGGCTGGGTCTCGCTGTTCGATCCCGAGGTGCTGGCCGCGCTGCTGCAAATGCCCGTGGGCAGCCGGCCGCTGGCCGTGCTGTGCCTGGGCCCCGTGTCGGCCTACTATGCCGAGCCCATGCTGCAGCAGCAGAAATGGGCCAGCCGCGCACCGCTGCAGGACATGCTCTACGACGACTTCTGGGGCCAGCGCGCCGCCGGTCCGCAGCCGCAGGCATGAGCGACAGCCCTTCCTGGCAACTGCTGGGCGCCGCGCTCAGCCCGCTGTGGTGGTGCTGGCAGGCGCTGTCGCAGCCTGTGTCCGAGCCCTGGGCGCGCCACGCGCTGGCCGCCGCGCTGGCCGTTCCCGTGGCCCTGCTGATCGACCGGCTCTGGGGCGAGCCGCCCGTGTGGATGCACCCCGTGGTCGCCATGGGCCGGCTGCTGGCTGCGGTTGGGCGAAGAATTGCCCCACGCGAAGAACATGTGCGCGACTGGCCACGCTTTGCGCTGGGCGCAGTCGCCTGGTGCCTGCTGGCGCTGCTGTTCTTCGCCATCTACGCGTTCATCCAGTGGCTGCTGCCGCCCATGCCATGGTGGCTGGGCGCCCTGGTGCTGGGCGTGCTGCTCAAGCCGCTTTTGTCCTGGCGCATGCTGCGCGACGAGGTGCTGGCCGTGGAAGCCGCACTGCAGCAATCCCTGCCCGCAGGCCGCGAGCGCCTGACCTGGCTGGTCAGCCGGGACACGGCGCGGCTCGACGCAGGCCAGGTGCGCGAAAGCGCCATCGAAACCCTGGCCGAGAACCTCAGCGACTCCGTGCTGGCGCCGCTGTTCTGGTTTGCCGTGGCCGGCCTGCCGGGCGCGGCCCTCTACCGCTTTGCCAATACGGCCGATGCCATGTGGGGCTACCCGGGCTGGCGCGGGCAGGGCGATGACCGGCGTCACTGGCAATGGGCCGGCAAATGGACGGCGCGTGCCGATGACCTGCTCAACTGGATACCGGCGCGCCTGACCGCCTTGCTGCTGGCCTTGTCCGGCCTGGCCGCTGGCCGGCGGCCGGGCTGGGGTGCGCTGCGCCAGGACGCGCGCATCACCCCGTCGCCCAACGGCGGCTGGCCCATGGGCGCCATGGCAAGGCTGCTGGGCGTGCGCCTGGGCAAGCCCGGCGTCTACGTGCTCAACCCCGCAGGCCGCGTGCCGCAGGCGGCCGAGCTGCAGCAGGCCGTGGCGCATGCGGGCCGCGTGGTGGCCATGCTGGTGGCTGCCGGGCTGGCTGTCGCCCTGGTCCTTGGATGGGTGATGGTAGGAAAGACACCATGAAACCAATGACAGTCATCCACGGCGGCACGGACGCGCTGGGCGTGCCCGCGCACGATTTCTCCACCAACCGCAATGCCTGCGGACCCTGCCCGCAAGCGCTGGATGCGCTGTCCCGGGCGCATGCGGCCCAGTACCCGGACCCGCACTACACGGCGTTGCGCGCACGGCTGGCGGACCTTCATGGCGTGCCGGCCGAGCGCATCGTCATCGCGGCCAGCGCCAGCGACTTCATCCACCGCATCACCATGCATGCGGCGCGCGAAGGCGCGGCCGTCGCCAGCCTGCCGGCCCACCATTACGGCGACTACGCCCACGCCGCCCAGGTCTGGCGCCTGCGCCAAGCCGCGCGCGACGGCATCACCGAGGCCGGACCCGGCCTGCACTGGGCCTGCGCGCCATCGAGCCCGCTGGGCCGGCCCGAGGATGTCTGGCCCCTGTGGAGCGAGCCCGCACCGCCCGGCACCTGGCGCGTGATCGACTGCGCCTATGCCCCCCTCAGGTTGGAGCCGGGCATTGAACCGGCCGTGCCTGCCCAGGTGCGCGATGCCTGGCAGATGTGGACCCCCAACAAGGCCCTTGGCATGACCGGCGTGCGCGCGGCCTACGCCATTGCGCCCCAGGCCGTACCGCACGACGAGATCGATGCCTTGCGTGCCCTGTCGCCATCCTGGCCCGTGGGCGCCCATGGCGAGGCCATGCTCACGGCCTGGACCGCACCGGCCACCCGGCAATGGCTGGCGCAAAGCCTGCAACGGCTGCGCGATTGGAAGGCGCAGCAGATCGAACTGGTGCAGCGCCTGGGCTGGCAGGTACTGCCCGGCTCGCAGGCCAATTACTTTGTGGCGCGCTGGCCGCAAGCACGGCAGGGCGACGCCATGCAGACGCGCCTGGCCCAACTGCGCGCGCAGGGCATCAAGCTGCGTGACTGCGACAGCTTCGGCCTGCCCGGCTGCGTGCGCATGGGCGTGCTGGCGCCCGCATCCCAGAACGCCTTGCTGGCCGCCTGGCAGCCAATGGAGAAGCACCATGCAATCGAATGAACCCGCCGCCGTGAACCTGCCCCTGCCCACGCCCGGCCAGCGCCCCGCGCTGTGCGTGATGGTGCTGGGCACCAGCAGCGGCGCCGGCAAGAGCTGGGTGGCCACCGCGCTGTGCGCCTGGTACCGTGCCCAGGGCTACAAGGTGGCGCCCTTCAAGGCGCAGAACATGAGCAACAACGCGCGCGTGGTCTCCGCGCCGGGCGGTGCCTGGGGCGAGATCGGCACGGCGCAGTACCTGCAGGCCCTGGCCGCAGGCTGCGCGCCCGATGTGCGCATGAACCCGCTGCTGCTCAAGCCCGAGGCCGACATGCGCAGCCAGGTCGTGCTGCTGGGCCGGGTCAGCGAGGAACTCTCGGCCTTGCCCTGGCGCGGCCGCAGCGCCCGCGTCTGGCCGCAGATCGCCGAGGCGCTGGACAGCCTGCGTGCCGACAACGATGTGGTCGTCATCGAAGGCGCAGGCTCCCCCGCAGAAATCAACCTGCATGCCAGCGACGTCGTCAACATGCGTGTGGCGCGCCACTGCGGCGCGCATTGCCTGCTGGTATCCGACATCGACCGGGGCGGCGCCTTCGCCCACCTCTACGGCACCTGGGCCCTGCTGCCGCCGGACGAACAGGCGCTGATCCGCGGCTTCGTGCTCAACAAATTCCGGGGTGATGCCAGCCTGCTGGCGCCCGCCCCGCAGATGCTGCAGGAGCGCACCGGCGTGCCCACCGTGGCCACCATCCCCATGCAGTTCCAGCATGGCCTGCCGGAGGAGGATGGCGTCTTTGACGACCGTGGCTCTGGAGGAGGGGCGGGGCGCGCCGTGCACACCACCATCGCCATCATTGCCTACCCGCGCATCAGCAACCTCGACGAATTCCAGCCCCTGCTGCAGGTACCGGGCCTGCGCGTGGCCTGGGCGCGCACGCCGGCCCAGCTGGCAGGCGCCGACTGGGTCATCCTGCCGGGCTCCAAGGCAACCGCCGCCGATCTGGCCTGGATGCGTTCCCAGGGCCTGGACGCCGCCGTCGCAGCCCACGCCGCAGCAGGCCGGCAGGTGCTGGGCATCTGTGGCGGCCTGCAGATGCTGGGCGAGGCGCTGATCGACCTGCATGGCGTGGACGGCAACGCAGCCGGCCTGGGCCTGCTGCCCTTGACCACGCTGTTCGCACCGGACAAGACCGTGCTGCCTGCCAGCGTGCGCCTGCCACCGCTGCCCGGTGCGCTGGCGCCGTTGTCCGGCGTCCAGGCCCGGGTCTATGAGATTCACCATGGCCAGACCAGCGTGCGCGCCGACATGGTGGCTGCAGGCAGTGCCGTGGCCGAGCCCGTGCCCGGCCTGCTGTGGCACAGCCCCGATGGCCGCATCGCCGGCTGCTACTGGCATGGCCTGTTCGAGAACGCCGAGGTGCTGCGCGCCCTGTGGGGCGCCGAGGTGCCCACGCTGGACAGCGTCTTCGCACGCATGGCCGAAGGCGTGCAGCGCTGGTTTGCGCACAAGGCTTGACCCAGGTCAGGAGCCGCGTGCAGGGGGTCCGGCAAGCTGTAGGCCATGGCCTGCATGCGCAGCCGCGCTGTACCGATAAATGGGGAGCTGGAAAACACGCATGCTTGGGCCTTGACTTTTTTCACGAGGAATGGAGTGAAGCTATGAAGAACCCATGGATTCGTCCCCTGCAGCTGTGTATTGGCGCTGCCGTCCTGGGCATGGCCGGCCTGGCCACCGCCCAGCCCGGCCCTGGGCCTGATGGCGCACCGCCCCCGCCGCCGCCCGCTGCGGAAAAGGCAAAGCCCCATCACCACCACAAGAAGCACGCCGATCAACATACCGATCACAAGGGCCCCGCCAAGCGCGGCTATGACCGCCGTGACCCCGACCAGCACGAGGCCGCCGCCGTCAAGGAACAATCGCGCCGAGGCGGCGTCCAGTCGGGCGATCACTTCCAGCGCAACGCTGTCGCCCGCTGCGATGTCTTCAAGAACGAAGGCGACCGCCGCTCCTGCGTGGAACGCGTCAAGGACGGCCAGGTCAGCGGCTCCGTCGAAGGCGGCGGCGTGCTGCGCGAATACACGGAACAGGTTCCGGTAAGGCAATAACAGCATCTGCTGTTACTCACCCGGGAAAACCCGCCGGGCCACGAAGCCGGTGGGTTTTTTTGTGGGGAAATACAGGCGGCAGCGGCAGCTGCATTCAGGCCAGAAGCACCACGTTCAGGCCATGAACCCTCTGGAAGGCAGCGTCCCCCGTCAAGAGCCTGTGGTGTGGTCCCAGTTGCAGGCAACTGGCGGCGTGCAGGGCATCGGGGGTCCGCAGTCCATGCCGCGCGCGGATCGCGGTGGCCAACTCCACCACCTCGCGGCTCAGTTCCACCCAGATCAGGTCCGCCCGGGCAAAGAAGGTGTCGAAGACCGCCAACGCGACCGAGTCATTCGACTTCAAGGGGCCGGTGCGGCACTCCAGCCAGGACAGCCGGCTCACGGCGGATGCCATGCCCGGATTGGCCGTATGCAGCGCCTGGAGCTCGGCCCGGGCATGGCTGGCAAAAGGCTCTCGGGCCTGCAGCAGGTAGATCAGTGCGCTGGCATCAAAAAAGGCGATCACCAGTCGCGCTCCCCTGACAGGAATGCATCGATCTCCGCCTTCTCGCGTGCGCCTGTGGTGGGTTGCGACAGCAGCCATTGCACCGCTGTCATGCCGTGGTGCGGCTGCGGAGCCTGCTCCAGCAGTTTCCGGTACTCCTGCTCGGACAGCACCACCGCGGTTGCCTGGTTGCGCTTGATCAGGTGGACAGGGCCATGCCGAAGTCCATCCTCAATGGCGGCCATGCCGCGGCGCTTGAGCTCTGCGGCAGTCAAGGTGTTGTGCACGGTGGCTCCTTATCGGCATCGATGTGTTGAATGGTACTGAATTCAGTATCGAATCTCCAACGCGGATACCGGTGATGTGGGAGGGGCATGGAGGGTCCGCCACCACGCCCCTGTCCACCGGATTTGACCTGGGTCATACAAACCCATTCCACCCGCCCCGGACCGGCGCGCACCGGCAAGGCATTTCTATGATGGCGCCGTACTTCCCATATGCAAAAGGATTCAACCCATGCAAGCCTTCCGGATCGTGGTCATTGGTGCGGGGCAGACCGGCACTCCCTTGCTGCAGCAGTTGCTGGACGCGCCCTTCGTGCAGTTGCTCGGGGTGGCCGACCTGGACCTGGACCAGCCCGGCATTGCACTGGCGCGCGCGCGTGGCGTACCGGTCACCACACGGTTCATGGATCTGGTGGATGCAGCGGTGGACGTCATCATCGACGTGACCGGCTCCGTGCAGGTGCGCGAATCGCTGCGCAGCAAGATGGTGGAGACCGGCAACACGCACACGCTGATCATGCATGAGGCGATTGCGCTGCTGATGATGTCGCTGTCGGCCGGCCGGCTGGTGACCAGCAAGCACAGCGATCTGGAGTATTCCTGAGCGGGGGCGGCCGCGCCTCTACAGGAACCCGATCGACAGCCAGGGCACGGCCGCCACCGCCACCGTACCCAGCAGCAGCGCCAGCAGGTAGCCCACGATGGGCCGCAAACCCTTGTCCGGGTGGATCTGTCCTATGGCGCAGGCTGCGTAGTAGCCCACGCCCAGCGGCGGGGCGAACAGGCCCAGGCCCATAGCGAGCACGACGACGATGGCGTAGTGCACTTCATGGATGCCCAGGTCGCGTGCGATGGGAAACAGCAGCGGGCCGAACAGCACGATGGCGGGTATGCCTTCCAGCACCGATCCGAGGATGACGAAGATCAGCGGCGAGACCCAAGCGCGGCATGCATATGCTCCGAGGCCGCGCCATTCATGCGTGGATGCTGGCCAGGGCCACCCGCGCAACCGCATGCGCGTCCAGCCTGATATGGCAGCCTGAAGCGGGTGCCAGGGCATCCAGGAAATACGGGTTCTGCGCTGCGGCATGGAAATGCGATGCGTCCAGCACGCACAGGCCCGTCATCTCGACGGGCAGCAGAACATCCTGGGGCTCGGGCCGCAGGTTGGCCAGGAGGAGCGTGATGGCCTGCCCTTGCCGCAATGCGATGGCGGCGATGCATGACGGATCCGGCGTTTCCACCTGGAGCATTTCATGGCCCGCGAGCCCAGCCAGCAGGCGCTGCACATGGAAGATGGGGAAGTATCCGCCGGCCGTTTCGTAGCCCGGCTGAGGCCAGCGCTGCGGGACTGCGAGAACGCCTTGTGCAGCGGTGGTGCCGCCCAGCGTCACGGCCTGGGCGCCGCCGCGCGCCATGTGGCTGACATAGCCCAGGGCCCAGGCAGCTCCGATCAGGCCGCGCTGGCGCGGGTCGTTCTCGTTCATGGCCTGGCGGGTGTTGGCAAGGTTGAGCACGGGTGCCTCGCCGTAGGGGTTCATGCGCATGCCGATGGCGCTGGGGCCTGCGACGAAGGGTCGATGGCCTGCGATGTGCCGGGCGCTGGCGGTCAGTGAAGGCAGGCTTTCGAGGTTTTCGATCACGGTGGCATCGTCACCCGCGTGGAAGATCGCGGCCGTGGTGAAGGTGACCAGATCGATCTCGTCCAGCGGTGGCCGCTTGCGATTGAGTTCGGTGAAGAAGCTGAACATGCCGCCGCCCAGGCGCGTACCGGGAAAGGCCTGACGCGCGGCGCGGTAGAGCGCCGGCAGCGGCGGGGCGGGCGGCCAGGGGCTGCCGGGCAGCGTCGCCTTGAGGTCGGCGGCAGGCGATACCAGTACCACCTGGAAGGGTGAGCCCAGGTGTGCATGCGCCTGTCCCAGGTCGGCCAGCTCCTTTTCGAAGTCCTGCACCGAGGCGACCACCACCTCCAGCCAGGGTTCGGCGCCCAGGCGATGGGCGATGTCCGCCGCCTGCCGCAGGTCTTCGGTCCGGCCGGTGCGCGGATCGAAGTGATGGATCAGGTGCCGTGGCTGCAGCGCGATCAGGCGCTCCAGGTGGACGGTGGTGTCCGCGAGCTCCTCGCGGCTCAGTCCTGCGCCGACAGTAGGCAGTGGGCCGGTGGGCCCGCCGATGGACAGGCCCACCGGTGCGGCGTTCTTGATCTGCGGCGCGGCGTCCGCATCGATGGTCAGTGTGATGTCCTGAGATACCGTCTCGCCCGGCCTCAGGGTGTAGGGCCAGGGCAGGGCCAGGGGGCGGACGTAGGTCTTGAACGAGGCATCGGTCCAGTTGCGCTGGTCCTCCATCTCGAAGGTGTCGCCCTCCATGCGGCAGCACACGCGCAGGCCCGGTCGGGGCTGGTGCGTGATGGCGCGCAGCTGTGACATGGGCTGCAGCGGCGCGATGCGTTCCGGAAAGCGGGTCTGCTCGATGCGTCCATCCACATGTTCGACTTCTGCCGCCTGTCCTGCCACGCCATCGAGTGGATGCAGGATGACGAAGCCGGTGCGGTTGGTCTCAAAGTCGGTCTGCGCATTGGCCCTGCCGCCGAAGCGCAGGCCGGTGGGTGTGCCGGTGATGCGCACCGCATAGGACAGGCGCTGTGTGCCGTCGTCCACGCTGGCCTGGTAGGTGACCTCGAAGCGGCCGGCCTCCTGCAGGACGGCGAGTTGGTCTATCTGCGGCGCGTACGTGCCCCAGTGGCGGTCGCGCACGATGAAGGAGATGGCGCGGATGACTTCGATCCCGCCGTAGCGGATATGGCGCAGGTTGCCGGCCTGCAGTTCGGCACTCAGCGGCCCTGCCGTCAGCCGCCGCGATGCGGGCAGGGGTTCGTCGGTGCCGTAGAGGCGGATGTTCAGGGAGGTTGGTTCCTGGGCGTTCATCGCTCGGCCCTCCTGCCCACCAGCCGCTCGATCAGCAGTGCAACGATGATGATGGTGCCTATGGCCGAGCCCTGCCAGAACGGCGAGACGCCCATCAGGTTCAGGCCGTTGCGGATCATGACCATGATGAAGACGCCGATCAGGGTGCCTATGATGGAGCCGCGTCCGCCGAACAGGCTGGCCCCGCCGATGACGACCGCCGCGATGGCGTCCAGCTCCCAGAGGTTGCCGGCCAGCGGGTCGGCCGAGCGCAACTGCGCGACCGAGAAGGTGACGGCAATCGCCGAGAACGCTCCGCAGACCACGTAAGGCAGCACGGAGTAGAACAGCACGTTCAGTCCGGCCGCGCGCGCCGCCTCCCTGTTGGAGCCGATGGCGTAGATGGTGCGTCCGCCCTTGGCCCGGTTCAGGTACAGCCAGGCCAGGGCATAGACGGCCAGCAGGAACAGCACATTGGCCGGGATGCCCAGGAAGGAGGCAAAGACGATGTCCGACAGGCTTTCCGGAATGTTGGAGACCACCGTCTGCCCCGATAGCAGAAACGCCTGGCTGCGCCCGATGGCCATCACGCCCAGGGTCACCACGAAGGGGGCCAGGCCAAAGAAGGCCACGAGCATGCCCGACAACAGGCCTATGCCCGCGCCCGCCAGCACGGCCACGACGATGGCGATGGGAATGGGCAGCGATTGAAGCGCCAGTCCCAGCACGATGCCCGTCAGTCCGGCGACCGAGCCCACGGACAGGTCGATGCCGCCCGTGAGGATCACGAAGGTCATGCCGACCGCCACCAGTCCGATCACCACCGACTGGTCGAGCAGGTTGAAGATGTTGGCCTGTGTCAGGAAATGGGGCGACAGCAGCGACAGCGTCAGTGCGATGCCCAGTGCCAGGGCCAGCATGCGCAGCTCCAGTGTTTTCCATAGCCGGCCGGTATGCACCGGCGCCGGCGCCAGGGCTTGTATGGGTTGATTCACTGACTCATTCATGGAAGTCCCCTATGCGTTGTCCGAGTTCCTGCTCCGAGGGCCTGTGCGCATCGGCGCCGAGGGTCAGGCCGATCCAGCCCAGCTCATGGCCGCGCCGGTTGCGAATGGGGCGCAGCATGGTGGCAAGGTTGCGGCCGGTTTCCTGGACAAAGCCGCCTCCGCGCAGCGCCAGACCGCGCGGTATGGCGCTTTGCGAGAAGGCGACCGCCTCGCCGGCCTGGAACCCCGGCGTGGCCTGCGGGCTGGCCAGTACGGCGTTCAGGCAGATCAGGCGGTCGTTGTCGATCAGGGCCCAGAAGCCGGCGCCGCCATAGTCGCCGACCAGGGCCTGCAGCAGCGCGGTGTTGCGCTGCATGGAGGTTCGCGGCGCGGCCAGCAGGGTGAGCTTTTCCTCGCTGAGCAGGCGGCTGGACATGTTTGCCACGCAGCGTCCGTCGCTGATCACCGCCACCCGGTCCGTGAGACCCAGCAACTCTTCGAAGTCCGATGAGATGACAACCACGGCCACGCCCTGGCTGGCGATGCGGCGCAAGAGGGCGTAGATCGACTGGCGGGTCTGGATGTCCACGCCCTTGGTGGGTTCGTCCAGGATCAGGACCTTGGGCTCGACCAGCAGCCACCGCGCGATGATGATCTTTTGCTGCATGCCCCCTGAAAGATTCAGCATGCCGGTGTCCTGCAGCCGGTGCGCGGGCAGGTCCAGCAGTCGCAGCAGTTCCTCGGTCTTCGCCTGGCGCTGGGCATATCCGCGCCCGAAGCCGCAGTGCGCACCCAGGTGGGCGAGCAGCAGGTTTTCCATGACGCTGAAGTCCGGCACGATGTTCTGTGTACGACGGTCTTCAGGCACCAGTCCGATGCCGGCGCGAATGGCTTGGGCGGGCGAACGCGGCTGTATCGGCCGGCCTTCGAGTCGGATCGTGCCTTGGGTGAGCGGGCGCAGCCCGAAGATGGCCTCTACGGTCTCGGAGCGTCCTGCGCCCACCAGGCCGCCCAGGCCCAGGATCTCGCCACGGCGCACCAGGAAGGACACGCCGTGCACCAGGGGTGCGCAGTGCAGGTCCTCGACTTCCAGGACCACGGGCGCATCGCTGGTGACGGTGGCTGTGGCCGTGTCCCCGTAGATGGCGCCGATCTCGCGTCCGGCCATGAGGGTGATGATGTCCGCCTGGGTCAGCGCGCGGGTCTCGAGGTCGGCCGCGACGGCGGCGCCCTCGCGCATCACTGTCACGCGGTCGGTGATCGCCAGCACCTCTTCGAGCCGGTGTGACACGAAGACCAGGGCGCGGCCGCTGTCGCGCAGCCGGGCCATGACGTCGAACAGGCACTCGACCTCGCCGCAGCTCAGTGACGCTGTCGGCTCATCGAAGATGATGAGTTCGGCATCGAGCGCCAGGGCCTTGGCGATCTCCACCAGTTGCCGCTGGGCCGCCGAGAGGCGCCGCACCTGCGTGTCGAGCGCCAGCCCATGCAACTGGCCGAGTTCCTCGAGGATGGCGCGCGCGCGTTGGCGCAGCGCTGCGTAGGACAGGCGCCCCGGCCGGCCCAGTTCGGGCAGGAAGATGTTCTCCAGCACACTCAGGTCGGGCGCGAGGCTGGTTTCCTGCATCACGATGGCCACGCCCGCTGCCAGCGCGTCGCGGGTCGAGCGCAGCGCCAGCGGCCGGCCTTTGAACAGAAGCTGCCCGGCGTCAGGGACGATATGGCCGGCAATGACCTTGGAGAGGGTGGATTTGCCGGCTCCGTTGGCACCCAGCAGCGCGTGGATTTCTCCGCCTCGCAATCGAAGATGGGCGCCGTCCAGAGCGCGCGTGGACCCGAAGGTCTTGCGCACGCCCCGGGCTTCGAGAAGAGTCGCTTGGCTCATGATGGCTTGCCAGTGAAGGGACGGGACCTGAGGGCCGCTCAGATCTCGTTGGCGAACACGGTTTTCTTGAGGGTCGGCAGCAACTGCTCGATGTTCTTGCCGGTCACGGCCAGGATGGGCACGGTGATCTGCTTGTCGGGCTGCCTGCCTTCGAGATGGCTGAACAGGGCCTCGGCCGATCGCTCTCCCATCAGATAGGGTTGCTGCATGCCCGTGACCACCAACTCTCCCGAGCGCAGCAGGCCGACGAATTCCGGCACGCCGTCGAAGGCTGCGACCAGCACCTGGCCCTGGCGGCGTGCGCTCTTGATGGCGCGCAGCGCGCCAATGGTGGGTTGGTCCGTCTGCACAAAGAGGGCGCGCATGTCGGGATTGGCCGTCAGCATGTCCTGCGTGAAGCGGAAGGTTTCTTCGGACGTATAGGCCTGCATCTGCTGCAGGCTGGCCTGTTTTCCGGTGGCACCGCCTGCCCTCATGCCTTCCACGAAGCCCTGGGTGCGGGACTGTCCATTCTTGCGGGCCTGGGAGATGGCGGACATCCCGAACGAGCCGTCGAGCCAGCCCTTTTCCTTCAGGGCCGCCGCCAGTGCCTTGCCCACGTCAGAGGCCCCGGCATGGTTGTCGGAACTGATGAAGGACACGTACTCGCCTTCGTTGGTGCCGATGTCGGCGATCACCACCGGGATCTTGCTGGCGCTGGCCAACTGCAGCACGCTGGGTGCGGTGGACGAGTCGGTCGGCGAGATCACGATGCCCGCCAGCCCGCGCGCGATGGCATCCTGCACGTTCTTGAGCTGGGTCTGGGCGCTGTTGCGCGAGTCCAGCGTCTGGCATGCATAGCCTCGGGCCTTGGCCGTGGCCTCCACGCCTTTGGACAGGTAGCGCCAGAATGGCAGGTCCAGGCCCGGCGTGACGTAGACGATGCGCCTGGTCTGGGCCAGCGCCGTCCCCGCAGGCCAGGAGCCCACCGTGGCGGCCAGTCCGGCGGCTGTTTTCAGAAAGTGGCGTTTGCTCGTCGCTTGCATGCTGATGACTCCCTTGTCCGGCCCGTTGGGGCCTGTTGTGAAATTCAGTCGCGATACGTGTACCGGGCCGCCTCCTGGCCTGTAGCAGGGGGATCTACAGCCACTCCTTCATCCACCCCAGCCCCTCGCTGGTAGCGTGCGCCGCCGCGCCGCGCGCGGGGCGGTATTCGCAGCCTATCCAGCCGTCGTAGCCCAACTGGTCCAGCAGGCGGAACAGGTAGGGGTAGTTGACCTCGCCCACGTCGGGTTCGTGGCGCTCGGGCACGCCTGCGATCTGCACATGCCCCACGCGGCCCGTGGGCAGGTGCTGGCGGATCTTCATGGCAAGGTCGCCTTCGACGATCTGGCAGTGGTAGAGGTCCATCTGGATCTGGACATTGGGCTCGGCAATGTCGGCCAGCAGGGCGTGGGCCTGGTCCTGGCGGCTCAGGAAGAAGCCGGGCATGTCCCTGCCGTTGATGGGCTCCAGCAGGATGGCGATGCCGTGGGGCGCGGCCAGGCGTGCAGCGTGGCGCACGTTGGCGATATAGGTGGCGCGCAGGATCTCTTCGCTGGCACCTGCGGGCTTGAGCCCGGCCATGACGTGGATGCGCGGGCAGCCCAGGGCCTGGGCGTAGGCCACGGCGCGGTCCATGCCCTGGGCGAATTCCGCTTCGCGCCCCGGGATGCAGGCCAGGCCGCGCTCGCCCGCGTTCCAGTCGCCGGGCGGGGCGTTGAACAGCACTTGCTGCAGGCCGTTGTCCCGCAGGCGCCGCGCCAGTTGTTCGGGGGCGAAGTCGTAGGGAAACAGGTATTCGACGGCCTGGAAGCCGTCGCGCGCGGCGGCCGCGAAGCGGTCGAGAAAGTCCAGGTCGTTGTAGAGCATGGACAGGTTGGCGGCGAAACGGGGCATGAAAGCTTTCCTGAAAACGGAGGCTGAGTGTGGCATCAGGCGCGCTGCAACGCGCCGAAGGCCTTGGTGAAGAAGTCCGTGGTGCCGAAGTTGCCGGACTTGAGCGTGAGGTGCAGCCCCTGCGGCGCCAGCGGCGAGGCGGCATGGCACCAGGGCACGCCAGGGTCGATCTGCGGCCCTATGCGCATCTGCTCGATGCCCAGCGCCTGCACGCAGGCGCCCGAGGTTTCTCCGCCCGCCACGACAAGCTGGCGCACGCCCATCTCGACCAGCCCCCGGGCGATGGCGGCGATGGTCTGTTCGACCAGGGCGCCGGCCTGCTCCACGCCCAGGCGGCCCTGCACGGCCTTGACGGCCGCGGATTCGGCGGTGGAGTAGATCAGCACCGGGCCGCTGGCGATGTGCCGGCGTGCCCAGGCCAGGGCCTTGCCGGCTTCGTCCTCGCCGGCGGCGATGCGCAGGGGCTCCAGCGCCAGGGCAGGGCGCCCCGAGGCGATGAAGTGCGCCACCTGTGCATTGGTGGCCACCGAGCAACTGCCCGAGACGACCGCCTGCAGGCCGGTGGCGGTTGGCAGGGCAGCGGCTTGGGCCGTGGGCTGGATGCCGAAGTTCGCGGGCAGGCCGATGGCCACGCCCGAGCCCGCCGTGACAAGCGGCATGCCGGCCAGGGCCGGGCCCAGGCGCAGCAGGTCGTCGTTGGAGACGGCATCGACGATGGCCATGCCCACGCCCTCGGCCTGGAGTGCGGCGATGCGCGTGCGGATGGCGGCCACGCCCTGTGCGACGGCCACATGGTCGATCAGGCCCACCTTGCGCCGTGTCTGCGCCTGCAGCACGCGCACCAGGTTGGCATCGGCCATGGGGGTGAGCGGGTGGTTGCGCATGCCGCTGTCGCTGAGCAGCACATCACCCACGAACAGGTGGCCCTTGAAGACGGTGCGCTGGTTGTCGGGGAAGGCCGGCGTGGCGATGGTGAATTCGCAGCCCAGGGCGTCCATCAGGGCCTCGGCCACGGGGCCGATATTGCCCTGCGGCGTGCTGTCGAAGGTGGAGCAGTATTTGAAGTAGATCTGCGGAGCACGGCCGTCGGGGCCCTGGCCGCGCAGCCACTGCAGGGCCTGCAGCGATTGCGCAATGGCATCGGACGGCGCGATGGTGCGCGACTTGAGCGCGACAACGACGGCGTCCACGCCCTCGTCCACCGGGCCGGCGGGTACGCCAATGCTTTGCACCACGCGCATGCCCGCGCGCACCAGATTGTTCGCCAGATCGGTGGCGCCCGTGAAGTCGTCGGCTATGCAGCCCAGAAGAAGTGTCATGGGGATTCCGATGAAGCCGGGGGCAGGGTGATGCCCGGGAAGATCTTGATGACGGCGCTGTCGTCCTCGCGGCCATGCCCGGCCGTCGATGCCTGCATGAACATCTGGTGGGCGGTGGAGGCCAGGGGCAGCGGGAAGGTGCTGTGGCGTGCCGTGTCCAGCACCAGCCCCAGGTCCTTGACGAAGATGTCCACGGCCGACAGCGGGGTGTAGTCGCCGGCCAGCACGTGGGCCATGCGGTTCTCGAACATCCAGCTGTTGCCCGCGCTTTGGGTGATGACCTCGTAGAGCGCGGCGGCATCGACGCCTTCGCGCAGGCCCAGGGCCATGGCCTCGGCCGCCGCCGCGATGTGCACGCCGGCCAGCAGCTGGTTGATGATCTTGACCTTGCTGCCCGCGCCCGCGCTGTCGCCCAGACGGTAGACCTTGGCGGCCATGGCATCGAGCACGCCTTCGCAGGCGGCATAGGCCTCGGGGCGGCCGGCCGTCATCATGGTCATCTGGCCCGATGCGGCCCTGGCGGCTCCGCCCGAGATGGGGGCGTCGATGTAGTGCACGCCCTGCGCCTGCAGCCTGGCCTCCAGCGCCACGGACCAGCGCGGGTCCACGGTGGAGCACATGACGAAGACCGAGCCGGGCCGCAGCTCCGCGGCGATGCCGCCTTCGCCGAACAGCACGGCCTCGGTCTGCCGGGCGTTGACGACCACGCTGACGATGATGCTGCAGGCGGCGGCCATGTCGGCCAGCGTGGCGCAGGCCGTGCCCCCTTCGGCGGCGAAGGTGGCTGCGGCCTCGGGACGGATGTCGTGGACATGCACGTGGTGGCCGGTGCGGCGCAGGCTTTGCGCCATGCCGGCGCCCATGGCGCCCAGGCCGATCACGCCGACGGCGCGGGGTGTGGCGGCGGTGTGGTTCATGGCTGGCGCGGGGGTGTCAGGTCATCGGCGATGTAGGCGCGCACGATGGCCGCAAAGTCCTCGTCGCCGCGCAGGCCCAGCTGGTCGGCGCGCGTGGTGTCCCAGCGGCCGGGCCAGCTGCCGACGATGCGCTCGACCTTGTCGTCGCGCTGCCAGCTCACGCGGTTGGCCGCCTCGTCGCCAGCCACTTCGCGCAGCGCGCGCACCATGTCGCCCGCGCTGACGCACACGCCGGGCAGGTTGATGGGGCGGCGGTCGGCGACGGCGCTGGCATCGAGCTCGCAGCCTGCGACCAGGGCCTCGACGGCGCGGCGCGGGGACAGCAGCCACAGGCGCGTGGTGGCGCCCACGGGGCAGTTGGCGGCCTGCCCGTTGAGGGGCTCGCGGATGATGCCGCTGGCAAACGACGAGGCGGCCGCATTGGGTCGGCCCGGGCGCACGCTGATCGTGGGCAGGCGCAGCACGCGGCCATCGACAAAGCCGCGCCGCGTGTAGTCGGCCAGCAGCAGCTCGGCAATGGCTTTTTGCGTGCCGTAGGAGGACTGCGGGTTCAGGGCCGTGCCGTCCAGCACGGTGTCGGGCAGGTCGCCCCCGTAGACGGCCACCGAGCTGGTGAAGACCACGCGCGGCACGTGGCCCACGGCGCGGCAGGTCTCCAGCAGGGCGCGCGAGGCATCGAGGTTGATGCGCATGCCCAGGTCGAAGTCGGCCTCGGCCTGGCCGCTGACCACGGCGGCCAGATGGAAGATCACGGCCGTGTCCTGGTCTATGGCGCCGCGCAGCACCTGCGGGTCGGCGATGTCGCCCACCAGCGAGCGCACGCGCGTGTCCGCGATGGCGTCGCTGGCCGCCACGTCGAGCAGGTCGATCTGGTGGATGGGCCAGCGGGTGCCGGCCAGCGTCAGCGCGCCCTGTTCGAGCAGTTTGCGGGCCAGGCGCTGGCCCAGGAATCCGGCGCCGCCGGTGATCAGTACTTTCATTTGGCTTGAGCTTGGAGCAGGAGGATGGGAAAGAGAGGCCGGTCAGCGGTTGACCATCTTTGCGGGGGTGAGCCAGACCGCGATGGCGCCTATGACGAGCACGCCCGCCAGCACGAACATGCCCGCCTGCGTGGACTGGGTCAGGTCCTTGAGGTAGCCGATCATGTAAGGGCTGGCGAAGCCGGCGAGGTTGCCGACCGAGTTGACGATGGCAATGCCCGCCGCCGCCGCCGTGCCCGACAGGAAGGCCGTGGGCAGCGACCAGAACAGCGGCGCGCAGGTCAGCACGCCGGCTGCGGCCAGCGACAGGAAGATCAGGGAAAGAACGGTGTTGTCGGCGAAGAAGGCCGTCATCGCAAAGCCCACGGCGCCCATCAGCGCGGGCACGATCAGGTGCCAGCGGCGCTCGCGGCGCCTGTCGGCGCTGTGGCCCATCAGGTTCATGACGACGATGGCGCACAGGAAGGGAATGGCACTGAGCAGGCCGATGTTCAGCGCGCCCGTGACGCCAGTGGACTTGATCAGCGTGGGCATCCAGAAGGTCAGCCCGTACTGGCCGGCGACGAAGGCGAAGTAGATCAGGCACATCCACCAGACGCGGCGGTCGGCGAACACGGCCTTGAGCGAGTGCTTCTGGGCGCCCGAGTGCTGCTGGTCCAGCTCGATCTCGCGCGCCAGCAGCTGCTTTTCGGAGGCCGTCAGCCACTTGGCGCTGGAGATGCCGTTGTCCAGGTAGAAGATGGTCACCACGCCGATCACCAGGGCGGGGATGGCCTCGATCAGGAACATCCACTGCCAGCCGTGCAGGCCGTGGTCGCCGTGGAAGGCCTCCATGATCCAGCCCGACAGCGGGTTGCCGAAGATGCCGGCCACGGGAATGGCCGACATGAACAGCGCCACGATCTTGGCGCGCCGGTGGGCCGGGTACCAGTAGGTCAGGTACAGGATCACGCCGGGGTAGAAGCCCGCCTCGGCCAGGCCCAGCAGAAAGCGCAGGATGTAGAAGCCCGTGGGCGTTTCCACATACATGAACAGGGCCGACAGAATGCCCCAGGTGATCATGATGCGGGCGATCCAGATGCGCGCGCCCAGGCGGTGCATGAGCAGGTTGCTGGGCACCTCGAAGAGGAAGTAGCCGATGAAGAACACGCCTGCGCCCAGGCCGAACACGGTCTCGCTGAAGCCCAGGTCCTGGGACATCTGCAGCTTGGCAAAGCCCACGTTCACGCGGTCCAGGTAGGCGATCACATAGCACAGCATCAGGAATGGCACGAGGCGCCAGAACACCTTGGCGTAGGCGCGTGCCGTCTCCAGCGAGTCGGGCTGGCGCGGGGCGGCCCCGGCCTGGCCGGATGCGATATCCGTTGTCGTCATTTCAAGTCTCCCTTGGGTTCGCCGCTTGGTGCGCCGCCTGGCGGCTGCGCGGCTGTGGATGGGCTGGGTGGTGGAATGCGGCCGTGGGCGCCGCGGTGCAAATCAGTAGCGCGCCCCGAAGGTGGTGCGCAGCTCGTCGATGGCGGCCGCGTCCAGGGGCTGCGGGCGGGGATGGGTCATGAGCCAGAGCCTTGCGGTTTCCTCCAGCTCTTCCAGCACATGGCTGGCCTGCTCCACCGAGCGTTCCCAGACCACGGGGCCCAGGCGCTCGAACAAGGCGCCGCGCACCTGGGCGGCCTGCGCGGCCACCTCGGCGGCGGCCTGCGGATCGCCGGGGCGGCGGTAGCGGATCAGCGGAATACGGCCCACCTTCATGACTTGGTAGGGGGTGATGGGCGGCAGCACCTCGTCCTCGCGCCAGACGCCGGACAGCGTCAGCGCCACGAGATGGGTGGAATGCGTGTGGATGATGGCGCGCGCCTGGGCGTCATTGCCGTAGATGCCCCGGTGCAGGACCAGGGTCTTGGAGGGCTTGGCGCCGCTGACCCACTGCCCGCCGGCATCGACCTTGGACAGCTCGGCCGGGTCGAGCCTGCCCAGGCAGGCGTCGGTGGGGGTGATCAGCCAGCCATCATGGAGGCGCGCGCTGATGTTGCCGGCAGCGCCGACGGTGTAGCCGCGCTGGTAGAGGCTGGCACCGGTGGCGCAGATCTGCTCGCGGATGCGGGATTCGTCGCTCATGGTCGCAGGCCGCGATGAGCGGCGGAAAATGGATGACTGACTGATATTGTCATCAGGTCATCATACAAATTTTGCGAAAAAATCCAAACAAGGTGAAAACCCTTGGCCATGCGCCAAGGGATGGTTTCGGAGGTTCAGGGCTTGGCGGCCAGGATGTCGCGCGCCAGGCGCTCGCCATCCTGCTCCCAGAAGCTGGCGTCGGCGCGGTGGATGCGGTCTATGGCATTGCCCATGTGCGTGGCGGCGGCCTTGCGCGCGGCCTTGGGGTCGCCGGCCTCGATGGCCAGCACGATGCTGTGGTGCTCGCGCTCCACGGCCTTGCCGAAGTCCTCGCGCCGTGCCTCGTTGGCGCGCGTGATGCGCATGGCGCCGCGCAGGAATTGCGACAGGTAGTCCAGCGTGCTGATCAGGAAGGGATTGCCCGAAGCCTGGGCAATGGCGCGGTGAAACGCCATGTCCTCCTCCACGCCGTCACGGCCCAGCCGCACGGCCTCGGCCAGGGCTCTCTCTGCGTCGTGGATGCGCTGCATGTCCTCTTCGCTGCGCCGCCGCGCCGCGAGTTCGGCCACCTCGGCTTCCAGCGCGCGGCGCACCTCGGTGATCTGGATCAGCGCATTCCTGCCAGCCGCCGGCAGGCCTTCGAAGTCCAGTGGCTCTATGCCTGCCGCCTTCACGAACACGCCGCTGCCCTGGCGCGATTCCACCAGGTTGCGCGACTTGAGCTGGGACACCGCCTCGCGCACCACGGTGCGGCTGACCTCGAGCTGCTGCACGAGTTCGGCCTCGGTCGGCAGCTTCTGGCCGGGCTGCAGATTGCCGGCGCGGATGCGCGCCTCGAGCTGCCGGGCAACCTGGTCCGCAAGCTTGAGACCGGGCTGGATGGCCGAGAAGGAAACCGTCATGGAGGTGGGGGCTGGAGAGACACGTGTGGCAGCGATTGTCTCAGAACGATGGTGTCTGCCGGGCAGGCTGCGGCAATCAGGGCAGAGGGTATCTGCGCGGGCAGGAAAGAGACCGATGGTTCTGCCGGCGTTGCGCGGCGCGCCATACTTGCGCCTTTGCAATCCGCCCGTCACGCCCGCCCCGGGCCAAGGCCGCTTCGCCATGTCAACGCCCACCCCGCATTCCGCTGCACCCACAGAACACTCGCACGATGGCGCCATTGCCGCTATGGCCGCTATTCCCGCAATCGCCTCGCTCGCCGATGCCGCCTTCACCCAGCGCGTGCAGCACGCCATAGACCACAAGACCAAGCCTCTGGGCGCGCTGGGGCGGCTGGAGCAGCTGGCGCTGCGCATCGCCTGCATCCTGGGGCAGGACAGGCCGGTGCTGCAGCAGCCGCAGATGCTGGTGTTTGCGGCCGACCACGGGCTGGCTGCGCGCGGCGTGTCGGCCTATCCGGTGGATGTGACCTGGCAGATGGTCGAGAACTTCATGGCCGGCGGCGCCGCCGTCAGCGTGCTGGCGCGCCAGCATGGGCTGGCGCTGAACGTGGTGGACTGCGGCGTGGCACGCGACTTTCCCGCACGCGAGCAGGACCCCGACGACAAGCTGCCCCGGCCCGGCCAGCCGCGCCTGTGGCGCCGCAAGCTGGGCTACGGCACGCGCGACTGCAGCCAGGGCCCGGCCATGACGGCTGCCGAATGCGCCATGGCCCTGCGCAACGGCGCTGCCCTGGTGCGCCAGCTGCCCGGCAATGCGCTGCTGCTGGGCGAGATGGGCATTGGCAATACCTCCAGCGCATCCTTGCTGCTGGCACGGTTGTGCGGCGAGCCGCTGGCCGAGGTCACGGGCGCTGGCACCGGCCTGGATGCGGCCGGGCTGGCGCGCAAGATCGGAGTGCTGCAGGAGGTGCTGCAACTGCACGCCCAGGCCATGCAACCGCTGGACGCACTGGCGGCCATGGGCGGCTTCGAGGTCGCCACCATGGTGGGCGCCGTGCTGCAGGCCGCTGCCGAGCGCCGCGTCATCGTGGTCGATGGCTTCATCACCACGGCCGCCGTGCTGGTGGCCAGCCGCCTGCAGCCCGCCGTGCTGGAGCGCTGCGTTTTCTCGCACCGCTCAGGTGAGCCCGGCCATGTGCGCATGCTGGCCCACCTGGGTGCCGAGCCGCTGCTGGACTGGCAACTGCGCCTGGGCGAAGGCTCGGGCGCGGCCCTGGCCTGGCCGCTGCTGGTGTCGGCCTGCGCCATGCTGGGCGAGATGGCCAGCTTCGAGCAGGCCGGCGTGAGCACGCGTTCGCAAGAGGCATAGCCGCCTGCGCCGGGCAGCTATGTCCGCACCGTGGCCGCCGCCAGTTGGCCCAGGCGCCTGACCAGTGCGCCGAAGCGCGCGGCATCGGTATTGCCATAGCCGATCACCAGGCCGTTGTCCTGGGGCAGCGGCTCCATGGCGAAGGACGAGAGGGCGCCAGGGTTCATGCCGACGCGCCGCGCCTGCTCCACGATGGCGCGGTCGGGCAGGCGGGGCGGCAGCCGCACTGTCAGGTGCAGGCCGCCGTGGCCGCCCAGCACCTCGTGCTCCACGCCCAGTTGCGTGGCAAGCGCTTCGCGCAGGGCCGCCTGGCGCTCGCGGTACAGGCGCCGCATGCGGCCCAGGTGGCGCGAAAACTGGCCGCTGTCCATGAAGTCCGCCATGGCCAGTTGCTCCAGGCGGTGGCCGCCGCGCAGCATCTCCTGCACGGCGGATGCCGCGCTGGTGGTCAGTGCCTGCGGCAGCACCACAAAGCCCAGGCGCAGTGCCGGGAACATGGTCTTGCTGAAGGTGCCCACATAGAGCACGGGCGCGTCCGGCACCTGGCCCTGCATGGCGGCGATGGGCGTGCCCTGGTGGCGGAATTCGCTGTCGTAGTCGTCTTCGATGATCCAGGCCCCCGCGCGGCGTGCGCGCTCCAGCAGGTCCAGCCGGCGCGCCACCGACAGCACGGCGCCCGTGGGATATTGGTGCGAGGGCGTGATCTGGATCAGCCGTGGAGGATGGCTGTCCCACAGGCCGGGGGCAATGGCTGCGCCATCGGCATCCACGCGCAGTGTGCTGACGCACAGGTCTCCCCCCGCAAAGGCCGACTTGGCGCCCCGGTAGCCGGGCTCCTCCAGCCAGGCATGGTCGCCCGGGTTGGTGAGCAGTTGCACGCACAGGTCCAGCGCACCCTGGGCGCCTTCGGTGACGATGATGCGCGAGGCATCGCAGCGCACGCCGCGCGAGATGCGCAGGTGCTGCGCAATGGCCTGGCGCAGTGCGGGCTCGCCCGCAGGATCGCCATAGTCCAGCGTGGCGTTGGCGGGAAGGCGCAATGCGCGGTCCTGCGAACGGCGCCAGGCGGGCAGGGGGAATCTGTCCAGCGCGGGCGTGCCCGGCGTCAGGGGCAGGCTGCGGTCGATGGCATGGCGCGTGGGCGCGATGCGGTCCAGGCGCCGTGCCGTGCGGGGTGCGCAGGGGGGCGCGGCGGCCGCCTCGGCGGCTGCCGTGGAATGGGTGGATACAGCCGCCACGCGCGTGCCCTGTCGGTCGGCGATCACATAGCCTTCGGCCGCCAGTTGCTCGTAGGCGATGAGCACGGTGTTGCGCGAGACCCCCAGATCCTCCGCCAGCGAGCGCGAGGCCGGCAGGCGGTCGCCGGCCGGCAGCCGGCCCGCAAGAATGGCCTGCTTCAGGCGCTGGATCAGTTGGCGCTGGCGCGGCGGCGCGCCGGCGCCGGTGAGCAAGGGGCTGGTCAGCAGGTCAGGGGCGGGCATGGAGGGTGTGGCGTGGCACCATGAAAAAATTGAAATATGGCACTTTTCATGATGCCACGCCAGCGCTATCGTGGCCCTGCCAAATGACCTGACCAGGAATCTCCGATGCCCCCCGCACTCAATGCCCACTCCCAACCCGTAGGCCACGACCTTCCCAACTGGACCCCGCGCCAGCGCCCACCCCGCACGCCCATCGAAGGCCGCTACTGCCGGCTGGAGCCGCTGTCCGCCGCGCGCCATGCAGCCGATCTGTTCGATGCCTTCAGCCAGGCGCCGGACGCCAGCGACTGGACATACATGTCGGTGGGCCCCTTCGCGGATGCCGAGGCCTATCTGCGCTTTGCCGAGGCCGCCCAGGCCAGCGATGACCCGCTGCACCACGCCGTCATCGACCTGGCCACGGGCCGTGCCATCGGCTCGCTGGCGCTGATGCGCGTGGACACGGCCAGCGGCGTGGTGGAGGTGGGCTTTGTCTGCTACTCGCGCCGGCTCAAGCGCACGCGTGCGGCCACCGAGGCGCAGTTCCTGCTGATGCAGCGCGCCTTCGACGAGCTGGGCTACCGCCGCTACGAGTGGAAGTGCGACAGCCTGAACGCGCCGTCGCGTGCCGCAGCGGCGCGCCTGGGCTTTCGCTTCGAGGGCGTGTTCCGCCAGGCCGTGGTCTACAAGGGCCGCAGCCGCGACACGGCCTGGTTCTCCATCATCGACAGCGAATGGCCGGCGCTGCGCGCGGCCTACCAGCGCTGGCTGGAGCCGGGCAACTTCGATGCCGGGGGCGGGCAGCGCCAGCCGCTGGCGGCGCTGCGGGGGCAGGGGGCCTGAGGATTGCCTGTTGCGCTGGCGACATTGCGCGGATCGCCACGGCCGGTGGGTGGATAAACCACCCGGTATCATTTCGGCAGTTTGTCAACCTGGATTGCTTGCCCGTGGTGACCTCTTCCGACATGGCCACCTGGTTGGCCGCCAGCTATGACACGCTGCCGTCAATGCAGCTGGCCATCCTTGACGCCGCAGCCAAGGCGTTCACGACGCTGGGCTTCGCCGCCGCATCGGTGGATCTGATCGCCAACCAGATCGGGGCAACCAAGGGCAGCGTCTACTACCACTATCGCAGCAAGGCGGATCTGTTCTTCGCCGTGCATCGGCGCGCCATGACCATGAACCTGCAGGCACAGTTGCCCATTGCCGAGGACATGTCTTTGCAGCCGGGAGCCCGGTTGCAGGCCATGGCCCACCGCCATGCCCGCCTGATGATGGAGCACCTGTATTACCAGCGCGTCACGGTGCAGGGTGTGGAGCTGCACCAGTCCGCCAGCACCACGCCCGCACAGCGCGAGGCACTGGCCGAGGTGGTGGCCATGCGCGATGCCTACGAGGGCCTGTTCCTCAGGGTCTTGCGGGATGGCGTGGCGTGCGGGCAGTTCGCCGGCCTGGACTGCCCCTTGGCCGCCAAGGCCATCTTGGGCTCGCTCAACTGGATCACGGTCTGGTACCGGCCGCGCGACACGGATACCTCCGACTACAGGGAGCATGTGGCCACGCAATTCGCACGTCAGGTGGTGCAGGGCGTGCTTGCTTAGGCCCTGGCCCTATTCCGGCTGGATCTTTGCCTGTGCCATGCGTTTGCGCCAGGCTGCAAGCTGGGCCCGGACGAAGGCGTCCTGGTTTTCCAGTGTGTTGGGTGCCGACTGCATGCCCAGCAGTCGGAACCTTTCCTGGGTATCGGGCTGGGTCAGCGCCTTGTTGATGGCGGCGTTGAGCCTGCGTGCCACATCGGGTGGCATGCCCGAAGGTCCTCCCAATCCCACCCAGACCACCAGGTCGTAGTCCTTGTAGCCCGCCTCGGCAAAGGTGGGAACGCCTGGCCAGTCGGCCAGGCGCTGGGGGGCGCTGATGGCCAGTGCCTTGATGCGGCCGGCCTTCATCAAGGTGGTGGCAACGGACAGATCGGCCAGCACATAGTCCACCAGGCCTGCCGCGAGATCGGTCAATGCCGGTGGCTGGCTTTTGTAGGGTACGCCCAAGGCTTCGAAGGCGGCGGCGCTGTTGAAGGCGACGGCACTGACCTGCCCGCCGGGCGATCCATAGCCATAGGAAAGCTGGCCGATTTTCCCCGTGGCCACGAAGTCCTGCAGCGTGGCATGGGGTCCGTCGGCCTTCACCAGCAGGGCAATGGGCATGGTGGTCAGCCGCGAGATATGGGTGAAGTCCTTGACGGGGTCGTAGGGCAGTTTCTTGAACAGTCCCGGATTGATGGCGTTGAGGGAGCTGCTGGTGATGGTCAGTGTGTAGCCGTCGGCGGGTGAGCGCACGGCCGCCTCGGTGCCGATGACACCCTGGGCGCCCGGTTTGTTGTCCACGATGGTGACGGCGCCCAGTTCATTTTTGAGGACCTCGCCGACGATGCGGGCGCTGATGTCCGTGGCGCTGCCGGGCGAGAAGGCCGCGATGATCCGGATCGGCTTGTCGCGCGGGAAATTCTGGGCGGTGGCGGGGCTGGTGCACAGTGCCAGTCCGAACAATGCAATTGCCGAGGTCAGGATGCGCATGGTGTTGTCTCCCTGGCGATGCGATGCCTTCAGTTGAAAACCTTGCCGTCGGCCGCCCAGACCGCATCGCCCAGCGTGGGCGGCGGCCTGCGGATGGCGGCAGGGGTGTCGCTGAGCTTGATGGGGCAACCGGGGCCCGTGTAGTCCGCGCGTCGCAGCACCATCTCGCGCACGCGGGCATGCTCGGATTGCGCCACCGCCTGTATGTCGAGAATCGGCGCGGCAGGCACGCCTTGGGCCAGCAGGGCAGGGCCCAACTGTTGCGCATCCATGTCCAGGAAGGCCTTCTCCAGCAAGCGCTCCAGTGTCAGTCGGTTTGCCACCCGCCGCTGGTTGCTCGAAAACCGCGGGTCCTGCGCCAGCTCCGGCAGGTCCAGGCTTTGACACAGCTTGGCGAACAGGCGGTCGTTGGCCACGGCGATGAACAGGGGCGTGCTGCGGGTCTGGTAGACGTTGTAGGGAACGATGTTGGCGTGCTGGTTGCCCGTCGGGCCGGGGACCTGGCCGCTGTGCAGGAAGTTCGTGAGAAACGGATGGGCGACCGATATGGCGCTGTCATAGAGGGATACATCGGCCATCTGGCCGCGCCCCGTGCGATGGCGGGCCTGCAGCGCCAGCAGCACCGCCATGGCGGCATTCATGCCCGTGGCCAGGTCCACCACCGGCACGCCGATGCGCACGGGTGCGCCCTGTGCGTCGCCATTGACGGACAGCAGCCCGGCCATGGCCTGCACCGCAGCATCGTAGCCGGGCAGGCCGCCGTAGGGGCCATGGTCTCCGAAGCCGGTGATGCGGCAGTGCACCAGGCGTGGAAAGCGCGCCGTAAACCATGCCGGATCGGGGATGCCCCAGGCGCTGAGGCTGCCCAGCTTGAAGTTTTCTATCAGCACATCGGCTTCGTCGAGCAGGCAAAACAGCCGCTCGCGTTCCTCGGGCCTGGCCAGGTCCAGCACCAGGCTGCGCTTGTTGCGGTTGACGGCATTGAAGTAGGCGGAGCTGCCCCGGACGAATGGTGGACCGAAGCTTCGGCATTCATCGCCTTCGGGTGCCTCGATCTTCACCACGTCCGCGCCGTGGTCCCCCAGTATCTGGCCGGCGAAAGGCCCTGCCAGCACGCGCGAGGCATCGATCACTTTCAGTCCCTGAAGGGCTCCGGGCTTGGTCGTTGCATCCATGGTCATGGCTCCTGCGGGCTGCCGGTCAGGCGGGGGAGACGGTCCATTCGAGCGTCCGGCCTGCCTCGGACCGTCCGCATTGGAAGCCCAGTTGCAGGCGCCGGTTGTGCGCCTGTAGCGCGCCTTCCAGCAAGCCGTTCCAGGCCCCAGCGAAGCAGGCATGGAATGCCGGGATGTCCTGCATGAAGGCCCAGCCCTGCTGGGTGACCCGGTAGCCTTGGCCATGCTCGTGCACGGCGGCGGTGTCGCCCTGGGCGTGGGCGAGGTCGCGCAGGAAGGCGGAGAATCCCGCCGCGTCGCCGCCGTAGGCTCCTCCCAAGCCGCGCGCAGTCTGGTGATAGAACTGCATGCCTATGAGCCGGCCGGCCATGCGCAGGTGGTGGCCTGCGGCGTCGGGGCCCCACAACTGCAGGGCCACGGGGTAGGCTGAGCGCACATACTCCATCGCATAGTTGCGATGTGCCTTGGCCAGGCGGGCGGCAGGCCAGGTGTCGGTGGGCAGCGTCGGGGCCTTGTGGGGCGCGAAATCGGGCGCGTCCTCATGGCGGGCGAAGCGCAGGCGCTCGTGCGGTGCCAGATCGTGCTCGTACTCCAGGTAGTAGCCTTCCAGCCCCGACTGCCCGTCCACGGCCTGCTTGGTGCAGACAAAGCCCAGGCGAGGGTTGTCCAGCATCACGCCGTTTTGCGCATGCCAGCCGGTGAGCATGGCCCGGGACACCTCGGGGGGGATGCCGCACAGCGCCGTGCCAGACCAGATCCAGCGCGGGGCGGAATACCGTATCCAGGCCTTGCGGTCGGACTCGTAGATGTACTCGACAGGCACGCCGCCGATGTGGTTGGACAGGTAGTGGTACTGTGCCGCCGCCACGGCATGGGGCAGATGGTCCAGGCCGAGCTTGCGCAGTCCGGGGACAAAGCGCTCGCGGCGCTGATGGCAGAAGATCTCATGGACGAACTCTTCAGCCTTGGCCGTGCCCAGCCGCGAGACGGTGAACAGCACCATGCCTGTGAAGCAGGCGTGGTACCAGTCGGCCACGGCCTTCCAGGAAGACAGTTCGCTGTCGGCGGGATGGGTGTTTTGCATGGTGCGGCGCATGTAGCAGGTGCCGTTCAGGCGGTGATGGCGGCAGTGTTCGCATGGCGCTTGATGGCGCGAGCGATCACCAGGCGCTGGATTTCCGAGGTGCCTTCGTAGATCTCGGTGATGCGCTGGTCGCGATAGCAGCGCTCCACAGGGCTGGGTTTGACGTATCCCCGTCCCCCCAGGATCTGTACGGCGTCGTCGCAGACCTTGTGGGACACCTCGCTGGCATGGAGCTTGGCCATGCTGCCAAGGGTGGCGATGTCTTCGCCACGGTCATGGGCCGCGGCGGCCTGGTACAGCATCATCCTGGCGGCCGATAGCTGCGTGGCGCCATCGGCGAGCATGAAGCCCACGCCCTGATGGTCGATGATGGTGTGGCCGAAGGTGCTACGCGTGGCTGCGAAGGACGATGCGGCCGAGAAGGCGCATTGGGCAATGCCCACAGCCTGTGCGGCCACCACGATACGGCCGATGTTGAGTGTGGACAGCGCCAGGCGCAGCCCCGAGCCCGGCTCACCGATGATGCTTGACGACGGCACCCAGGCGTCGATCTTGAGGTTGGTGGTCGTCGTGCCGCGTATGCCCATCTTGTCTTCGTGGAAGTCGACGACGGCGCCCGGGGTCTCGCGCGGCACCCAGAAGGCGGTCACATGGTTGCGCGTGCCGGCCGCAGTGCGGGCGAAAACGATGAAATGCCGGGAATGTCCGCCATTGCCCAGCCAGCATTTCTCACCGCGGATACGCCAGCCGTCGCCTTCTGGCGTGGCCGTGGTCTCCAGGTTCGCGGCATCCGAGCCGGCCCCGCGCTCGCTCAGTGCGAAGTTCACCGCTTCACCACGGCGAGCCAGTCCGCCCAGCAACACCTGCTTTTGCGTCTCGCTGCCGCCCAGCAGCACCGGGAATGCGCCCAGGGACAGTGCTGCCAGGATGGCCGCCGTGGAGGCGCAGCCGCCGGCCACCGTTTCCACCACGGCGCTCAGCGCCGTCAGCGATGCGCCCGCACCGCCATAGGCCTGGGGCAGGAACATGCCCGAGATGCCGCTGGACAGCAGATGCGGCAAGTGCTCCAGCGGATAGCGCTGCTCTCGGTCGATGGCATCGGCCAGGGGCGCAAACCGTTCATGGGTGAGCCGGGCGGCAATGGCGCGCCAGCGCGCGCAATCCTCATCAAGTGCTGGTGTCCAGATGACGGGCATGGAGACTCCCCAAAAAGAGTTTCAGGTTCAGGATTCATGCAAACATACTACTTGGTAGGTTGTGGCCGTATAGGTGAAGTCCCCAGTCCCGCGGGCGTGGCAAGAGGCGATCGGACGGCACGGCCGCACTGCCTCGATGCGGAACGAGCCGGCTCGAGAAAGAAAGGGAAAAGGAAAAAGGGGGAAAAGGGCCGGTGCCGGCCCGGCCTGGGGCTACCGCGTGCCGCCTGCGTAGTAGGCCTGCAGCACCTCGATCAGGGCCTGCGCATGGCGCGGCAGCCGGCCCTGGTCGCGCACGAGGATGCGGCGCTCGCGCACGCTCCAGGCGTCGGTCAGATCGATGAGTGCCAGCCCCATGCTTTCGCGGTTGCGCCGCGCGGCGCTCTCTGGAACGATGCCGATTCCCACGCCGGCGCCGATCATGCGGCACATGGCGTCGAAGCTGGACAGCTGTATGCGCAGCTTCATGGGCTTGCCCAGGCGCTCGGTCACGCCCGCCAGAAAGGTCTGCAGCGTGCTGCCCTGCTGCATGCCGATGGCGTCCTCGTCCAGCGTCTCGGCAAACGCAATGCGCTTGCGCCGCGCAAAGCGGTGGCCGCGCGGCGTGGCCAGCACCAGCCGGTCGGTGCTGAAGTGGATGGTCTGCAGGCCCAGCGTGTCCACCTGGCCGGCCACGATGCCCAGGTCGGCCCGGCCATCCAGCACGCCGCGCGCGATCTCGGCGTTGGGCCGCTCCTGCAGGTCCACGTTCACGCGCGGGTGGTCGGCAAGAAAGGCCGGCAGGATCTCGGGCAGAAAGTCGGTCACGGCCGTGGTGTTGGCAAACACCCGCACATGGCCGCGCAGTCCGGCGCCGTACTCCTGCAGGTCGTGGCGCAGCTGCTCTGACTGCAGCAGCATGCCGCGCGCATGGTGCAGGAAGGCTTCGCCGGCCGGCGTGGGCCGTACGCCGCGTGCCTCGCGGTACAGCAGCGGCATGCCCGCCTGCTCCTCCAGCGCCTTGATGCGCAGGCTGGCTGCGGCCAGGGACAGGTGCTGCCTTTGCGAGGCGCGCGTGAGGCTGCCCAGTTCGGAGGCATGCACGAACAGGCGCAGGTCCGTCAGGTCGAAGTGCATGAGGGGCATGAAGGGCGAAGAGGGCATGGGCGGGGTCAAGGCTTTGTCGATTCCGAAGGCAGGGTCAGGAAATGCGCGATTGTGCGCTGGCGTGGCACGGGCAACCATGCGGGCTTGCGACAAGAACAAATGGAGACATGACCATGCCGGATTCTTCCTTTCCCCTGCCGTCGAGCCTTTTGCGCCGCCGAAGCCTGGTGGCCGCCGTACTCGCCTTGCCCATGCTGGGCCGTGCCCAGGCCTGGCCCGCGCGGCCCATCGTGATGATCGTCCCGCAGGCGCCGGGCGGTACCAACGACATCGTGGGCCGGCTGGTCAGCCAGAAGCTGGCCGAGGTGCTGGGCGCCAGCGTGGTGGTCGAGAACCGGCCCGGCGCGGGCGGCAACATCGGCACCCAGGCCGTGGCCAAGGCGCCGCGCGACGGCCATACCCTGCTGATGACCATCAGCAGCAGCCAGGCCATCAACCCCGCGCTGTACCGCAAGCCGGGTTTCGATCCGGTGAAGGATTTCCGGCCCATAGGCCTGATCGGCTCCGTGCCCAATGTGCTGCTGGCCCATCCCGGCTTTGCGGCCAAATCCGTGCCCGAGCTGATCGCCATGGCCCGGGGCCGGCCCGACGAGTTCCGCTATGCCTCGGCCGGCAACGGCACGCTCAACCATCTGCTGGGCGAGATGCTCAACAGCATGGCGGGCATCCAGCTGCAGCATGTGCCCTACAAGGGCGTGGCACCCGCGCTCAACGATGTGCTGGGCGGCCAGGTGCCGCTGCTGTTCGGCAGCCTGCCATCGACCCTTCCCCATATCCAGGCCGGTCGGCTGCGCGCGCTGGCCGTGAGCGGTGCGGCGCGCTCGCCGCTGCTGCCCGATGTGCCCACCATCGGCGAGACCGTGCCCGGCTACAACGGCACGCTGTGGGTAGGCCTGTTTGCGCCTGAAGGCGTGCCCGCGCCGGTGCTGGCGCAGTTGCAGGACGGCATGGCGCGTGCGCTGGCGGCCGGCGATCTGCGCGGCAAGCTCGAAGCCTCCGGCGTGGAGCTGGCCGGGCCTGCGGACAGGCCCGTGCCGCCCGCCCAGATGGCGGCCCTGCTGCGCGAGGACATCGCCAAGTGGGCGCGCATCGTCAAGGCGTCCGGCGCATCGCTGGATTGATGCAAGGCCTCAGCCCTGCGGCTCCATGGCCAGCGCGAACAGCTCGCTGCGAAAGTGGATGCCCAGCCGCGCAAAGGCGCGGTTGCGGTAGGTCTTGACGGTGGGCAGGCTCAGGCACAGGTCGCAGGCAATGCCCTCATGCGTCATGCCCTGCAGCAGCCGGGCGCAGACATCGAGTTCGCGCGGCGTCAGATCGGGCTGTGCCTGCAGCAGGCGCATGCGCAGGGCCGGCAGTATGGGCGCCATGCTCCAGAAGCCGTCGATCTGCGCATCGCCCAGTGCCCTCTGGTGCTGGTGGCGATAGAAATTGACGGCAAACACATCGCCGTCGTCCTGGTGCTCGACGATGGACACGCGCTCGGCCATGCCGTGCGCGTCGTAGACCAGGGCGCGGTGCTCGCCTTCCACCTCCCGGGCCGTGATGTGGCACAGCGCCGTGGCGCGTGCCGGGCCGGCGTCGCCGTGGTTCCAGGTGCTGTCGCGCAGATAAGGACCCGAGAGATAGGCCCACCAGCAGTCGCGCGCGGTGTCGCGCGCCTCGCTGCTGGCCGACAGGAACAGCTGCGGTCGGCTGCGCGGGCCCGTGCGGTAGACCGACCAGGAGGCGGAGGGATGCGGTACCGGCTCAGCGCTTGCCCGCAGCCGGGGCAGGCGTCTTGGGCGAGTAGTCGCAGTACGACGCCACCACGCACTCCCAGCAGCGGGGCTTGCGGGCCTGGCAGACGTAGCGGCCCAGCAGGATGAGCCAGTGGTGCGAGTCCACGGCATAGGCCGGGGGCACGCGCTTCATCAGCTGCATCTCCACGGCCAGCGGCGTCTTGCCCGGCGCCAGGCCCGTGCGGTTGCCCACGCGGAAGATGTGCGTGTCCACGGCCATGGTGGGCTCGCCAAAGGCCACGTTGAGCACCACGTTGGCGGTCTTGCGGCCCACGCCGGGCAGGGCTTCCAGTTCCTCGCGCGTGCGCGGCACCTGGCCGCCGTGGCGCTCGACCAGGATCTGGCAGGTCTGCATCAGGTGCCTGGCCTTGCTGCGGTACAGGCCGATGGTCTTGATGTAGCCCTCCAGCCCTTCGAGTCCCAGGTCCAGGATGGCCTGGGGGGTATTGGCCACGGGAAACAGCTTGCGCGTGGCCTTGTTCACGCCCACGTCGGTGGCCTGGGCCGAGAGCAGCACGGCAGACAGCAGCTCGAACACATTGGTGTATTCCAGCTCGGTCTGGGGAGAGGGATTGGCTGCCTTGAGCGTGGCGAAGAAGGGTTCGATGCTGGTGGTTTTCATTGTGGGGGCGCGTATCCATCGATGTGGCGTGCATTGTCGTGCAAGCGTGATTTCGTCGGCACGCAACAGGGCGTCACATGCTCTAGGACTGTTCTGGTTTTTCATGTCTGCCAGGGTCAGATCGTCTGGTTATGCAGAAGCGGCGTTGACTGGCTGGGGTCGCATGGCAATAGTGGGCCGGGCCGATTCCGCAGGCACCACATATCCAGACATCACGCCACCAGGAGGGGGGCGACCACATGGCCACTCGCAAGATATCCGTTTCTCCCGCGCTCGCATCGTCTCAGGCCCTGCTGGGCAATGTGCGGGACCTGATCGAGGCCGCGCGGCTTCGCGTGGCGGCCAACGTCAACAGCGAACTCACCCTGCTGTACTGGCACATCGGCCAGCATATCCATGGCCATGAATCCGAGGTGCGGCAGGCAGGCTGCAGCGATGGGGTCCTGCCGGTGCTGGCCGGGCATCTGGTCCAGGACTATGGCAGCAGCTTCTCGGAGAAGAACCTGTGGCGCATGATGCAGTTCTCCACCGCGTTCCCCTACGAGCCCCTGGTCATCTCGCCGACCCGCAAATTGAGCTGGGCGCATGTGATCGTGCTGATTGCGCTCCAGGACCCTGTGCAGCGAGAGTATTACGCCAGCATGGCGAGCATTGAGCGCTGGAGCGCACACACGCTGCGCAGCCGCATCGACTCCCGGCTCTATGAACGCCTGGCGCTGCCCTGCGATGCCGAAGCGCTGATCGCGCAGGAGCCGGTCACGCCGCGCAGCACCGAGCGCATGTCGCCGGCGCTGTTCATGCGCGATCCCTACATCTTCGACTTTCTGGGGCTGCACGATGCCTGGCAGGAGGGCGACCTGCAGGCCGCCATCATCCGCGAGATGGAGGCCTTCCTGCTGCGGTCGGGCACGGGCTTCACCTTGGTGGCGCGGCAAATGCACATGCATATGGATGGGCAGGACTTCCACCTCGATCTGCTGACCTACAACCGCAAGCTGCAGCGGCTGGTGGCGGTGGAGCTGAAGGTGGGCGAATTCACGGCCGAGGACAAGGAGCAGATGGAGAAATACCTGCGCTGGCTGGACCGGCATGAGCAGGAGCCGGGCGAGAACACGCCGATGGGTATGGTGCTGTGCACGGGCAACAGCGCCGAGCAGATCGAGCTGCTGGAGCTGGGCCGCTGTGGCGTCCAGATGGCCGAGTATCTGCCGGGCCTGCCTGCGCGCCAGGCCCTGGCACAGCGGCTGCGGCAGGCCACGCGCCGGGCGCAATGGCATTGGGCGCAGCGCCAGCTGGAAGGCGGCGGGCCAGCCTGAGCGCCCAGCCCTTCCTTTGGGAACCGCTTCCTCTTCCTCCTACCCAGGCGGCAGCAGCTCCCGCAGGTGCTCCACGAAGGCCCGCACGCCCTTGGACAGCGTGCGTCCGGCCAGGGTCTGCAGTTCGATGGCGCGCGCATTCATGCCGCGCTCGCGGATGGGCGCCGCATGCAGCTCGCCTCGGCGCACGCGCTCGCGCATGGTGACCTCGCCGCCCAGCGACAGGCCGCCGCCATGCAGCACGAAGTGCACCAGGGTCTCGAACTGGCCGCTGACCAGGGCGGGCTCGAACACCAGGCGGCGGTGGCTGCAGGCGATGTCGAACAGCTGGCGCGCGGTGTTGGCGTCCTCGGGCAGGGCAATGGCATGGGGATGCATCTGGGCCAGGGTGATGCTGGCATGCCGGGCCAGCGCATGGTCGGGCCGCATGATGGCGACCACGGGCGAGACCTGGCGGTGCCAGACCTCGATGTCGCGTGCCGCCGCGCGGCTGTAGGTCAGGCCCACATCGGCCTCGCCGCCCAGCACGGCCTGGGTCACGGCGGCAGGGGCTTGCACGCGCAGGTGGAACTGCATGCCCGGGTACTGTTCGCGGAAAAGCGCCATGGCGCGTGGCAGGAACTCGATGGCAAAGCCGCCCGAGCTGCACACGCGCACCACGCCCCGGCGCAGGCCTTGCAGGGCCTCGATGTCCGAGACCACACGGTCGGCCTCCAGCGCACCGCGGCGGGCATGGGCGGCCAGCAGCTCGCCTGCCGGGCTGGGCGCCATGCCGCGCGGACGGCGCTCGAACAGCGGCACGCCCAGCATCTCTTCCAATCCGGCGACCTGGCGGCTCACGGCCGAAGGCGAGACATTGAGCCGCGTGGCGGCTTCGCTGACCGAGCCGCTGCGCACCACTTCGAGAAAGTAGCGCAGTGCCGTGTCCTGTAGGCGGTTGGAAAGCATGGTGGCCTGCTCATGGTTTGCGAAAAACGCAACGATAAGCCAAGAAAAAGGCGGTTGTCGAAATAATTTCGCCTGCTTATGCTGACTTCGTTCTGTCACAAAAACGAGGAAATCCATGGAGTCAAACGCAAGCACCGCAATGCAGCAGCCGGATCTGGCCACCGGGGGTGGTGCCGTCGTGGAGATGTCGGCCGTCGCGCTGTCAAAGGCCATCCATGGCCGCGATCTGTCCTGCGTGGAGGTGCTGGATGCCTATTGCGCACAGATCGACCGGCTCAACCCCGTGGTCAATGCATTGGTGGCTCCGCTGGACCGCGACTGGCTGCGCGGACGCTCCCGCGAGCTGGACACGCTGCTGGCACGCGGCCAGAGCCTGGGGCCGCTGCACGGCTTTCCGCAGGCGCCCAAGGACATCATGCCGGCCGCAGGCATGGTGACGACCAAGGGATCGCCGATCTTCGCGAACCAGCTCTCGCAGGTCGATTGCGTGGTGTTCGAGCGCATGCGCGCAGGCGGAGCGCTCTTTGTGGCACGCAGCAATTCGCCCGAGTTCGGCCTGGGCGGACATACCTACAACCCGGTCTACGGGACCACCCGCAATGCCTTCGATCCTTCGCGCTCGGCAGGCGGCAGCAGCGGCGGGGCCGGCGTGGCCGTGGCGCTGCGCATGCTGCCCGTGGCCGACGGCTCGGACATGATGGGCTCGCTGCGCACGCCGGCCGCCTTCAACCATGTCTACGGACTGCGCACCTCGGTGGGCTGCGTGCCGCATGGCCCCTCGGAAGAGCTGTTCTTCCAGCAGTTCAGCGTGGCCGGCCCCATGGCGCGGGACATTCCCGACCTGGCCCTGCTGCTGTCCGTGCAGGCAGGCTTTGATGCGCGCCTGCCGCTGACGCGCCGCAGCGAACCGCCCAAGGACTGGACTACCCACCTGGCGCGCGACTGCAAGGGCCTGCGCATCGGCTGGCTGGGGGACCTGGGCGGGCACCTGCCCACCGAGCCCGGCCTGCTGGAGACCTGCCGCGCGGCGCTGCGGCATTTCGAGACCATCGGCTGCACGGTGCAAGAAGCCGTGCCGGCCTTCGACTTCGAGCGCCTGTGGCGCGCCTGGATCGACCTGCGCAGCTTCAGCGTGGCCGGTGCCAACGCCGCCCTGTACCGCGACCCGGTCACGCATGCCCTGCTCAAGCCCGAGGCCCTCTGGGAAATCGAGCGCGGCCTGGCGCTGCCGGCCATGGCGGTCTATGACGCGGCGCGTGTGCGCTCGGCCTGGTACGAAACCCTGCGCCGCCTTTTCGACAGCTACGACTTTCTGGTGCTGCCCTCCGCCCAGGTCTTCCCGTTCGATGCGGCGCTGGACTGGCCGCATGCCGTGGGCGGCCGCGAGATGGACACCTACCACCGCTGGATGCAGACCGTGGTGCCCGCCACCATGGCCGGCTTGCCGGCCCTGGCCGCGCCCGCAGGCTTCGGGCCGCAGGGCCTGCCTGCCGGGCTGCAGATCATCGGCCCGGCGCAGGCCGATCTGGCCGTGCTGCAAATCGGCCATGCCTACGACCAGGCCGGCGGCTTCTCGCGCGTGCGCAGCCCGCTGCTGGACTGAAGACGGAATTGCCGCATTGAGCTGTTCCCAGGTTCCCGTTCCCTCGTTCCCCAGGAGATCCGTGCCATGGCCTTGTCCCGTTCCCGTTTTCTGTCGTGTCTGATGGCCGGTGCCACGGCACTTGCGCTGCCCGCAGCCAAAGCCCAGCCCCAGTCCTACCCGGATCGTCCGATCAAGCTGGTCGTGCCCTTTGCGCCGGGCGGCGCCACCGACATCCTGGGCCGGCTGCTGGCCACTTCGCTGGGTGAGCGGCTGGGCCAGCCCGTGGTCGTGGAAAACCGCCCCGGTGCAGGCACGGTGGTGGCGGGCGCGCTGGTGGCCAAGGCGCCGCCCGACGGCTACACGCTGCTGCTGGGCGCCAGCACCACGCTGACGCTCAACCCCGCCATCCGCAACCCGCTGCCCTATGACCCGCTGCGCAGCTTCACGCCGCTGGGGCTGGTGGCCGACATGGGCCTGGTGCTGGTGGCCAACAACGAGACGCCTGCACGCACGCTGCCCGAACTCGTGGCCCTGGCCAAGGCCGATCCCGACAAGCTCTCCTACGGCTCCTTCGGCACGGGATCCTCGGTGCACTTCGGCGGCGAAATGCTCAAGACCGCCACGGGCATGCGCATGGTGCATGTGCCCTTCAATGGCAGCTCGCCCAGCCTCACCGCGCTGATGGGCGGCCAGGTGCAGGTGGCCGTGGACACGGTGGTGGCCACCACGCCGCTGATCAAGGCCGGCAAGATCCGTCCCATCGCAGCCCTGGGCCCGCAGCGCCTGGCCCTGCTGCCCCAGGTGCCCACCGTGGCCGAAAGCGGCTACCCGGGCTTTGCCATGGACACCTGGTTTGCCTTCCTCGCCCCGGCCGGCCTGCCCGCCCCCATCCAGAAGAAGCTGGAAAAGGCGCTGGCCGACGCCATGGCCGAGCCGGCCATGAAGAAGAAGCTCGTGGACATCGGCCTGTCGCCCGCATGGGGCCCGGCCAGCGCGCTGCAGGAGCGCATAGAGCGCGAACTGCCGCAAATGCGCGCCGTGGCCGCCAGGGCCGACATCAAGGTGGATTGAACGCAGCTGCCTTCCGGGAGAGAGGGGGCAGGGCGCGAATCGACTCAGGGGGCTTCTAATCGTGCAGGAAAGCTGCGGCAGGATTGGCGACAATGCAGGCTTCGCCTTTTCATTGCACCGACAAAGAGACTCCTGCCCATGCAATTCGCCGACCGTCTGAACAACGTAGAAACCTCCGCCATCCGCGAGCTGTTCAAGCTGCTGGGCAAGCCCGGCATCATCAGCTTTGCGGGTGGTTTCCCGGACAGCGCCATGTTCGACGTGGCCGGCATCAGCGCCGCCTCCCAGGCCGCGCTGCAGCAGGAGCCGGGCGCCGCGCTGCAGTACGGTGCGACCGAGGGCTACCAGCCGCTGCGCGAGCAGATCGCCGCCTTCATGGCCGGCAAGGGCGTGCGCGAGCTGGCCCCCGAGCAACTGGTGGTGACCACGGGCAGCCAGCAGGCGCTGGACCTGCTGGGCAAGACCATGATCAACCCCGGCGACAAGGTCATCGTCGAAGGCCCGACCTTCCTGGCCACCATCCAGTGCTTCCGCCTGTATGGCGCCGAAGTCATCAGCGCGCCCGTCGACGCCGAAGGCGCCCAGGTCGATGCGCTGGAAAAGCTCATTGCCGAGCACCGCCCCAAGCTGGTCTACCTGATCCCCACCTTCGGCAACCCCAGCGGCGCCATGCTGAGCCTGGAGCGCCGCAAGAAGGTGCTGGAGCTGGCCGTCAAGTACCAGACCCTGGTGGTGGAGGACGATCCCTACGGCGACCTGTATTTTGGCGAAGCGCCTCCGCCCAGCCTGCTGGCGCTGTCCAGCGAGGTGCCCGGCAGCCGCGACTGGCTGGCGCACTGCGGCTCGCTGAGCAAGGTGCTCAGCCCCGGCCTGCGCATTGGCTGGCTGGTGGCCCCGGCCGAGCTGCTGGGCCGCGCCGTGATGTGCAAGCAGTTCAGCGATGCCCACACCAGCACCTTTGCCCAGGCCACGGCCGCGCAGTACCTGAAGTCCGGCGCCATGCCCGCCACGCTGGCCCATGTGCGCGAGGTCTACGCGCGCCGCGCCAAGGCCATGGGCGATGCGCTGCGCGAGCACCTCGGCGATGCCGTGCAATTCCTGCAGCCCCAGGGCGGCCTGTTCCTGTGGGTGCGCCTGACCGGCAAGGGCGGCGCGCTGGCCGATGCCGGTGAGCTGGCCAAGCGGGCCATTGCCCAGGGCGTGGCCTTTGTGCCGGGTGCGCCGTTCTTTGCGCAAAACCCCGATGCCACCAGCTTCCGCCTTTCGTTCGCCACGGCTGACGAGGACAAGATCCGCGAAGGCATCGCCCGCCTGGCCCAGGCGCTCAAGGCATGAGCGTGGCTGACGACGGAGAACATGGCGGCGGGCACGCAGACGCCGATGCCCTGCAGGCGCGCGTGATGGAGCTGGAGATCAAGGCCAGCTACACCGACGACCTGCTGGAGCAGCTGAACCTGACCATCTACCGCCAGCAGCAGCAGATCGACCGGCTGCTTGACGAGCTGCGCGACCTGCGCCGTCGGGTGCCCGAAGGCGGGCCCGCCGGCGGCGCGACCCATCTGCGCGACGAGCTGCCCCCTCACTATTGAGTGCGCAGGGCTGCTGCGTGCGAATGCCCAGGCCAGCCCCTGCCTGGGCATTTCTTCATTCAAGCGGCTTGTTGGCCACGTGCTTCATCTTGCCCAGGAACAGGCGCAGGAAGAAGCCCGCCATGATCAGGATGAAGACGATGACGCCCAGGCTCATCAGCCCGTAGTCGGTGGAAAAGAGATCGATCATCAGCTTCACAAGTCCTCCTGTGGTTTGTAGGTATCGGTGGGGTCCCGATCCGACTATCGCCGTGGCATGGCGTGGAGGGCTTGTGATGGGTCAACGCGGTGGCAGGGTGGGTTTGCGGCAGCGCAAAGGGGCAAGCCCTGGCACGGTGCCGCCCATGCTGTTTCGTTTGTTTCGTTTAGACTGGTGAAATATTTTTCCTTTCGGAGTGCTGCCATGAGCCACGCCATCTCCTCCAGAGTGATCCTGCCCGTTGAGCGCGAAGTCGAGGCCGCCGTGCAAAGCCGCCGTGTGTTGGCTGCCTATGTCGGCACGCAGCGCGAGACACAGTGCATCCAGATCTTCGATGAGCACAACCAGGCCCATCAGGTGGAGTTGCCCACATCCGCCCTGCGTCTGCTGATGGATGTGTTGACGGAACTGGCCGATGGCAATGCGGTTCAGGTTGTCCCCATCCATGCAGAACTCACGACTCAGGAGGCCGCGGATCTGCTCAATGTCTCGCGGCCTCATGTTGTCAGGCTGATGGAGGAGGGGGCTCTGCCATTTCATCGTGCTGGCAAGCACAGGCGTGTGCGGTTCGCAGACCTGATGCAATTCAAGGCGGATCGTGACAATTGCAGCGAACAGGCCATGAAGGAGCTGGCCCGGCAAGCCCAGGAACTGGGCATGGGGTATGAATGAGGCATTCGCCCTTCACCCTTCACTGCCATCTACGATGCCTGCGTGCTGTATCCCGCGCCCTTGCGGGATCTTCTGCTTTGGCTGGGCTTGTCCGGACTCTTTCGGGCGCGCTGGAGCGCGCAGATTCACGATGAATGGAAGCGCAATCTCCTGCTCAACCGTCCTGATCTTCATCCCGAGCAATTGGACCGCACCTGCTCCTTGATGGATGGGGCCATTCCCGACGCCTTGGTCACGGGCCATGAAGCGCTCGTCGCCGGTCTTTCGCTTCCTGATCCTGAGGACCGCCATGTGCTTGCAGCCGCCATCCGCTGCCAGGCTGGCGTGATCGTGACCTTCAACCTGAAGGATTTTCCGCAGGCATCGCTCCAACCCTTTGGTATCGAAGCCCAGCATCCCGATGAATTCATTGCCAATCTGTTTGACCTTGACCGGTCTGCCGTTCTTGAGGCCGCGCGGCGCCAGCGCGCAAACCTCAAGCGACCGGCCATGGATGCGAAGCACTATCTGCAAGTGCTGCGCAGGCAGGGCCTGGTGCAGGCCGAACAATTGCTGGGCCGCTTCGAGTCCATCATCTAGGGCGAGCCAAGCCCATCACCCCCGCATGAACGGCAAGGGCACCTCCGCAGGAATCGGGCACGCATAGGGTCGGCCGCCGCGGCGCTCAAGCAGCTCCGCCTTGGCCTGGGCAATGCGTTCGGGCTGCTCCAGCAAGGCGATGGCCGTGGCCGCCAGCACCTGGGCGGCGCGCACCATGCCTGCGTGGGCCAGGCCGGACTGGCCTTGCGAGACCATCTGCCAGGAGTGCAGCGGCGTGCCGAAGGCGTAGCAGGCCACCCAGGCCTGGACGGTGGGCGTGATCCAGCTCACATCGGCCACGTCGGTGGAGCCGAACAGGGTGTCCTCCACGGCAGGATCGTAGGGCGCCAGGCCTTCGAAGACGGCCGGCACCTTGCCGCGCAGCACGCTGGCCAGCGGGCGGCTGACCTGGTCTACGTCGTTGCTGTCCAGCGTGGCCTGGAAGTCTCCGGCCAGGCGATGCAGGCCGGGGTCCACGTGCAGCGGGCCCAGGGCCTGCATCTGCCCATACATCACCTGGTTCAGCGTGCGGTTTTGCAGCAGGTTGGAGCAGGCCTTGTCGAAGACGATCTCCAGCCGGCAATCCGTCATCAGCGCGGCGCCGCGCGCCACGTTCTGCACGCGCTCGTAGAGTGCGGCCGCCTCGTGGTTGCGCGCGGCGCGCACCAGGTACAGCACCTCGGCGCGCGCCTGCACCACGTTGGGCGACAGGCCGCCCGAGTCGGTGATGGCGTAGTGCACCCGCGCATCGGTGGGCATGTGCTCGCGCAGGTAGTTCACGCCCACGTTCATCAGCTCCACGGCGTCGAGCGCGCTGCGGCCCAGGTGCGGGGAATGCGCGGCATGCGCGGCCTTGCCGTGGAAGATGAATTTCGCCTGGATGTTGGCCAGCGTGCTCTGGCTGAACACGCCGGTGAAACTGGCCGGGTGCCAGGTCAGCGCCGCGTCCACATCGTCGAAGACCCCGGCGCGCGCCATGAAGGTCTTGCCCGATCCGCCTTCCTCGGCCGGGCAGCCGTAGTAGCGCACGCGTGCCTTGGCACCGCTGCGGCGCAGGTGCTCCTGCAGCGCAACGGCCGCGAAATGCGCCGAGGTGCCCAGCAGATGGTGGCCGCAGCCATGGCCGGCCAGGCCCGGGCTGTCGGTGGAGGGCGTGCAGACCAGGGCGCCGCTTTGCTGGTTCAGGCCCGACAGCGCGTCGTACTCGCCCAGGAAGGCCAGCACCGGGCCCTCGTCGCCCCATTCGGCCAGGAAGGCCGTGGGAATGCCGGCCACGCCGCGCGTGATGCGAAAGCCTGCCTGCTCCAGCGCATCGATGTGCAGTTGGGCCGAAGCGGTTTCGGCATAGCGCAGCTCGGCCAGGGACCAGATGCTGTCGGCCAGGGCCGCCATGCGCGGGGACTGCTGCTGGAAGAAGTCCTGGAGATGCTCGACCGCGCTCATTCCGGCTTCACTCCTGCCTTGTCCAGCAGCGCCTTGTTGCGCTGCAGTTCGCTGGCGATCTGGGCGGGGAAGCGGCTCTGGTCCATCTCGGTGACCGAGGCGCCCAGCAGCTTCAGGTGCTTTTGCACCTCGGGCAGGCGCACGGCCTTCACCGACGCATCCTGCAACTGCCGGACGATGGCCGGCGGCGTGCCGGCCGGCACGACCAGGCCGAACCAGCTGATGCCCAGCTCGTTGAGCTGCGCATAGCCCAGCTCCTTGAAGGTGGGTACATCGGGCAGGTCGGGCGAGCGGCTGTCGCCCGACAGCGCCACGGCGATGAGCTTGCCGCCCTTGATCTGGGGCATGGCCGAAGGCAGCTGGTCGGTCATCACCTGCACCATGCCGGCCAGCGCATCGTTGAGCGCCGGCCCGTTGCCGCGGTAGGGCACGATCTGCACCTGGGTCTTCATGGTCTCGTTGAAGGAGGCCACCATCAGATGGCCCAGCGTGCCCAGGCCCGGCACGCCCGCGCTGTAGGCGCCGGGCTGGGCGCGCAGCCTGGCCAGAAAGCCCGGGAAATCCTTGACGCCCATCTTGGGGTGGACCATGTAGACCGATGGCATGGTCACCAGGTTGGCCACGGGCAAAAGCCTGCCTTCCAGCTTGGCGGCGCGCGTGTACAGCGAGGGATTGATGGTGGCCGTGCTCACCGTGGCCATGCCGATGGTGTAGCCGTCAGGCGCGGCCTGGGCAATGCTTTCGGTGCCGATCAGGCCGCCCGCGCCGGCCTTGTTGTCCACCACCACGGGCTGGCCCAGCGTGCTGCGCAGGCCCTCTGCGATCACGCGCGCGACGATGTCGGTGGAGCCGCCGGCCGCAAAGGGCACGATGAGCTTGACGGGCTTGCTCGGATAGGCGTCGGCCGCGTGGGCCGTGGAGGCTGTGTGGGCCAGGGTGAGGCCGCACAACACGGCGGCAAGACCGGATAGCGAGAGCACGGTGCGCCGCGGCAGCTGAAAGAGGGGTTTGGCTTGCATGGCATGGGTTCCATCTACGGGGGAAGGAGCCGCAGGCCTGGGCCGTGCCGGCTCCCGATGCAGGCGACTATAGAAATCCTGCCGCCCGCGTGGGCCACGGTATTTGTGCCAAGCTATAAGCCGTTCCGATAGCTCGCCTTGCTCCGCCTGTGGTGCGCCAGCGCCTGCATCGGGAAAACACCGAGATTCCCATGAGCCACGATTTTGACGACCGCGACGGCCTGGACGATGCGGCCACGCCCCAGGGGCGGCTGCTGTATTCGCGCCTGACCAAGCATGTGCGCCTGCGCCAGCTGCAGCTGCTGGTGGCGCTGCAGCAATGCGGCTCGGTGGTGCAGGCCGCCGCCACGCTGCACATGAGCCAGTCGGCCGCCACCCAGGCGCTGGCCGAGATGGAGCGCGTGCTCGACATCCGCCTGTTCGAGCGCCATGCGCGCGGCATACGCCCCACGCTGGCCGGCCAGACCCTGGTGGACACGGTGCGCGGCGTGCTGGCCGCGCTGGAGGAGGTGGCGGAATCGCTGGCCGCCATTCGCCGGGGCGCCGCGGCCGCGCTGCGCCTGGGCGCCATTCCGGCGGCAGCCCTGGCCATTCTTTCGCCCCTGCTGGCGCGGTTTTATGCCGAGCATCCCGAGGTGCATGTCGATGTGCACGAAGACGCCAGCACCCGGCTGCTGTCCCAACTGCTGGGCGGCGGGCTGGACGCGGTGTTCTGCCGCGAGCCCGCGCTGCTGCCCGGCCCCTTCGCCTTCGAGCCGCTGCTGGCCGACACGGCCGTGGTGGTGGCTGCACGCTCGCATGCACTGGCCGGGCGCCGCGATGTGCCGCTGCAGGCATTGACCGGCGCACGCTGGGTACTGCCCACGGCCAACATCGCCGTGCGCGGGATTTTCGAGACCGAGGTGCTCAAGGCGTTGCCGGATGCGCCCTGGTTTCCTGTCTCCACCGTTTCCCTGCCCATTCTGGAAGGTCTGTTGAGCCAGCCCGGCGCCGTGGCGCTGGTGCCACTGAGCATTGCGCCGGGCCTGCAGACCCACGCGCGTGTATGCCGGCTCGACGTGCGGCTGGCGGGCGGGCTGGCGCCGCTGGGCGTGGTCTGCCGGCGCGACCAGGCGCCCGCCCTGCTGACCGAGATGCTGTCGCTGTGCCGGCAGATGCTGCCAGCGCCACCGGCCCGCTGAACGCCAAAAGCTGGCGACATGGCTTCTTGCCGCCCCCGCTTGCGGCCACAATACTGTCCGCGCGAAAACACGGCAGCATGGCCGCACCAGACAACAGAAAGCACGCAGAGGACCGCATGATCAATTGGTCGCTAGACGCCGATACCGTCACCCACAGCATCCAGCTGGCGCTGGCGCCGGTGTTCTTCCTGACGGCCGTGGCCGGCATGATCGGCGCCGTGGCCGGGCGGCTGGCCCGCATCATCGACCGCGCGCGCAAGCTGGAAGAACTGCTGCGCAACCCGCAGGAAGAGGAATTCATCGCGCGCAGCCTCACGGAACTGCACTTTCTGCGCAAGCGCGGCCGGCTGGCCAATGTCTGCATAGGACTGTTGACGGTCTGCGGCTTTTGCATCGGCCTGACCATTGCCCTGCTGTTCCTGGGCGAGGCCTACGGCATCAACGGCCATGGCTATGCGGTGCTGGGCTTTCTGTTCGGCGTGCTGATGTTTCTCTCGGCACTGGCCTGCTTTCTCTGGGAAACCATCATGGCCACCAGCCTGCTGGACTTCCACACCCTGACCCGCGTGCGCGCCGCGGTGCGCACCATACAGCGGCCGGAACGCAACGACCAGGCACAGGCTGAACCGTCCACCCCGGCGGACGAAACCGGCCGCCAGCCCTGAGCCGGGCGCGGACGGCGCCGCCGTCGCTGTCGCCGCTGCCCATTCACTCCATCGGGTCCAGGCAGGCGGCTGCCGCCTGGATCACGCAGTCCGTCAGGCGCTGCAGGCTGGCCTGTGCATTGCGCGCATGGGCCCAGTACATGGGAATGTCCAGGTCGTTGCCGGGCAGCAGCTCCACCAGGCTGCCTTCGGCCAGTTGCGCGCCGATCATCAGTGGCGGGTGCATGCCCCAGCCCATGCCCAGCTCGCAGGCCCGCGTATAGCCCTGGTTGGAGGGAAGAAAGTGGCGCGGCGTGCTGCGCCGCCCCTCTGCGCCCAGGCGCTGCAGCCACTGGTCCTGCAGGCTGTCCTTGCGGCCATAGCTCATCATGGGTGTGCGCGCCATGGCCTCGGGCGTGATGCCGTCCTTCAGGTAGCGGCGGATGAAGTCGGGGCTGGCGGCCGCCACGTAGCGCATGCGGCCCAGCGGCCAGGTATTGCAGCCCGGAATGGCCGAGGAGGTGGCCGTGACGGCAGCCAGCACCTCGCCCTCGCGGATGCGCTTGGCCGTGTGGTCCTGGTCGTCGATGCTGATGTCCAGCAGCTCGTTGCCGTCGCGCGTGAAGGCGGACATGGCATCCATGAACCAGGTGGACAGCGAGTCGGCATTGACGGCCAGCTTGAGCGTGGGCAGGGCGGTCTGGCCCTCGGGGACCAGCTCCGGGTTCTTGCGGCGCAGATCGTTCTCGAGCAGGGCCACCTGCTCCAGGTGCAGGCACAGCCTGCGGCCCGCATCGGTGCCCGAGCAAGGCTGGCCACGCAGTACCAGCACCTGGCCCACACGCTCCTCCAGCAGCTTGATGCGCTGGGAAACGGCCGAGGGCGTGACATGCAGCTTGCGCGCCGCGCGCTCGAAGCTGCCTTCGCGCACCACGGCCGCCAGGGCTTCGAGTCCGGCGTAGTCGAGCATTTAGATATTCTTCATTTGGTTGAGTAAATGTAATTTTACTTAACCATTTGCCGGCCAGACAATCCCGGCCATGTGGACTGCAAATGTTTCTTCTTCCTGGCTGGCGGGCTTCACGGTCTGCCTGTCTCTCATCGTCTCCATCGGCGCCCAGAACCTCTATGTGCTGCGCCAGGCCGTGCACGGCCAGCATGTGCGCGCCTGCGTGGCCTGGTGCGTGGTGAGCGACGTGGTGCTCATCGGCCTGGGCGTGGCGGGCATGGCCCGGCTGCTGGGCGACAACCCCGAGCTGGCCCGCTACCTGACGCTGGGCGGCGCCCTGTTCCTGCTGGCCTATGGGCTGATCGCGCTGTGGCGCATGGCCATGGCGCCCGATGCGCAACTGGCGGCGTCGGGCGGGCAACTGGCCCCGCGTGGCCTGCTGGGCGTGGTCTCCACGCTGGCCGTGATCACCCTGTTCAACCCCCATGTCTATCTGGACACGGTGCTGCTCATGGGCTCCATCGGCGCACGCCAGGAAGGCGTGCTCAAGTGGGTCTATGTGGTGGGCGCCGCATCGGCCAGCCTGTCGTGGTTCGTGGCGCTGGCCTTTGCGGGCCGCCGCATGAAGCGCTTGTTCGAGAAGCCGCAGGCCTGGCGCGTTCTCGATGGCCTCACGGGCGTGATGATGCTGGCGCTGGCCTGGTGGGTGGCTGGCAGCGCGTTGGCGCCGGCGGGTGGCTGACGGCGCAGATCAGTCTGCGGCCGGGGCTTCCTCGCCGGGCGCCCAGGTGCCCACGGCCTCGATGAGGTTCCAGCTGTTGCATTCGATGCAGTAGTGGCCCGTGGCGCCGGTCTTCTGGCTGGTCGCCTCGATGACGACCTTGTGGCCATGGCGCCGGGCCTCGGACAAGGGCTGGATCTTGTCATAGCTGTATTGCTCGGCCAGGTCGCCCCGGAAGGAAATGGTGATGCGGTCGCGCTTGGGATAGTAGTCACGCTCGTACTTGTCGAGGGTGCGTGTGGCGACGAGGCGGGCCATGCTGTCCGGTGAAGGTGCGCTCAAAGCAGTCTCCTGGTGTGTGTCTAGGTTGCGTCAACTTGTTTCATTGTCGGGACTGTGTTCTGCCATTGGCAACTGCAGCCCGGTCTTGATGCGTTCCAGAGCGATCGAGGTGGTGTAGCGCCGGATGTTGTCGTCTCCAGAGAACAGCCGCGCCGCCAGCGCCTGGTACTCCTGCATATCGGCAGCCGTGACGATCAATGAATAGTCGGCTTCCCCGGTCACGTAGTAGCACTGCTGCACGGCGGGCTCGCGCGCCACGCGCGCGCGAAAGGCCAGGGACAGGTCCGGGCGCTCGTTGGCCAGCTGCACGTTGATGAGCACGGTGAGCGGGCGTCCCGTGCGCACGGGATCGACCACGGCGACGTTGGCCGTGATCACGCCCAGCTCCTGCAGGCGCCGTATGCGCCGTTGCACGGCTGGCGCCGAGAGGTGGACACGCTCGGCAATGAGGCGCTGCGGCGTGAGGTTGTCGCGCTGGAGCACGTCGAGGATGGCACGGTCAAAAGTATCGAGCGCGATGGCGGGCATGGGGGAGGGGCGGAAAACGGGTGCGAGGAGGTCGGAAATAGCGAATGTTGCGCGAAGAGGCCCCAAAACGAGCCTTTTCCATCGCTGGCCTGCAATATCGTACGTGCCATGACAACAAACACCACATGGAACCGCGCCTGGCCCCTGCTGGCCGTGCTGGGCTCAGTCACGGCACTGGGCGTGGGCACCTCACTGGCCAAGCAGCTTTTTCCGGTGCTGGGCGCCCAGGGCACTTCGGCATTGCGCGTGGGCTTTGCCGCGCTGATTCTGGTGGCCATCTGGCGGCCCTGGCGCTGGACGCTGGCCCGTCCCCAGGCCTGGGCGCTGCTGCGTTTCGGCGTGGCGCTGGGCGCCATGAACCTGCTGTTCTACATGGCGCTGCGCACCATTCCCTTTGGCCTGGCCGTGGCCATCGAATTCTCCGGTCCGCTGGCCGTGGCCATCTACCACTCGCGCCGGCCGGTGGACTTTGTCTGGCTGGCGCTGGCCGTGGCGGGGCTGGCCCTGATTTTGCCGATAGGGGGCGCCGGCGCGGGCGGATTGGTGCTGGAGCCCGTGGGCATTGCCTGCGCCGTGGGCGCCGCCATCTGCTGGGCGCTGTACATCCTGCTGGGGCAGCGCCTGGGCAGCATTCCCAGCGGCCAGGCCGTGTCGCTTGGCCTGGTGTTCGCCGCCATGGTGGTGGTGCCCTTCGGCGTGGCCGAGGCGGGGGCCAAGCTGCTGCAGCCGTCCATCCTGGCCTTCGGGGTGGTGGTGGCGGCCATCTCCAGCGCCTTGCCCTATACGCTGGAGATGATGGCCCTGCGCCGCCTGCCGCCCGCCACCTTCGGCATTGCCCTGGCCACGGAGCCTGCGATTGCCGCCCTCATGGGCATGCTGCTGCTGCATGAGCACCTGGTGGGGGCCCAATGGCTGGCCATCGCCTGCATCATGGGCGCGGCCATGGGCAGCGCCATTACGCGGCCCGCCGCGGCGGCCAAGGCGCCGGCCGAGGTGACGCCTGCGGGTTGAGTGGCGATACCTGGGAAGGGGAATGAAAAAAGCGCTGCCGAGGCAGCGCTTTTTGCGGGGACAGCATGCAGCCGACCGGCTGCATTCCTTGCGCCTCAGAACGCAGGAACGACGGCGCCCTTGTACTTCTCGATGATGAACTTCTTCACGTCGGGCGTGTGCAGTGCGTTCATCAGCTTGGCGATGTTGGGATCGTTGGCACGGTCCTGGCGCGAGACCACGATGTTGGTGTAGGGCGAATCGGCGCCTTCGATGAACAGCGCATCCTTGGTGGGATTGAGCTTGGCCTCGATGGCGTAGTTGGTATTGATCAGGGCCAGGTCCACGTCCGCCAGCGCGCGCGGCAGCAGCGGGGCTTCGAGCTCCTTGAACTTGAGCTTCTTGGGGTTCTTGGCCACGTCCAGCGGTGTGGGGGTCAGGCTCTTGGGGTCCTTGAGCTCGATCAGGCCCTGCTTGGCCAGCAGGATCAGGGCACGGCCGCCGTTGGAGGGGTCGTTGGGGATGGCGATGGTGGCGCCGTCCTTCAGGTCCTTGACGTTCTTGATCTTCTGCGAGTAACCGCCGAAGGGCTCCACATGGACCTTGCCATTGGGCACGGCCACCAGCGAAGTCTTGCGGTCCTTGTTGTAGCTGTCCAGGTAGGGCTGGTGCTGGAAGAAGTTCACGTCCAGCTGCTTGTCCTCGACGGCCGCATTGGGCTGCACATAGTCGCTGAATTCCTTGATCTGCAGGTCGATGCCCTGGGCCTTCAGCGCCGGCTTCACATGGTTGAGGATTTCTGCATGGGGCACGGCGGTGGCGCCGACCTTGAGCACGTCGGCGGCCTGGGCCGTCAGGGCCAGCGTGGCAATCGCGATTGCGGAGAGGGCTTTCTTCAACATGACCGAAGGACTTTCTTCAACGGGTTGCAAAAACGCCATACGCCCGGTGGAATGGTTCTGTGTCGGGCTGTACGGCAGGCAGGCGCATAGTCTAGTGCGGCGCCAGCCGCCGCAATGAACAATTTTGCTATTTGGTTATAAGGCTGTGGCTTTTTATGCGGATTCTTGCGATGCCGCAGCGCGTACCATCGCCATCATGGACCCCGAAATGCTGCAAAAGCTGGTGCAGGTGCAAATGCCCTATGGCAAGTACAAGGGGCGGCTGATCGCCGACCTGCCCGGCAACTATCTCCACTGGTTTGCGCGCGAAGGCTTTCCCAAGGGCGAGTTGGGCCAGTTGCTGGCGCTGATGCGTGAGCTGGACCACAACGGGCTGTCGCACCTGCTGCAGCCGCTGCGCGCCGGGCCGCGCTGAAGCGGCCGCGACACAAAGCAAAAGGCCCCGACAATCGCGGCCTTTCCGGGGAAAAACGCAGGCGGCTTACTTGGCGGCGGCGCGTGCAGCCTCGGCCTTGGCCTTGGCTTCGTCGGCCTTGCGCTGCAGCTCGGCTGCCTCGGTCTCGGCGGCCTTGGCCTTGGCTTCGGCTTCCTTGGCGGCGGCGTCCTTTTCAGGAGTCATGGCGCCAGCCAGCGCATTGCCGGCCATGGAGCCGGCGACCGCGCCCACGGCGGCGGCGCCCAGCGTGCCCATCATGCCGGGGCCTGCTGCAGCTGCAGTGGCAGGTGCTGCTGCCGGAGCGGCGCCTGCTGCGGGCGCTGCCGGTGCTGCGGGGGTGGCAGGAGCTGCCGGGCTGGCAGGCGTTGCCGCCTTGTTGGCGGTGGGGGCCGCAGGCGCCGCGGGCTGGGCAGGGGCCTTGCCGATCGACGCCGGGCGCACGGACTTGCCGCCGCTGCCCATGCGCTTGGCCTGGGCCAGCGTGGGCACGGTCAGGGATGCAATGGCCAGGGCGATCACGGAGGCAGTGGCGCGGAACGAAGTCTTCACGGAAGTTTTTCCAATCATGGTGGTCATGTACACGGTCGGCGCAGGCATGCCTGAGCCGGTCGGCGCGCCACAGGCTGCCCGTATGCGGGCAGGCCTGCGGCCTTGGGTGTCACATGGGGATGGGGGAGGAGATTCCAAGCACCGGCGCGCGGATGCGCCGGCGTACAGCCTGCTGTTGTAGGAGAGCCACCGGCGCTGAGGCGGTGGCCTATGGGGCTGCGTCAAGCATTGTAGAAAAGACTGGGGCTTGCCGGAAAAGCAAGCCCACAGAACATTCTCAGCTATTGATTGCGGAGCAGCGCAGCGGCCTGCGCAAGTCCCTGCCGCCCGTTCTCAGCGCAGCACTTCCAGCAGGCGGTCCAGGCCGCCTTCGGTGATGGAGACCTTGGCCTCGTTGCGCACGCGCGGCTTGGCGTGGTAGGCCACGGACAGGCCGGCGACCTGCATCATGGGAATGTCGTTGCTGCCGTCGCCCACGGCGATGCACTGGTCGGGGCGAATGCCCAGCAGCGAGGCGACTTCCAGCAGCGTGCGGCGCTTTTCGGCGCCGTCGCAGATGTCGCCCCAGGGCTGCTCGATCAGGCCTCCGGTCAGCGCGCCGTCACGCATCTCCAGCACGTTGGCACGCACGAAGTCTATGCCCAGCATGCCGCGCACATGTTCGGCAAAGTAGGTGAAGCCGCCCGAGACCAGCAGCACCTTCAGGCCCGCGGCCTGGGCTGCGCGCACCAGGGTTTCGGCGCCCGGGGAGAGCTTCAGGCGCTCGGCCAGCACGCGGGCCATGTCGGCCTCGGTCACGCCGACGAGCTTGCCCACGCGCTGGCGCAGGCTGTCCTTGAAGTCGGTGATCTCGCCGCGCATGGTGGCTTCGGTGATGGCTGCGACCTCGGCCTTCTTGCCGGTGGCGTCGGCGATCTCGTCGATGCACTCGATGGTGATCAGCGTCGAGTCCATGTCGAACGCGATGAGCTTGTAGTCGGCCAGCTTCAGTGGCGGCTGTATGCCGCGGATCAGCAGTCCGGGCGCGAATTCGGTGACATCGGTCATGGGTGGGGCAGCAAAAAGGGGACGGGCCGCCGGGCTGGCGGGAAACAGGCGCAAATCATATCCAGTGGCGGGCCTGCCGTCAGGCTGCGGGCGGCTGGCGCAGGTAGATGGCGTCCGACCAGGTGGCCAGCCATTGGGGGCGAAACACCACGAAGATGGCGGTGACCATGCCGGTGACCACGGCATCGCCCCAGGCCATGAGCCAGCGCGCGATGCGCGACAGATCCTCGTTGACGCCGGGCAGGGCGTGGCCCGCTGCCTGGGCCAGCAGCGCGGCGATGAAGACGCACAGCACCGTGCCCGCAAAGCCGCGCGCGAGGATGTAGACAAAGATCTGGTGCGGCAGCCAGCGCCGCAGCGCCGCACCCCAGAGCATGGCCAGCGTGGCGGGCACGATGCCCTGCCAGACCGAGATGCCCAGCGCATCGCCCCAGCCCAGGGCCGGCGACAGCAGGGCGGCCAGCCCGCCCACGATGAGCAGCAGCGGCACGGCCAGAGGCCAGCCCAGCATGAGCACCACCAGCGGCGCAGATGACCACTGCAGTTGCAGCGGCATGCGGTGCAGCGTGGGCAGGGCCCAGATCCAGGGCAGCAGCACGAGCACGCCCAGCAGCGGCGTGACCAGGGGCGAGGCAACGCGGTCCTGCGGGCCGCCCGGACCAGTGCGGCCGGCCAGCATGCGCCAGGGGCGCAGCCACAGCGCGGTGGCCAGGGCCAGCAGGGCAATGCTCGCTTCGAGGAACATGGCTGGAACGACGCGTTCTATGCGGGCTGGGCGGCCTTCGCCTCCACCAGCGGCTGGCCCAGGCTGCGCAGCACGTCGCGCACCATCTGGGCGCGGTCCTTGGGGTTGTCCAGGGCACGCTCTATGCGCAGCTTCTCGTTGCCGGCCAGCTTGATGTGCTTGTTCTTCTGGATGAGGTGGACGATGGCCATCGGGTCCACGGGCGGCTGGGGCTTGAAGGTGATGTTGATCACACCGGGCGCCGCATCCACCTTGACCACGCCGTAGGGCTGGGACAGCACGCGCAGGCGGTGCACGTCGATCAGCGTCTGCGCCTGGGGGGGCAGCTTGCCGAAGCGGTCCACGATTTCTTCGAGCAGGGTGTCGATCTGGTCGCTGGTGCGGGCCGTGGCCAGCTTCTTGTAGAAGGACAGGCGCAGGTGCACGTCGCCGCAGTAGTCGTTGGGCAGCAGGGCCGGCGCGTGCAGGTTGATGTCGGTGGAGGCCGACAGCGGGCTGAGCAGGTCGGGCTCCTTGCCGGCCTTGAGGCTGCGCACGGCCTCGGACAGCATCTCGTTGTAGAGCTGGAAGCCCACCTCCATCATGTTGCCGCTCTGGTTCTCGCCCAGCACCTCGCCGGCGCCGCGGATCTCCAGGTCGTGCATGGCCAGGTAGAAGCCCGAGCCCAGTTCCTCCATCTGCTGGATGGCCTCCAGCCGCTGCTGGGCCTGCTTGGTCAGGCTGTCCAGGTCGGGCACCATCAGGTAGGCATAGGCCTGGTGGTGGCTGCGGCCCACGCGGCCGCGCAGCTGGTGCAACTGGGCCAGGCCGAACTTGTCGGCGCGGCTGATGAGGATGGTGTTGGAGCTGGGCACGTCGATGCCGGTCTCGATGATGGTCGAGCACAGCAGGATGTTGTAGCGCTGGGCCACGAAGTCGCGCATCACGCGTTCGAGCTCGCGCTCGGGCATCTGGCCGTGGGCCACGGCAATGCGTGCCTCGGGCAGGATTTCCTCGAGCTTTTGCTTGCGGTTCTCGATGGTCTCGACCTCGTTGTGCAGGAAGTAGCACTGGCCGCCGCGCTTGAGCTCGCGCAGCACGGCCTCGCGGATCACGCCCGTGCCCTCGTTGCGCACAAAGGTCTTGATGGCCAGGCGCCGCTGGGGCGCGGTGGCGATGACGGACAGGTCGCGCAGGCCTTCCAGCGCCATGCCCATGGTGCGCGGGATGGGCGTGGCCGTCAGCGTGAGCACGTCCACCTCGGCGCGCATGGCCTTCATGGCTTCCTTGTGGCGCACGCCGAAGCGGTGCTCCTCGTCGATGATCAGCAGGCCCAGGTTCTTGAACTGCGTGGACTCGGACAGCAGCTTGTGCGTGCCCACGACGATGTCCACCGAGCCGTCGGCAATGCCCTTGACGGCCGCCGTGATCTCCTTGCCCGAGCGAAAGCGCGAGACTTCGGCCACCTTGATGGGCCATTTGGAGAAGCGGTCCACCAGGGTCTGGTAGTGCTGCTCGGCCAGCAGCGTCGTGGGCGCGAGGAAGGCCACCTGCTTGCCCCCCGTGATGGCCACGAAGGCCGCGCGCAGCGCCACCTCGGTCTTGCCGAAGCCCACATCGCCGCAGACCAGTCGGTCCATGGGCTGGGGGCTGATCATGTCCTGGATCACGGCGTGGATGGCGGCGCGCTGGTCCGCCGTTTCCTCGAAGCCGAAGTCGTTGGCGAACTGCTCGTAGTCCTGGGGCGAGTAGCGGAAGGCATGGCCCTGGCGTGCGGCGCGCCGCGCATAGATGTTCAGCAGCTCGGCTGCCGAGTCGCGCACCTGCTCGGCCGCCTTGCGCTTGGCCTTTTCCCACTGCGTGCCGCCGAGCTTGTGCAGCGGCGCGTCCTCGGGCGAGACGCCCGTGTAGCGGCTGATCAGCTGCAACTGGCTGACAGGCACGTAGAGCACGGCGTTGCCCGCGTACTCCAGGTGCAGGAACTCCTGCACGGCCGGCGTGCCGTCAGGGTTCTTCTGACCCATGTCCATGTTGACCAGGCCCTGGTAGCGGCCGATGCCGTGGTCCGAATGCACCACGGGGTCGCCCACCTTGAGTTCGGACAGGTCCTTGATCAGCGCCTCCACATCGCTGACCTGCTCCTGGCGGCGGCGCCTGCGGCCCGTGGGGCTGGTGGCGAACAGCTCCGTCTCGGTGACGAAGTCCAGGCCTTCCTCCACCCAGGCAAAGCCGTTCATCAGCCCGGCCGTGGCAATGCCCACCTTCTCGCCCGCATCGCCCTGGAACTCGGCCAGCGAGTCGAAGACCGGCGGGTTCACGCCCGAGGCGCGGAAGAAGTCCAGCAGGCTTTCGCGCCGGCCATCGGACTCGGCCAGCAGCAGGATGCGGTGGGCGCTGCTGGCAATGTGCCTTTGCAGGCGCGCCAGCGGGTCTTCCGCGCCGCGCACCACGGACAGGTCCTCCAGCTTCTGGAAGATGGCGCTGTCGGCCACGTCCTCGGTGCCGGGGCGCAGCGCGAGCTGGGCGTGCTCCTTGGCGCGCGTGTAGAACTGGTCGGCGGACAGGAACAGCACCTCGGGCGCCAGGGCCGGGCGCTCGGGGTCGCCCTGCACCAGGCGGAAGCGCTCCTTGGTGTCCTGCCAGAAGCGCTGGAAGGCCGGCTCCAGGTCGCCATGCATCACCACGGTGGCATCGGCGCCCAGGTAGTCGAAGACGGTGGCCGTTTCGTCGAAGAACAACGGCAGGTAGTACTCGATGCCGGCCGTGGCGATGCCCTGGCCCATGTCCTTGTAGATGCGGCTGCGCGTGGGATCGCCCTCCAGCAGCTCGCGCCAGCGGTGGCGGAACTTGGCGCGCGCGTCCTCGTCCATGGGGAACTCGCGGCCGGGCAGCAGGCGCACCTCGGGCACGGGGTAGAGGCTGCGCTGGGTGTCGGGGTCGAAGGTGCGGATGGAGTCGATCTCGTCGTCGAACAGGTCCACCCGGTAGGGCTGCAGCGAGCCCATGGGAAACAGGTCGATCAGGCCGCCACGCACCGCGTACTCACCGTGGCTGACCACCTGGGAGACATGCTGGTAGCCGGCCAGGGTCAGCTGGGCCTTGAGCTTGGCCTCGTCCAGCTTCTGGCCGCTCTTGAACTCGAAGGTGTAGCCGGCCAGGAAGGAGGGCGGCGCCAGCCGGTACAGCGCCGTGGTGGCGGGCACCAGCACCACGTCGGCACCATGCTCCTTGTCGCGCTGGTTGATGCGCCACAGCGTGGCCAGGCGCTCGCTGATCAGGTCCTGGTGGGGAGAGAAGCTGTCGTAGGGCAGGGTCTCCCAGTCGGGGAACAGCGCGCAGCGCAGGCCCGGGGCGAAGAAGGCCATCTCGTCGATCAGCCGCTGGGCATCCGAGGCGTCGGCCGTGACGATGGCCGTCACCCGGCCCGCAGCCTTCTCGCGCTCGCCCAGGCGGGCCAGCAGCAGGGCGTCGGCGCTGCCCACGGGACGGGGCAGGGTGAAGCGTTTTCCGGGAGTGAGCTTGGGCAGTTCCATGGTGCTTGGACGTGGGCGCTGCAGCGCCTGGGCGAAGTAACGACAAAACCCCTCGGCACGCGCAGAGGGGTATCGAAGCATTTTAGCCAGCACGCATGGCGGCCATGCAGGCATGCCCGCATGTCCATGGTGGCGCATGGCCGTCACTACAATGCGCCACCATGACAGATCTGCTTGCGGCGGCTGCGCCCGCGTCCCTGGAGCCGGCCCGCCTGTGGGCCTTGATCCCCTGCGCGGGCACGGGCTCGCGCGCCATCGCGCCCGATGCGCCTGCGCCTGAACTGCCCAAGCAATACCACCTGGTGGCCGGTGCGCCCATGGTGGCGCACACGCTGGCCGCCTTTGCGGGCACAGCGCGCGTGCACCACACCCTGGTGGTGATCGCGCCTGGCGATGATTTCTGGCGCCAGGGCCTGCCGGGCCCGTCGCCCACGCGCTACTCCACGGCGTCTTGCGGCGGCGCCACGCGGGCCGAATCCGTGACCAACGGCCTGAAGGAGCTGCTGGCGCGCGGCGCAAGCGCGCATGACTGGGTGCTGGTGCACGACGCCGCGCGCTGCCTGGTGACGCCCGAACTGATCGATGCGCTGATCGACGCCTGCGAGCACGATGCCGTGGGCGGCCTGCTGGCGCACAAGCTGCCCGACACGCTCAAGACAGCCGTGACCGGGCCTGGCGGCGTGCGCGTGGCGGGCACCGTGGACCGCAGCGACAAATGGCTGGCGCAGACGCCTCAGATGTTTCGCATCGCGCCGCTGCTCGACGCCCTGGAGCACGCGGGATCGGCCGTCACCGACGAGGCCAGCGCCATGGAGGCCGTGGGCCAGCGCCCGCGCCTGGTGCCCGGCGGTGCGCAGAACTTCAAGGTCACCTATCCCGACGACTTTGCGCTGGCTGCCGCCGTGCTGTCGCAGCGCGCGCATGGCGCGACGCTGGAACGCTACCGGGGCAAGCGCGACCAGCCGCAGGTGTCGGGCAATCCGTTTTTCTGAACCTGGAATGTTTCACATGAATTTTCGTATTGGCGAGGGCTGGGACGTGCATGCCCTGGTGCCCGGGCGCAAGCTGATCCTGGGCGGCATCGAGGTGCCGCATGAACTGGGGCTGCTGGGCCATTCCGATGCCGACGTGCTGCTGCACGCCATCACCGATGCGCTGCTGGGCGGCGCGGCGCTGGGCGACATCGGCCGGCATTTCCCCGACACCGACCCCGAATTCCGCGGCGCCGATTCGCTGGTGCTGCTGGTGGAGGCTGCGCGCCGCGTGCGCGCCACGGGCCTGGAGATAGGCAACATCGACAGCACCATCATTGCCCAGGCTCCCAAGCTGGCGCCGCACATTCCTGCCATGCGCGAGCGCATCGCCACGGCGCTGGGGCTGGCGCTGGACCAGGTCAACGTCAAGGCCAAGACGGCCGAGAAGCTCGGCCCCGTGGGCCAGCTGCAGGCCATGGAAGCGCGCGCCGCCGCCTTGCTGTTCCGCGCCTGACCAGCGGGGTGCCATCCCCATGCAAAAGGCCCCGGCGATCGTTGACCGATCGGCCGGGGCCTTTGTATCTGCCGAACGTATCTGACGAACGCGCGCTGCGGGCTCAGTCCTCTCCGTCCAGGGCGCCGTCCTGCGCACGCGGAGGCAACTGGCGCTTGATCTGCGGGCGCTGCAGTCGCTGCTCGGGCTCGGCACCCTTGGCCACGCCGGAGGCCCGCTGCAACTGCACATGGGCGACCAGCCCCCCCGTGGAGGAATTGGACAGCGCAAACACGCCGCCCATGCGCTGCACCGTCTTGTCCACGATGGACAGGCCCAGGCCCGCGCCCGCCGCGGCCGTGCGTGCGGAGTCGCCACGGAAGAAGGGCTGGGTCAGGCTGGCCAGCTGTTCGGGCGGCACGCCCCGGCCATGGTCGCGGATGCGGATCACGACCCAGCTTTCGCGCTCGGATGCGGTCACGTCCACATGGGTGGTTTCGGTCTCTGGCGTCTTGCCGTAGCGGCGTGCGTTCTCGAACAGGTTGGAGATCACGCGCGCCAGTTCCACCTCGTCGGCCAGCACATAGACGCCTTCGGGCACGGCCATGCTGATCTGCAGCTCGCGGTGGTCCTGCACCGCATAGACGCAGGAGGACACCACGGCATGCAGGTTCACCGGGTTGAGGGTCACATGGTCGGGGCGGGCGTAGTCCAGGAATTTGTCGATGGTGGCGTCCAGCTGCACGATGTCGGCCACCATGTGCTCGCGCGCCACATCGTCCACCACGCTCATTTCGGTCTCCAGGCGCAGGCGCGCGAGCGGCGTGCGCAGGTCGTGGGAGATGCCGGCCAGCATCACCGCGCGGTCCTGCTCCAGCTGGGCGAGTTTCTGCGCCATGCGGTTGAAGCCGATGTTGACCTCGCGGATCTCGCTGGTGACGGCTTCCTCGTCGAGCTGGCTGGCGTCGAAGTCGCCATCTCGCACGCGGTTGGCCGCATAGCTCAACTGCTTGAGCGGCCGGTTGATCAGGCGCGCGATGGCTGCCGCCCCCGCCAGGGACAGCAGGCCGGCCGTGATCAGCCAGATCAGCCAGGTGCGCCCGCTGGCCGGCGTGAAGCGCGAGCGGTCCATCAGAAGCCAGGTGCGGTCGCCATTGATGGTGAAGCCCACCCACAGGCCGGGCTCGCCATTGACGCTGCGCGCCACGATGGTGCCGTAGCCCAGGCGGCGCGTGAGTTCTTCGGTCAGGCGCTTGCCCAGCGTGCTCTGGTCCAGCAGCTCGAAGCTGTCGCCAGGCTCGCGCGGCAGAATGCGCACGCCTTCCTGGTCGGCCATGGTCTTGATCAGCGAGACACGGTTGATGGCATCCGAATGCACCAGGGCCGCGCGGCTGAGGTTGACCAGCGAGGCGATCTGCTGGGCGGTGTGCAGCGTGCGCGGCTCGAATTCGAAGGCGCGCAGCGTCTGCAGCCAGGCCAGGATGCTGCCCACCAGCAGCAGGGCCAGCAGGCAGAAGGTGCGCCAGAAAAGATTGAGTCCCAGCGGAGAGCGCGCAGTCATGCGTCGCTCGTAGTCGAGCGGCGCAGGGCTGGTGGCGTCATGGGGCGGGACGGTGAAGGAACTCATGGAATGCGGTTCGTCATTCTAGGGGCCGGCTGCGAGATTACGCCTGTGCCGGCCAGCCTGCGTTACCGGTTGTCTCGGTCGACAGGGTGAGGTTTTGGCGCTGCGCATTTGTCGACGGCACATAAAACGTTGCGGCTCCAAGCCAGCGACGCCGAGCAAGAGCCGCCTCGCGGCGGGGGCGCCTAGCCGAGGGCGTCGTCCCCCTCCCGCGGAGCGAGAGAGGGGGAAGGCGCGCAGCGCCTCAGGGGGTGATGCATTTCAGTTCGCGCCATCGGGTACGAACACGTAGCCCACACCCCAGACCGTCTGGATATAGCGCGGTGCGGCGGCATCTTCCTCGATCAGCTTGCGCAGGCGCGAGACCTGCACGTCCAGGCTGCGGTCGAAGGGCTCGAACTCGCGGCCGCGCGCCAGCAGGGCCAGCTTCTCGCGCGACAGCGGCTGGCGCGGGTGGCGTACCAGGGCCTTGAGCATGGCGAATTCGCCCGTGGTCAGCGGCAGTTCCTCGCCGTTCTTCTGCAGCACGCGCGTGCCCAGGTCGAAGGTGAAGGGGCCGAAGCTCACCACCTCGTTGTCGCCGGAAGGCGCGCCCGGTGCTTCCTGCGGCGGGCGGCGGCGCAGCACGGCATGGATGCGGGCCAGCAGTTCGCGCGGGTTGAAGGGCTTGCCCAGGTAGTCGTCGGCGCCCACTTCCAGGCCCACGATGCGGTCCACATCCTCGCCCTTGGCGGTCAGCATGATGATGGGCGTGCGGTCGTTGGCCGAGCGCAGGCGGCGGCAGATGGACAGGCCATCCTCGCCGGGCATCATCAGGTCGAGCACGATCAGGTCCACTGTTTCGCGCAGCAGGATGCGGTTCAGCGCCTTGCCATCTTCGGCAATCATGATCTCGAAGCCTTCCTGCGTCAGGTAGCGGCGCAGCAGGTCGCGGATGCGCGCATCGTCATCCACCACCAGGATCTTGTCGGTGCGGTTGGTCGTAGTGGCCATGTTCATCCTCGGTCGGTCATTTGTAACAGCAGCCATTGTTACCAGCTTGCGCCGAAAAGTCTGGTCAAACCCCCGAACTTTTGCCGTGTGTTACAGATGTTGCGTTTAAATTTAGAACGGAAAATGTGTCTTTAGAATATTTAACTATGGATTTTCCGTGTTGATGCATTTATCGTTGCAATAATGTTGTGAATGATGGAGGGGGTAGGCCTGACCGGCTCCACTCCTGTCACCATCTGGCGGCATGCCGTAGCGAAAGGGCGGCATGCAGTTGTATCCCTGAACTACCTTTCATTTCAAAGGGTGAACGCATGAGCAAGCTTTCCAAACAGCTGTCCCGCCCCTGGGTCAAGTCCGTTGTCGCGGCCACTGCGCTGGCCTGTGCCAGCGGTGCCTGGGCGCAGAGCGCCGCCACGGCGCAGGCCCAGCCGGCCAATGTGGTGCAGTTGTCTGCAGAAGGCTCGGTGGATGTGGTGCAGGACCTGCTGACCGCCACCTTGTCGGCCACGCGCGAAGGGCGCGATGCGGCCACGGTCCAGTCCCAGCTGCAGAAAGTGGTCGAGGCCGCCATGGCCGTGACCAAGCGCAGCGCCCAGTCGGGCCTGATGGATGTGAGCACCGGCAGCTTCGGCATCTATCCGCGCTATGGAAAGGACAACAAGGTGGAAGGCTGGCAGGGCCGTGCCGAGATTCTTCTGCAGGGCCGCGACTTTGCGCGCATCACGCAGACGGCGGCCCAGGTGCAGGACATGACGCTGTCGCAAGTGGGCTTCGGCCTGTCGCGCGAGGCCCGTGAAAAGGTCGAGGGCGAGGCCCAGGCCAAGGCCATCGAGCAGTTCAAGCAGCGCGCCTCCACGCTGTCCAAGAGCTTCGGCTTTGCCAACTACAGCCTGCGCGAGGTCAACGTGAGCAGCAGCGATACCTCGGTGCCCATGCCGCGTCCGCGCATGATGGCCATGTCGGCCAAGGCCGCCGGCGCGGAAATGGATGCCGTGTCCGTGGAAGCTGGCAAGGCGCAGGTGATGGTCCACGTGTCGGGTTCGGTGCAGATGTACTGACCGGGTGACCCGTCCATGAAAAAAGGAGCGCCGTGGCGCTCCTTTTTTGGGAGTGGAGTGGATCGGGTCTGGCCGCGATTACTGCGCAGCCCAGCCGCCATCCATGTTCCAGGCCACGCCGCGCACGTTGGCGGCAGCGGGCGAGCAGAAGAACACGGCCAGTTCGCCAAGCTCCTCGGGCGTGGTGAACTGCATCGAGGGTTCCTTCTCACCCAGCAGCAGTTTCTTGGCTTCTTCATTGCTGATGCCGTGCTGCTCGGCCTTGGCGTCCACCTGCTTTTGCACCAGCGGCGTCAGCACCCAACCGGGGCAGATGGCGTTGCAGGTGATGCCGGAGGTGGCGTTCTCCAGGGCCGTGACCTTGGTCAGCCCGACGATGCCGTGCTTGGCCGCCACATAGGCGGACTTCTGCGCCGAGCCCACGAGGCCGTGCACCGAAGCCACGTTGATGATGCGGCCCCAGCCCTTGCCGCCATCGGCCGCCTGCATCATGGGCAGGACCAGGCGCGAGGTGTGGAAGGCGCTGGACAGGTTGATGGCGATGATGGAATCCCAGCGCTCGGGCGGGAAATCCTCCACGCGCGCCACGTGCTGGATGCCGGCATTGTTCACGAGGATGTCGATCTGGCCGAAGTTGCGCACGCTGTACTGGACCATGTCCTCGATGTCTGCCACGCGGCTCATGTCGGCGCCGTGGTAGGCGACCTGGGCGCCGGCGGCCTGGCCTGCGGCCAGCACTTCGGCACGCGGGCCGTCCACATCGCCGAAACCATTGAGCACGATATTGGCGCCCTGGCGGGCCAGCGCCTTCGCGATCCCGAGGCCGATTCCGCTGGTCGAACCGGTCACGAGGGCGGTCTTGCCTTTCAACATAGAGAGTCTCCGAATGAATGTACGATGCAACACAGCCATTATCGGCGCCGGCTCCGCGAATGCGTTTCCATGAATCATCCTACGCTGAACTACGTATCCTGCCCCGCAGTTGCCGGGCGTGCCTCACCCTGGAGCCGTACTGCCAGCCCGGCTGCTCAAGAGAATGCGTCGCACCGCATGGCCTATTGGGAATGGAATCGCACCGGCGATCCGAACCATCCCCATGTCGTGGTCTGCGTGCACGGCCTCTCGCGCCAGGGGCGTGACTTCGACGTGCTGGCCGGGCGGCTCAGCGAACGCGCCCGCGTGATCTGTCCCGACGTGGTCGGGCGTGGCGAAAGCGACTGGCTGCAGGAGCCGGCCGCCTACCAGGTGCCTCTTTACGCAGCCGACATGCTGGCCTTGCTGGCCCAGGTGCATGCGCAGGCGCCTGTCGAACAATTGGATTGGGTGGGCACCAGCATGGGCGGGCTGATCGGCATGGCGCTTGCGGGCCAGCCGGGCCTGCCATTGCCGGTGCCCGTTCGCAGGCTGGTGCTCAACGATGTGGGGCCTGTCATCGAGTGGTCTGCCCTGGAGCGCATAGGTCAGTACCTGGGCAAGGGCGTGCATTTTGAAAATCTTGAGCAGGCAGCCCATGCGCTGCTCTTGATTTCCGAGGGCTTCGGCCCACATAGCGAAGAGCAATGGCTGCGATTGACGCAGCCTATGATGCGCCAGGCCGCCGATGGCGGCCTGGTATTGCATTACGACCCGCAGATTGCAGTGCCCATGCAGCAGATGACGCCCGAGATGGCCCAGGCCGGCGAAGCGCTGCTCTGGCAGCTGTATGACCAGATCAAGGCACGCGTCTTGCTAGTTCGTGGTGCGCAGTCCGATCTGCTGACTGCGGCCACGGCGCAGGCCATGGCGCAGCGCGGCCCGAAGGCGCATTGCGTGGAATTTGAAGGGGTGGGACATGCGCCCACCTTCGTCGCAGCAGGGCAGGTGGCCTTGCTGTGCCGGTTCTTATGGGGAGAAGAGCGCTTGCCAAGCACCATGAATCTTGCCGAGCAGGCCAGGGAGAGTGACGAATGAAGACTGCCAGCAGCGAGGCCGCCGTGCAGGTGCCTTCGCCCGCCGCAGCCGCGCCGGGCCAGGTGCCGGCGGTGCTGCCGCACCTGATCACGGCCACGTCGCAGACCCTGCCCGAACAGGTCAATGCACTCGCCCGCGCGCGCAGCTTTGCCGAGCCGCTGATCGCTACCGAGACCATGGAGTCCGGCGAGAACACGATGGCACATGCCGATGCGGTGGCCGCCATCCTCAAGACCATCGGTGGCTCCGAAACAATGCAGGCGGCGATCTATCTGGTGCATGCCAGCGTGCACCTGAATCGCCCGCAGGAAGTGATCGCAAAGGCCTTTGGCGAGAATTTCGCCACCCTGGCCGTGGAAACCAACAAGCTCATGCGCGTGCAGCAGCAGGCGCGCGGCGCCGAGCTGGGCGGCCAGTATCTGGACGATGAGGCCACGCAGACCGAGAACGTGCGCAAGATGCTGCTGGGCTTCTCGCGCGATCTGCGTGTCGTGCTGCTGCGGCTGGCCTCGCGCCTGCAGACGCTGCGCTACTACGCGGCCAGCAAGCGCCCGGTCTCTCCCGGCATTGCGCGCGAGGCGCTGACGGTGTTCGCGCCGCTGGCCAACCGGCTGGGCATCTGGCAGATCAAGTGGGAGCTGGAAGATCTGTCCCTGCGCTTCCTGGAGCCCGAGACCTACCGTGAAGTGGCCCGCCTGCTCGACGAAAAGCGCGTGGAGCGCGAGGCCTACATGGAGCAGATGCGGGCACGGCTGGAGGCCGACCTGCGCGCGCACAGCATCAGCGCCACGGTGCAGGGCCGGCCCAAGCACATCTACAGCATCGTCAAGAAGATGCGGGGCAAGTCGCTGAACTTCGACCAGGTCTTCGACATCCGCGCCATGCGTGTCGTCGTGCCCACGATCAAGGACTGCTACGCGGCCCTGTCCTGGGTGCACGAGCAGTTCACGCCGATCGAGGCGGAGTTCGACGACTACATCGCACGCCCCAAGCCCAACGGCTACCAGTCGCTGCACACCGTGGTGCGCGACGAGACGGGCCGTGCCATCGAGATCCAGATCCGCACCCAGGCCATGCACGACCATGCCGAGCACGGCGTGGCCGCGCACTGGGCCTACAAGGAGGCGGGCACCAAGGGCTATGCGGGCGTCACGGCCAGCAGTGAATACGACGCCAAGATCGCCGTGCTGCGCCAGCTGCTGGCCTGGGGCAGCGACCTGGCGGGCGCACACCATCGCGGCCTGTTCGAGGACCGCATCTACGTGCTCACCCCCGACGCGGCCGTCATCGAACTGCCGCAGGGCGCGACACCCGTGGACTTTGCCTACTCGGTGCACACCAGCCTGGGCCACCGCTGCCGTGGCGCGCGCGTGGACGGCGCCATGGTGCCCCTGAACACGCCGCTGCAAAACGGCCAGACCGTGGAAATCACCACGGTCAAGGAAGGTCGCCCCTCGCGCGACTGGCTCAATGCCGACTTGGGCTATCTGACCAGCAACCGCGCCAAGGCCAAGGTGCGCGCCTGGTTCAATGCCCAGGCCACGCACGAGACCGTGGCGCGCGGCCGGGAGGCCGTCGAAAAGCTGCTGCAGCGCGAGGGCAAGACCGCCGTCAAGCTGGAGGAGCTGGCGGTGCAGCTGGGCTTCAAGTCGGCAGATGCGCTGTTCGAGGTCGTCGGCAAGGACGAGTACTCGCTGCGCAATATCGAGACCGTGCTGCGACCGGTCGAGGTGGAGGAAGAGCCCGAGGAGTTCACCCTGGTGCGCAAGGCGCGCGGCACGGACTCGCCCAAGGGCGGCGTGCTGGTCGTGGGCGTGGACTCGCTGATGACCCAACTGGCCAAGTGCTGCAAGCCTGCGCCGCCGGACGACATCCGGGGCTTCGTCACGCGCGGCAAGGGCGTGAGCGTGCACCGCTCCGACTGCTCCAACTTCCGCGAGATGGCGGCGCGCAATTCCGAGCGCGTGATCGACGTGGCCTGGGGCCAGCCCAAGGCGGCCACCGTGGCGGCGGCCGTCTATCCGGTCGATGTGTCCGTGGAGGCGGCCGACCGGCAGGGCCTGCTGCGCGATATCTCGGAAGTCTTTGCGCGCGAAAAGACCAATGTCATTGGCGTGCAGACCCAGTCCGTCAAGGGAACGGCCTGGATGACCTTCACCGTGGAGGTGGCCGATTCGGGCCGCCTGAGCAAGGTGCTGGGCATCGTGGCCGCCGTGGCGGGCGTGCGTTCGGCGCGGCGGCGTTGAGCATGTTCAGGCATTTTTGCCTGGGCGCTGAAAAAGCCGTGCTAGAATCGCTTTCTCGAACAAACACAGGCGCGTAGCTCAGCTGGTTAGAGCACCACCTTGACATGGTGGGGGTCGTTGGTTCGAGTCCAATCGCGCCTACCAATTTTCCATTGCCAGATGGAATGCAAAAAGCCTTCTGATCACTCAGAAGGCTTTTTTGTTTGGTTTGACCCGTCCTGACCTGGGTTGACACCTTTTCCTCTCAGAAAAGGCAAGTCAATGGAATCAAGGGTCAAACGCACGCAGCGGGACTACACGCTGGCTTTTAAGCTGTCGGTGGTCGATCAGGTGGAAAAAGGCGATCTCACGTACAAACAGGCCCAGGAGCGCTACGGCATCCAGGGCCGTTCGACCGTGTTGGTGTGGCTGCGCAAGCATGGTCGCCAAAACTGGAGTTCGGCATCATCCGGGCTTGCCATGCCAGTACCGATCAAGAAGCCCTCATCTGCACCTGCTGCACCGCTGACTCCCGAGCAGAAGATCAAGGCCCTCGAAGTCCAGCTTCGCGAAGCCAACGAGAAGGCCCAACTGTTCGAGGCGGTGATCGATGTCCTGAAGAAGGACTACGGGGTGCGCGTCGTAAAAAAGCCTTTGGGCAAGTCCTCTCGCAAAAGCTCCTCCCGGGGCTGAGCGTGGCGAGGGCTTGCCGCCATTGGGGCGTCAGCCGCCAAGCCTACTACCAGCAGTTGCAGCATCAGCAGCAACGCTGTGCGCGTGCCGACACCGTGATCGAGCTCGTTCGCGACGTGCGCCTGCGTCAGCCCCGGTTGGGCGCGCGCAAGCTGCACCATCTGCTCGCGCAGCCGCTGCAGCACGCCGGCGCGAGCCTGGGGCGCGATGCGTTGCTGGACGTGCTGCGCGAGGCGCGCATGCTGGTGGCGCCGAAGCGGGCGTATCACAAGACCACCGACAGCCATCATCGGTTTCGACGCCATCCCAACTTGCTCAAGGAGGGGCCGCATCAAGTCCGAGCGACTGCCAGCGAGCAGGTGTGGGTGGCCGACATCACGTACTTGCCCACCGACCAGGGGTTCGTCTATCTCAGCCTGGTCACTGATGCGTGGTCGCGCAAGATCGTGGGCCATCATGTGCACGACAGCCTGCACACCGGGCAGGTCAGCCGGGCGCTGAAGGTGGCGCTCAACGGCCGCCAGACGCAGCAAATGCTGGTGCATCACTCGGACAGGGGCATCCAGTACTGCTCGAATGACTATCAGGAGATTCATCGGCGCCACGGCATTGCCTGTTCGATGACTGACGGCTACGACTGCTATCAGAACGCGCTGGCCGAGCGCGTCAACGGGATCTTGAAGATGGAGTTCCTGCTGCATCGGCCTGCCGATCTGGCCCAGGCCAGCCGGATGGTCCAGCAGGCCGTGCAGATCTACAACCAGGAAAGACCGCACCTGTCCCTAAAATTGAAAACGCCCGATGAGGTTCATCGGGCGTCTCTGGCCGGCTGGATTACGCCGGATCGGTGTCCTTCATAGGTGTCAACCTATGGCAGGACGGGTCAGTTTCAACGACGCCCCCCAGACAACAAAAAAGCCGCGCCTTGTGGGCAGCGGCTTTTTTGGAGGAGCGCCGAAAGGCGCCCCAGGCAGAGATCAGTTGCCTTGACGATCCATGGCTCGGGCCAGGTCGGCCATCAGGCGGGCGTCCTGCAGGGCGGCATTCCAGATGCGCTCGTCGGCGGCGGCCTGCTGGCGGCTCTCGGTCCAGGCGCGGTAGCCGGCGCGGGCCGTCAGGGCAGCGCGGCGGGCGGGAGCGGAGAACAGGGCCAGGCCCATGAAGGCGGCAACCCACAGCACCACCCAGGCGCCCAGCATGTGGCCGTCGGTCCAGTTGTGGGCGACCTCGTTGACCACCACCATCAGCGCGGCCACCAGGGCAGCGAGCAGCAGGGCGCTGGCGCCACGCTTGCCGGAGAAACGCTTGGCAGCGCTCTTGCGGTCATCGGCGGCTTGATAGACATGCACCACACCAGGGTGCTCGACACAGTAGGAGTTGTAAATGAAGTTGCTCATGGCAGATAAACCCAGTTAAATAGCCGCTTTTGACGGCGTGGCGGGCGACTGGGTGTAACTATAGGGTTTACCCTAGAGTTCTTCAAATTTATATCTTGAATCTGTAGCATTCACAACAGTGATGACTCAGCCCTTGCTGTCGCTGCCATGTCCGCCCTGAACTTCCGCACACTGGATCTGAACCTGCTGCGCGTCTTCGACGAGGTGATGGCCGAGCGCAGCCTGACGCGGGCGGCCCACAAGCTGGCCATCACCCAGCCGGCCGTGAGCAACGCCCTGCGTCGCCTGCGCGAGGCACTGGGCGACGAGCTCCTGGTGCGCCAGGGCCAGGGCGTGGAGCCCACGCCGCGCGCACTGGCGCTGTGGCCCGTGATCCGCGAGGCACTGCAGCAGCTGCAGGACACGCTGATACCGGGCGAATTCCACCCATCCACCGCCACCGCCACCTTTGTGCTGGCCATGGCCGACGCCACGGCCGCCACGCTGATCCCGCCCATGTTCAGCCTGCTGGAGCGCGAGGCGCCCGGCATCGGCATCCGCGTGCTGCCGCTGACCACGCGCGACCCGCGCGGCCTGCTGGAGGCCGGCGAGGCCGACATGGCCGTGGGCTACTTCCCCGCCGCGCTGGCCGACCTGACGGCGCGCGCGCAGTCGGGCGCCCTGGTGGCCTTCGACAGCCGGCGCCTGTATGAAGGCGAGTACCTGTGCGTGATGCGCCAGGGCCATCCGCTGGCCGATGTGCCGCTGACGCTGGACAACTACTGCGCGGCGCGCCACATGCTGGTGAGCTTTTCGGGCCGCTCCTTCGGCTTCATCGACGAGGCCCTGGCATCGCTGGGCCGCACGCGCCAGGTGGTGCTCACCGTCAACCAGTTCTTCACGGCCGGGCGCGTGGTCATGAACTCCAACCTGCTGACCATCCTGCCGCGCCACTTCGTGCCCGTGACCGGCATGGCCGACAAGCTGGTGCTGCGCGAGCTGCCCTTCGACGTGCAGCCCGTGCACGTGGATGCGCTGTGGCGCCGGCGCGGCCAGCACCCGCTGGCCTACGACTGGCTGCTGCGCACGCTCACGCGCTCGGCCGAAGCCACCTTCCCGCACACCTGAGAACGTGTTGCGGGAGCGCACGCGAGCGCAGGTTCTACACTTGGCCGCATGAAGATCCAGCTGCTGTCCGACCTGCACCTCGAGGCCCATCCGCATTTCATCGCCGAGCCCGCACCCGATGCCGACGTGCTGGTGCTGGCCGGCGACATAGGCTCCTACCAGAGCGGCAGCCTGCTGCAAGGCGAGCACTTCGGGCTGGAGCGCTTCTCTCCCCTGCCCCAGTACGCGGGCTGGCCCTGCCCCGTGATCTTCGTGCCGGGCAACCATGAGTACGACATGCAGGACTTCGACGCCGCCCATGCCCGCCTGCGCGCCGCCTGCGAGCGCATGGGCATGGTCTGGCTGGAGCGCGAGACCGCCGTGCTGGGCGGCGTGCGCTTCGTGGGCACCACGCTGTGGAGCGACTACGACGCCATGTCCATGCACGAAGGCGTGAGCGACCTGACCCGGCTGCTGAAGCTGCGCGAGAAGGCCTTCCGCGCCGCCAACTTCTATCTGCACAAGACCGGCGGCACGCGCGGCGGCGAGCCTTTCCTGGCCGAGCCCATGCGCGAGCAGTCGCTGGTCTGCCAGCAATGGCTGCGCCAGGCGCTGGCGCGGCCTTTCGATGGCCCCACGGTGGCCGTCACGCACTTCGCACCCAGCCTGCGCAGCGCCGATCCGCGCTATGGCCTGGTGCCCGGCACGGCAGGCTTCTGCAATGTGCTCGACGACCTGCTGCCCTTTGCCGATCTGTGGCTGCACGGCCACCTGCATTCGCCCAGCGACTATGTGGCCGAGGGCCTGCGCGACGATGGCAGCGCCTGGCGCTGCCGCGTGGTGGCCAACCCGCTGGGCTATGCACGCAAGGGCGAGCAGGAGGGCTTTTCCCCCCGCTCTACCATCGAGTTGCCGGTGCGCGTGACCTCGGGGGCGGCAGAGGTGGCAGATGCGCCGGCCCGCGCTTGACCTGGATCAAGCACTCCATCCCGGCTTGGGCTTAGTCTCGGGCCATACCAAAGGAGGACTTTCATGAATATCCTGCTCGCAGTCGATGGCAGCCCCTACACCCAGAAGATGCTGGCCTACCTGACCTCGCATCCCGAGATCCTGGGCTCCGCCCACAGCTACAGCGCCATCACCGTCCAGCCCCAGCTGCCGGCGCGCGCGCGCGCCGCCCTGGGCAAGGAGGTGGTGGACGAGTACTACGCCGAGGAATCGACCAAGGTGCTGGACCCCGTGTGCAGCTACCTGGCCGAACACGGCGTGCAGGCCACGCGCCTGAGCAAGGTGGGCCCGGTCGCCGATTCCATCATCAAGGCCGCCGAGGAAGGCAAGTTCGACCTGCTGGTCATGGGCACGCATGGCCATGGCGCGCTGGGCCGCCTGGTCATGGGCTCGGTCAGCACCCAGGTGCTGGCCGGCAGCCAGGTGCCGGTGCTGCTGATCCGCTGATCCACTGCACCGTGGACATGCGGCGCCCATAACCAAAAAAAGCAAAGCGCGGGCTTCACGGCGCAATGAACCAAAGACGGCTCCTCGGCGGGAGCCGTCTTTTTTTGCATGGCAGCTTGCCGCCACCGTGCATGGCCTGCCGTCACCGGGCTGTCACAGCCGCCTTCTACAGTCGCGCGATTTGTCACACAGGGGATGGCGAGCATGCGCACGAATACTTTGGATTGGCGGCACAAGGCGATTGCAACGGCCTGCCTGGCCCTGTGTGGCGCAGCATGGTCCGCACCGTTCACCCCGGGCAACCTGGTGGCCTACCGCGTGGGCACGGGCACAGGCGCGCTGCCCGTGTTCCTGGATGAGTACCGCGTGGACGGCACGCTGGTGCAATCGCTGCCGCTGTCAGGCGGTGCAGCGCCGCTGACGGCCAGCAGCAAGGGCTCGGAAGGCCTGCTCAACCGCTCGGACAATGGCCTGTGCCTGGTGGTCCCCGGCTATGCCGTGGCCACCGGCGGTACCGAGCCCAACGGCGTCACGGCAGCGGCGGCCCCGCGCGCCGTGGCCGTGGTGGGGTTCGACCCCGACGTGAAAAGCCTGCGCCCGCTCGGCATCACCGCCTTCAGCGAGGACACCATACGCTCAGCGGCCAGCAGCGACTGCGGCGCCGTCTGGGCCAGCGGCAAGGGCAAGGTTGCCGCCAACAACGGCGTCTGGCACGTGGCTGCCGACGGCACGGGCATCTCCCAACTGAACAGCAGCAATGTCCAGGGCCTGGCGGTCGCCGGCGGCCGGTTGATCGCCGCCATCAACGGCGGCTCGCTCAACCAGATCGGCACGAATTTGCCGACCACGGGCATCCAGACGGCCCAGCCCCTGGCGGGCCTGACGGCAGCCACCTACCGCGGCATCGCCTTCCTGCAACTCGATGGCGGCCCCGCCCTGGCGAACACCGTCTATGTGGCGGACAACGACACAGGCGCCCTCCGGAAATTCCGCCTCTCGATGGACGGCACCAGCTGGCAGCCCGCAGGCTCCATTGCCGGCCTGTCCAAGATCCACGGCCTGGCCGCCTTCGACACCGGCGGCGGCAATGTGATCCTGATGGCCACCGACACCACGGGCCGTCTGTACCGCGCATTCGATCACGGCGGCTACGCCGGCACGCTGTCGGGCACGGCCGAGTCCATCGCCACGCCGCAGGGCGGCGTGTTCTATGGCGTGGCCTGGGCGCCGCTGGAGACCGTGCCGGCGACCGTGCCTGCCGCCCCCTCCAACCTGGTGGCCACCCCTGCCGGCAACCGCGTGACGGTCGCCTGGGACGCCGTGCCGGGCGCCGCCTACTACGTGATGGAGCTGTCGCAGGACAGCTTTGCATCGGTAGCCTCCACGGCCGTGGCCCTGGGCAACAGCCAGGCGCTGGAAGGCCTGCAGCCCGGCAGCTATACGCTGCGCGTGCGCGCCGTCAACGGCCTCGGCGGAAGCACGGCTGCAGTGAGCGTGCCCTTCATGGCCTCGGCCCCGCCGACGGCCTCGCTGCCCGAACTGACCGCGTTCTCCGGCGTGGTCGGCGACGCCAACGACCCGCTGGCCTCGGCAGGCATCGGCTTCACGGTGCAGGATGCGGGGGGCGCTGGCGGCGTGCAGGTCACTGCGCGTTCGAGCAACCAGGCCGTGGTGGCCGACGCCGGCCTGGCCGCATCCAACCAGGCCGGAAACGCCGTGCTCAGGATCACGCCCACCGGCGTGGGCTATGCCGACATCACCGTCACGCTGACCAACGCGGGCGGCGCCTCCGTCAGCCGCACCATCAAGTACGCGGCCTCGGCCAACACCGCAGCCAACACCAGCCCGCGCTGGCTGGCCGGGCGCTCGGACGCATCGACGGCCATCGTCATCGATGCCGCCACCATGCTGGTGGGCGACGACGAGGCGCCCGCCCAGGATGCCTCGGGCAATGCGCTGCCGGCCGGCAACTCCTTCTCGGCCTATGGCCCGGCCGGCGGGCTGCCCATCAAGCCGCTGATGCTGGACAGGACCGCCCTGGGCCTGGCCGATGCCGCCGCCTGCACCGGCGCCGGCCTCACGGGCCTGGACAGCTGCAAGAGCGACGAGGAAATGGACATCGAGGCCAGCTTTGCCCTGGGCAGCCGCGTGTACGTGGCGGGCTCGCACTCCAACAACAAGAGCGGCAAGTCGCGCACCGACCGCTGGCGCCTGGCGGCGATGGATGTGACCGGCTCCGGCGCCTCCACGGCGCTGACCGCCAGTGGCTACTACCGCTGGCTGCGCGAGGACCTGCGCAGCTGGGACGCGGCCGCGCATGACGGCCTTGCCGCCAACTACCTGGGCCTGGTGGCCAGCTCGGACGGCGGCGCCACCAAGGCGCCCGAGGCCGAGACGATGAGCGGCTTTTCCATCGAGGGCATGTCCACCAGCCCTGACGACTCCGCCGCCTGGCTGGGCTTTCGCGCGCCGCTGGTGCCGGCACCGGGCGCGCCCGCCGCCACGGCCGACGACGCCACGGGCCGCACGCATGCGCTGATCGTGCCCGTGACCAACTTCGCGGCCCTGCCTGCGGCCGATGGCGGCAGCAAGGGCAGCGCGTCCATGGGCCAGCCGATCCGCCTGGACCTGGGCGGCCGCGGCATCCGCGAAATCCGCAAGAACGCGGCCGGCGAGTACCTGATCATTGCCGGCCCCTCGGCCAGCGCCACGGGCACAGCGCCGCGCAACTTCCAGCTCTATTCCTGGGATGGCCGCGTGAACGGCGCAGGCCTGGCCCTGAACCTGCGTCCGCGCGCTGCCGACCTGGCCGCCATTACCGTGCCCAATACCGCCTGCTCGGCCGAAGGCATAGGCGCCATGCCGGCCAGCCTGGACGCAGGCGGCAGCGTGGACATCATCAGCGACTGCGGCGATGCCGATTTCTACGGCGATGGCACCGTGGCCAAGGACCTGCCCCATGCCGCCTGGAAAAAGGCGCGCCTGGACAGCCTGGCGGTGCCCGCCCTGTCCACCGTGGCCCTGTCCGCCCAGGCCGTGGACCAGACTTCGGCCGTGGTCCAGGCCACGCCCGGCGTGGGCGGCAGCCTGCGCGCCGTGGCCCTGCCGGCCAACGCACCCGTCCCCAGCTGGGAACAGGTCATGGCCGGCCTGGACGCCACCGGCCTGCCGGCCCCTGCCAGCAACACGGTCAGCACCGTGGCCAATACCGCTGCCACGCTGTCCTTCGCCGGCCTGGACCCTGCCGTCAGCTACCACGTGCATGCGGTCAATCTGCCGGCCTCGGGCACGGCCAGCGCGCCGGCTGTGCTGGCCCTGAGCAAGCCCGTGCCCATCGGCACGCAGATCGGCACGGGCAGCCACACGGCGGGCGTGAGCAACGGCACGGGCAATGTGGGTGCAGACCAATGGCAGTTCGCCTCGAACTCCGCAGGCTTTCAGCCCGCGCCCTCGCAAAGCCCGCTGCCGGGCAACCTGCGCCTGCCCTACGGCAGCCTGAGCTTCGTGCTCATGGGCGGCACGCCGGGCTCCACGGCCACCCTCCGCATGGACCTGCCTGAAGCCGCACCCTCCCAGGCCACGCTCTGGAAGTACGGCCCCACGGCCGCCACGCCCACGGCGCACTGGTATGAGCTGGCCCCCTCGGCCTACCGCTTCGCACTCGATCGCCGCTCGGTGAGCTTCGACATCGCCGACGGGCAGACGGGCGACAGCGACCTGACCGTCAACGGCGTCATAGTGGACCCCGTGGCGGTGGCCGCGCCTGCGGCCCTGCCGTCCGGCGCCACGGCCACTCCCGTGCCCGGCCTGTCCACGCTGGCCCAGGCGCTGCTGGCGCTGGCCCTGGTCGGCATGGCCGCACTGCGCCGCCGCCGCGGCTGACGCCCGCGCGCCTTCTGCACCAGCCGCACCGGCAGCACCCGGTGTCCCCTTCAAGCCCCTGCACGGTTCGCCGTGCAGGGGCTTTTTGCTGCGGCCTGGGAAAACCCTGAATCCCCCGTGTTGACGGGGCTTGTTGCAAAAACAATAATTACCACGTTAACTAAATCCACACCATGCAGATTCAGCCCTTTCTCCTGGATGACGGCCTTGCGCTGGGCACGGTCTACGGCACGCTGCTCAACGAGCGCGCCACCGTGCAGCGCCTGTCGCCGCAGTTCGACAGCGCGCCCTACAAAGCCGCTCCGCGCGCCCCCGTGCTCTACCTCAAGCCGCGCAACACCTGGGCGCGCGATGGCGCGGCAGTGGCCGTGCCGGCCGATCCCGGCGAGGTCCGCGTCGATGCCAGCATCGGCCTGGTGATAGGCCGCAGCGCCACGCGCGTCAGCGAAGCAACGGCCCTGGACCATGTGGCCGGCTGGCTGATCGCCAGCGACCTCACGCTGCCGCACGAGAACTACTACCGCCCCGCCATCCGCCAGCGCTGCCGCGACGGTTTCTGCCCGCTGGGCACGCTGGTGCGCGGCGCAGGCTTCGATGCGCAAGCGGCAGAACTCACGGTGTCCATCAATGGTGAACAGGTCTGGCAGCGCGGTTTTGCCGACCTGGTGCGCCCGCCCGCAAGGCTGCTGGCCGACGTGACCGAATTCATGACGCTGTCGCCCGGCGACGTGCTGCTGCTGGGCCCGGGCGAAGGCGCGCCGCTGGCGCGGCCCGGAGACCGCGTGGTCATCGAGGTGCCCGGCCTGGGCCGGCTCGCGCATTCGGTGGTGGCAGAACAGGGAGCAGCAGCATGAAGCACGGACGCGTCATCTTCGAAGGCCAGACGCTGCAGGTCACCGAAGGCCCGCACGGACAGGTGCAGTTGCCCGATGGCCGCCTGGTGGCGGAGACCGCCGTGCAGTGGCTGCCGCCGCTGCAGTTCGGCACGGTCTTCGCGCTGGGCCTGAACTATGCGGACCATGCCAGGGAAATCGCCTTCAACAAGGCGCCCGAGGAACCACTGGTCTTCCTCAAGGGCGCGAACACGCTGAACGGCCACCACGGCCGCACGTACCGCCCCGCCGACGTGGCCTACATGCACTTCGAGTGCGAGCTGGGCGTGGTCATCGGCAAGACCTGCCGCGACGTGCGCCGCGAAGACGCCTACGGCGTGGTCGCCGGCTACTGCACGGCCAACGACTACGCCATACGCGACTACCTGGAGAACTTCTACCGGCCCAACCTGCGCGTGAAGAACCGCGACGGCGCCACGCCCGTGGGCCCGTGGTTGGTCGATGCAGCCGATGTGCCCGACCCCATGAACCTGCGCCTGCGCAGCTGGGTCAACGGCGAGCTCAAGCAGGACGGCAACACGCGCGATATGGTGCATGACATCCCCTCGCTGATCGCCCATCTGTCGGGCTTCATGACGCTCAACCCCGGCGATCTCATCCTCACCGGCACACCCGACGGCGTGGCCGACTCCCGCGTGGGAGACGAGATCGTCACCGAGATCGAAGGCCTGGGTCGCCTGGTCAACACCATCGTCGGCGACGCGCCGGCCGCCTACTGAACCCCACCGCACACGCCAAGGAATCCCCATGCGCATTGACCACCTGATCGACGGCAAGGCCGTCGCCGGCAAGGACTATTTCGAGACCGTGAACCCCGCCACCCAGGAGGTGCTGGCCGAGGTTGCCGCAGGCGGCGAGGCCGAGGTACAGGCAGCCGTTGCCGCCGCGAAGAACGCCTTCCCGAAATGGGCCAACACGCCCGCCACCGAACGCGCCAGGCTCGTGCGCAAGCTGGGCGACCTGATCGCCCGCCATGTGCCCGAGATCGCTCAGACCGAGACCAACGACTGCGGCCAGGTCATCGCCCAGACCGGCAAGCAGCTGGTGCCGCGCGCGGCCGACAACTTCTACTACTTTGCCGAGATGTGCACGCGCGTGGACGGCCACACCTATCCCACGCCCACGCACCTGAACTACACCCTGTTCCACCCCGTGGGCGTGTGCGCGCTGATCTCGCCCTGGAACGTGCCCTTCATGACGGCCACCTGGAAGGTGGCGCCCTGCCTGGCCTTCGGCAACACGGCCGTGCTCAAGATGAGCGAGCTGTCGCCCATGACGGCCGCGCGCCTGGGCGAGCTGGCGCTGGAGGCCGGCATTCCGCCCGGCGTGCTCAACCTGGTGCACGGCTACGGCAAGGACGCGGGCGAGCCCCTGGTGCGCCACCGCGATGTGCGCGCCGTCTCGTTCACGGGCTCGACCCAGACCGGCAACCGCATCGTGCAGGCCGCCGGCCTCAAGAAATTCAGCATGGAGCTGGGCGGCAAGAGCCCCTTCGTGATCTTCGACGACGCCGACTTCGAGCGCGCGCTGGATGCGGCCGTGTTCATGATCTTCTCCAACAACGGCGAGCGCTGCACGGCCGGCAGCCGCATCCTGGTGCAAAAGGGCATCTACGCGAAATTCGTCGAGCGCTTCGTGGAGCGCGCAAAGAGGATCACCGTGGGCGACCCGCTGGACGAGTCCACCATCGTCGGTCCCATGATCAGCGCCAGCCACCTGGCCAAGGTGCGCCACTACATCGAGCTGGGCCGCAAGGAAGGCGCCAGCATGCTGTGCGGCGGCCTGGACGCGCCGGTGCTGCCCGAGCGCGTGCGCAAGGGCAACTACGTGCTGCCCACGGTGTTTGCCGACGTGGACAACCGCATGCAGATCGCCCAGGACGAGATCTTCGGCCCCGTGGCCTGCATCATCCCCTTCAGCGACGAGGCCGAGGCCGTGCGCCTGGCCAACGACATCCAGTACGGCCTGTCCAGCTACGTCTGGACCGAGAGCGTGGGCCGCGCCCACCGCGTGGCCGCCGCCATCGAGGCCGGCATGTGCTTCGTCAACAGCCAGAACGTGCGCGACCTGCGCCAGCCCTTCGGCGGCACCAAGGCCTCGGGCACGGGCCGCGAGGGCGGCAGCTGGAGCTACGAGGTCTTCTGCGAGCCCAAGAACGTGGCCGTGTCGCTGGGATCGCACCATATTCCGCACTGGGGCGTCTGAGCCTGCGGCCACAGACAAAAAGAGAACCAAGGAGACAAGACATGCAACGCCGCCATTTCCTGCAATCCGCCGCTGCCAGCACGGCCGCAGCGCTGATGCTCCCGGGCCTTTCCCAGGCCCAGCCCGGCAGCCCGGCCGGCACCTGGCCTGCAAAACCGCTGCGCATCATCGTGCCCTTCACGCCGGGCGGCACCACCGACCTGGTGGCGCGCCTGGTGGGCACCGAGCTGGGCAAGTCCCTGGGCCAGCCTGTGATCGTGGAGAACAAGCCCGGCGCGGGCACGGTGATCGGCGTGGACTATGTGTCCAAGCAGCCGGCCGACGGCTACACCCTGGTGTGCGTGGCCAACAGCTTCACGGCCAACAAGACGCTGGTGAAGAACCTGCCCTACGACACCACGCGCGACCTCAAGCCCGTGGCGCTGATGGGCCTGTCCGAGCATGTGCTGGCCACCCACCCGGGCAGCGGACTGAAGACGCTGGCGGACCTGCGCAGCCGCGCCCGGGCCAAGCCCGGCGAGCTCAGCTATGCCTCGTTCGGCAACGGCACCTCGGCCCATCTTTCGGGCGCGCTGCTGTGCCAGGAGATGGGCATCGAGATGGTCCACATCCCCTACAAGGGCCAGGGCCCGGCGCTGGCCGACCTGCTGGGCGGCCAGGTGGACGTGATGTTCGGCAACTGGCCCGAGTTCCGTGGCCATGTGCAAAGCGGCAAGCTGGTGGCACTGGGCATGGCCACGCGCCAGCGCTCGCAGTTCGCGCCCCAGGTGCCCACGCTGGCCGAGCAGGGCGTGGCGCTGGAATCCAACTCCTGGCAGGGGCTGCTGGCGCCCGGCGCCACGCCCGATGCGCTGGTGCAGCGCATCAACGCCGCCGTGGTCAAGGCCCTGGCCGAGCCCGCCGTGGTGGACGCCTTCGCGCGCGGCGGCATCGTATCGCAGGCCGGCACGGCGCAGCAGTTCGCGGCCTTCGTCACCAGCGAAATCGCCAAGTACGAAGCCATCATCCGCCGCGCCAACATCACGCTGGGCTGAGGCTGGACCACCGGGAGATGCCATGAGCCTGTACACCATGCAGAAATTCCTGTTCCAGCTCAACCGCGAGCCCGTAGTGCAGCGGCGCTTTGCCGAGGACCGCGCCGCGCTGCTGGCCGAGTACGCGCTGGAGCCCGAGGAGTACGAAGCCATGTTCCATGGCGACATCGGCAAGCTCTACGTGCTGGGCTGCAACGGCCAGTTGCTCATGCACTTCGCGCCGCTGCTGGGCATGCCCTGGGCCGACTACCTGCAGGCCATGCGCGATGGCGTGCAAAAGCACGGACCGGTGCGCGCGGGCGTCTACGCCATGACCACCGGGCCCAACGAAAAGATCGCAGGAGTTTGAGATGAGTCTGGTATTTGCAGGCGTTTGCAGCCACGCGCCCGGCATCACGGGCCGCGCACACCTGGCCGATCCGGCCACCAGGGATGCCTTCCATGCCGCCTTCCGCGACATGGGCGCACGGCTGGAGGCGGCGCGGCCCGATGCCGTGATCGTCATCGCGGCCGAGCACTTCGCCAACTTCTTCATGAACAACATGCCGGCCTATGCCATCGGCATGGCCGACCAGTACGAGGGCCCCATCGAGGACCCGGCCTGGCTGGGCATAGAGCGCCACCGCATCCCCGGCAATGCCGAACTGTCGCGGCGCCTGATCACCGAGGTCATGCAGACCGTGGACGTGGCCTTTGCCGAGGAGTGGAAATTCGACCACGGCATCATGGTGCCGCTGCACTTTCTGACGCCGGCCTATGACAAGGACATCATCCCCGTCAACATCAACTGCCAGGGCCCGCCGCTGACGCCGCTGCACCGCGCCTGGGCCTTTGGCGAGGCCCTGCGCCGCGCATGCGACAAGGCGCCCGAGCGCATCGCCATCGTGGGCACGGGCGGCATCTCGCACTGGCCGGCCACGCCCGACTCGGGCAAGGTCAACTGGCAGTGGGACCAGCAGTTCATGGACCGCTGGTGCCGCAACGACCGGGACGCGCTGCTGTCGTACACCGACGCCGAGACCTACCGCGACGGCGGCCAGGGCGGCTTCGAGATCCGCAGCTTCATCGCCGTGGCCGCCGCCGCGCGCGGCGCGGGCCAGGTGCTGTACTGCCAGCCCATTCCCATCTTCGCCGTGAGCTGCACGGCCGCCACCATGGAGGTGGCCTGAATGCCGCACGTGGTCATCCTCTACACGGCCAGCCTGGACGCGCACACCGACATGACGCAGCTGTGCCGCGCACTGGCGGACACCATGCTCACCGTGCGTGCCGAAAACGGCGCCCAGGTCTTTCCCACGGGCGGCACGCGCGTGCTGGCCTACCCCGCGCCGCACAGCGCCGTGGCCGATGGCGGGGCCGCGGGCCGTGCGGCCGGCGGCGATGGCGACTACGGCTTCATCTACATCAACCTGCGCATGGGCCGCGGCCGCTCGGCCGCCGTGCAGCAGCAGGCCGGCGACGCCCTGCTGGCCTGCGCGCGCCGCCATCTGCAGCCGCTGTTCGCGCAGCGCCACCTGGGCCTGACCGTGCAGGTCGATGAAAGCCCGGGCCAGGTGTATGACGGCAAGCACAGCACACTCCACCCTCTCTTTTCCAGGCCTTGAAATGTTTTCCCAAGAACTGTTGACCCAACTGGCCCAGGAGCTCGACCGCAGCGAGAAGACGCGCGTCCAGGTCGAGCATTTCTCCAAGCGCTTTCCCGGCATGACCGTGGAGGATGGCTACCGCGTCTCGCGCGAATGGGTGCGCCTGCAGATCGCGGCGGGCCGCAAGGTGATCGGCCACAAGATCGGCCTGACCTCGCGCGCCATGCAGATATCGAGCCAGATCGACGAGCCCGACTACGGCACCCTGCTCGACAGCATGCTCTACCGTTGCACGCCGGGCCAGGTGCTGGACATCCCGGCCGCCAACTTCATCGCGCCGCGCGTGGAGGTGGAGCTGGCCTTCGTGCTCAAGGCGCCGCTGCGCGGCCCGGGCCTGCCCGGCGGCAAGGAGATCACGCTGCAGGACGTGCTGGACGCCACCGACCACGTGACGCCGGCCATCGAGATCATCGATGCGCGCATCGAGCAGTTCGACCGCCACACCAAGGCCATGCGCAAGGTCTACGACACCATCAGCGACAACGCGGCCAATGCGGGCATCGTGGTCGGCGCCGGGCAGGCTGTTCCCGGGGTGCTTGACCTGCCCTGGTGCGGCGCCATACTGCGCTGCAACGGCGTGGTCGAGGAGACCGGCCTGGCTGCCGGCGTGCAGGGCCATCCCGCCATCGGCGTGGCCTGGCTGGCCAACAAGCTCGCGCCCTGGGGCGAGGCCCTGGAGGCGGGCCAGACCGTGCTGGCGGGCTCGTTCACGCGCCCCGTGGCCGCCCGGGCCGGCGACCTGTTCGATGCCGACTACGGCCCGCTGGGCCGGCTGCAGTTCCGTTTTGTCTAGGCGCCGTCGTCCCGACGCCTGCCCCGCCCTTATTGGAGATTTCCCATGCCGCTTGCCCTGCGCGACCCCAGCCTGCTCAAGAACCTCTGCCTGATCGAGGGCCAATGGCTGGCCGCCGACGATGGCAGCCGCATCGACGTCCACAACCCCGCCACGGGCGAGGCCGTGGGCCATGTGCCCCGCATGGGCGAGGCCGAGACGCAGCGCGCCATCGCCGCCGCCGAGCGCGCCTTCGCCCTCTGGAAGCAGCAGACCGCCGAGGCCCGCGCGCGCCTGCTGCAGCGCTGGTTCGAGCTGATGATGGAGAACCAGGAGGACCTGGCCCTGATCATGACCAGCGAGCAGGGCAAGCCCCTGGCCGAGTCGCGCGGCGAGATCGCCTACGCGGCCTCCTACGTGCAGTGGTTTGCCGAGGAAGCGCGCCGCATCTACGGCTCCACCGTGCCCGCGCCCTGGGCCGACAAGCGCATCATCGTGACCAAGGAGCCCGTGGGGGTCTGCGCCGCGATCACGCCCTGGAACTTCCCGGCCGCCATGATCACGCGCAAGGTCGCGCCGGCCCTGGCGGCGGGCTGCACCATCATCGTCAAGCCCGCGCAGCAGACACCGCTGTCGGCCCTGGCCATGGCCGAGCTGGCCCAGCGCGCCGGCATTCCCGAAGGCGTGTTCAGCGTGATCACGGGCTCCTCGCGCGCCATCGGCGGCGTGCTCACGGCCAGCATGGCCGTGCGCAAGCTGACCTTCACGGGCTCCACCGAAGTGGGCCGCGTGCTGGCCGAGCAATGCGCGCCCACGCTCAAGAAGATGTCGCTGGAGCTGGGCGGCAATGCGCCCTTCATCGTCTTCGACGACGCGGACCTGGATGCCGCCGTCGAGGGCGCCATGGCGTCCAAGTACCGCAACACCGGCCAGACCTGCGTGTGCGCCAACCGCCTGCTGGTGCAGGACGGCGTGTACGACGCCTTCATGGCCAGGCTCAAGGTCGCCGTGCAGGCCCTCAAGGTGGGCAACGGCCTGGAGGCCGGCGTGGGCCAGGGCCCGCTGATCGACCAGGCCGCCGTGGACAAGGTCGAGGAACTGGTGGCCGATGCCGTGAAGAACGGCGCCGAGGTCGTGCTGGGCGGCAAGCGCCATGCGCTGGGCGGCACCTTCTACGAGCCCACCATCCTGGCCAACGCCACGGACCGCATGCGCATCGCCAGGGAAGAGGTCTTCGGCCCCGTGGCGCCCGTGTTCCGCTTCAAGACCGAGGAAGAGGCCATCCGCATGGCCAACGACACCGAGTACGGCCTGGCCGCCTACTTCTACGCCCGCGACGTGGGCCGCGTGTGGCGCGTGGGCGAGGCGCTGGAGTACGGCATGGTGGGCATCAACAGCGGCATCATCAGCACGGCCGTGGCGCCGTTTGGCGGCGTCAAGCAGTCGGGCATGGGCCGCGAGGGCGGCGCCGCCGGCATAGAGGAATACCTGAGCACCAAGTACCTGTGCATGGGCCACTGAGGCCCGGACAATCACACCATGCAGACACCTGTGAACCGCTTCAAGGCCGCCATTGCGGCCGACCAACCCCAGATCGGCCTGTGGCTGGGCCTGGCCGACGCCTATTCGGCGGAAATCTGCGCGGGCGCCGGCTTCGACTGGCTCCTGATCGACGGCGAGCATTCGCCCAACGACACGCGCACCCTGCTGGCGCAGCTGCAGGCCATCGCGGCCTATCCCGACAGCCATGCCATTGCCCGCGTGCCCATGGGACACGGCGAGGTCGGCGAGATGCTGATCAAGCAGTACCTGGACATCGGCGTGCAGACCCTGCTCGTGCCCATGGTGGACACGGCCGAGCAGGCCGCACGCATCGTGCGCGCCGCGCGCTATCCGCAGGCCGACGGCCAGGGCGGCATCCGCGGCATGGGCGGCGCGCGCGCCTCGGCCTGGGGCCGGCGCGCCAACTACGCCCATGAAGCCAACGCCCAGGTCTGCGTGCTGGTGCAGGTGGAGACGCGCCAGGCGCTGGCCCACCTGGACGCCATTGCCGCCACCGAGGGCGTGGACGGCGTCTTCATCGGCCCGGCCGACCTGTCGGCCTCCATGGGCCACATCGGCAACCCCGGCCATCCCGAGGTGCAGGAGGCGATTGCCGACGCCATCGCGCGCATACGCCGCGCGGGCAAGGCGCCCGGCATCCTCACGCCCAACGAGGCCCTGGCGCGCAAGTACCTGGAGCTGGGCTGCACCTTCACGGCCGTGGGCCTGGACACCAGCGTGCTGGTGCAGGCCACCAGCGCCCTGGCTGCGCGCTTCAAGCAGGCAGCGGCCCCCGCGCCGAAAAGCCAGACCTATTGAGGCCCCGGCCTGACAAGGCGCCCGCAACGCCGCTCCGGGGAGGGAGCGGCGGCTGCATAGAATCCAGCCGACAGATGCTGCCGAACATGCCCCAGACCACGCCCTCTTTTGCCCCCGAGCCGCTGCGCGCCTTCTCGCGGTCCCTGCCCATGGCGCTGCTGCGCGCCCGCGAATCGGTCATGGTGCGCTTTCGGCCCATGCTGCGCGCCCATGGCCTGACCGAACAGCAGTGGCGCGTGCTGCGCGCCATGGCGGCAGTCACGCACAGGCTGCGGCCCATGGAACTGTCGCAGTCCACCTACATCAGCATGCCCAGCCTCTCGCGCCTGCTCAAGACCCTGGAAGGCCGGCAGCTGGTGGAGCGATCGCGCCACGCCAGCGACATGCGCGGCGCGGAGTTCGAGCTCACGGCGGCCGGCCACGCCATCGTGGCCGAGATCGCGCCGCACTCCTCCGAGACCTATGCCGAGATCGAGCGCCTGGTCGGCCATGACGAGATCGAGCAGCTCTACGCCCTGCTCGACCAGGTCGTGCAGCGCCTGGGCGCGGCCGACGGCAGCCAGGCCGAGGAATAGCCGCCCCGGCACGCCGGTCGGGCACTGCCGGGCACAATCGCCCCATGCCGCAGCCGATTGCCGTCATCGACTTTGAAACCACGGGCATGGCGCCCGCCCAGGGCGCGCGTGCCACCGAGGTCGCCATCGTGCTGATCGAGGGCGGCAAGGTGGTGGACCGCTTCCAGAGCCTGATGCGCACGGGCGCCTGGATACCGCCCTTCATCACGCGGCTGACCGGCATCACCAATGCCATGGTCGCAGCCGCCCCGCCCGCCGAGGAGGTGATGCGCGATGCCGCCCGCTTCGTGGGCAGCGCGCCCATGGTGGCACACAACGCGGCCTTCGACAGCAAGTTCTGGCAGTCCGAGCTGGCCCTGGCCGGCGAGGCCGCGCCCCAGCCCTTTGCCTGCACCGTGCTGCTGTCGCGCCGAATCTACCCCGAGGCGCCCAGCCACAGCCTGAGTCGGCTCACCGCCCACCTGGGCCTGCCCGTGGCCGAGCGTGCCCACCGGGCGCTGGCCGATGCCGAGATGGCCGCCGCCCTGCTGGCGCGCATGCAGCAGGACCTGTGCCGGCGCCATGCGCTGGCCTGGCCCGAGCATGCCCTGCTGATGCAGCTGCAGCGCTGCACACGGGCCCGCATGACGGCCTGGCTGAAAGAAAACGCCGCGCCCGCCCAGATGAGCATGGCGCTGTGAGCCGGCATCGTGCACGCAAGGCAAAGACCTCCCTGGCAGAGTCCCCATCGGCCGCTTCTGCCGGCATCCGCACCCATAATGCAAGGTTGCTGCCCGGCTTCGGGCGCCCGTCCCAAACGCTGCAGCCCTGCTGCGGCCTTGCTGCCGCCTGGTTCTTGCACCCGTGAATTCCGCACTGCCTCCTGCCGCCATGGCCGCCCTGCCTTCCCAGTCCCCGTTCTCGTCGCGCGAGTTCCGCGACGCGCTGGGCCAGTTCGCCACGGGCGTGACCATCGTCACCGCACGCAGCCCGCAGGGCCATCCGGTGGGCGTCACGGTGAGCTCGTTCAACTCCGTCTCGCTCACGCCGCCGCTGGTGCTGTGGAGCATGGCGCTGTCGGCGGCCTCGCTGCCCGTGTTCCAGCATTGCTCGCACTACGCCATCCACGTGCTGTCGGCCTCGCAAAAGCCCCTGGCCGAATTGTTCGCGCGCAAGGGCGTGGACCGCTTCGCCAACACCGCCTGGCGCAGTTCGGCACAAGGCGTGCCGCTGCTTTCCGAAGCCACCACCGTCTTCGAGTGCCGCAACCGCCATCGCCATGAAGAAGGCGACCATGTGATCTTCATCGGCGAGGTCGAGCAGTGCAGCCACCAGGCCGGCCACACGCCCCTGCTCTACCACGCAGGCCGCATGCACACGGGCGGACTGGGCTGACACCAGGCCAGCCCCTCGGTGCTGATCGCCGACCTGCTGGCGGCGAACGCGAACCCTCAGTCGAACTCGACCTCGGTGGCCACCACCATCGCGCCATCGGACGAGAGCCGGCCCTTGACCTCCACCACGCGCCCCACGGCAATTTGGGCGGCGCTGCCATCCTCGAAGCGTGCATTGCGATAGTCCACGCGCACGCCGCGCAGCTCGAAGATGCCGGCCAGGCTGTCGACAGCGGTGATGCGGCCCTCGATCTCGAAGCCATCGTCACTGTCCAGCCGCAGCTTGCGTTCGACCTCGGAGGCGCGAAGCACCCCGTCCTGGAACACACCCTCGACCTCGACCAGGTCGCCCACGGCAAGCCCTGCGGGCAGGCGTGTGGCGCTGCCCGCGTCCACGCTCAGGCCGTCCACGACGAAGCGGGTCGGCGAGTCCATGCGGGTGATATGGCCGGTGACGTCGGCCTCCACGCCCGCCTGTTCGGGCAGCGTGGGGCGCTGCACCGACAGTGCGGTGGCCACCCACAGGCCGGCGGCATCGGGCTGGCGCGCCAGGCGCAGGCTGACCACGTCGCCGGCAGCCAGCGCGGCGGCAACCTGCACGCCGCTCCAGTTGACGACGGCCTCGCCGATGCGCAGGGTGCGGCGCGACGCGTCAACGGCATCGACAGGCGCGCGCAGGCGCCAGGGCTCATCGGCGTTGTCCTCGATCTCGACGCGGCTGGCAAGAATACGGCCCTGTGCGTCGCGCAGGCCGTGGATTTCCAGCACACGGCCGACCTGCAGCGCCGCTGCGCGGCCGTCCTCGAACACCGTGGCCGCATCGACGATCACGGTCTGGCCCAGTACGGTCAGCCGGTCGCCCACGACCGCGCTCAGCGGACCTTCCAGGTCGCTGCGCACAAGAATCTGGCGGGCCATGGCGCGCGCCACGCCATCGCTGCCGGTGGTCACGGGGCCGGCCGTGACATTGACCGCCATGCCCAGCTTGAGCGCATCGCTGACCAGCAGGACGCCATCGCCATCGGTGATCCGGGCCTGGCGCTCGTCATACCGTACCCCATTGACCAGGATGGAGCCGAAGCCGTCAATGGTGCCCGACGCATAGCTGGCGCTGGGAGTGACCGGCGTGGGGGCGGGCTTGTCAGCCCCGCCGCCGCCACCGCCGCAGGCGGCCAGCAGCACGGACAGCGAGAGCGCACCGGCGCCCAGGGTCCGGTGCAATGGCGGGGCAGAGCGGGAAAAGCGAAGAGAATGCATGGTGTTCGATGCCAGAAAGAAACAGATGAAAAGGCACCGCGGCGAGGCCGTCGGTGCAACCGCCTGCAGTGTCGGCAAAGGCTTCTAAACCGCACATGAATGGCGCGTTCATGCACTGTTTAAGAACGTGGACATAAGATTCGTGGCCGTGAAATTCCGCCTCGCAATTGCTGCCTTGCTGGCCCTGCCGCTGGCATCCGCCTCTGCCGCCCCGCCAGCGGAGCATGAAAGCGTGCGCCGCGAGGTGCAGTCAAAGCGCCTGCGGCCATTGGCGGAAATCCTCCAGGACGTGCAGCAGCGCCACAAAGGGCGCGTCATCGACATCGAACTCGAGCGCGGGTCCGACGGCCGGCGCTGGTACGAAATCAAGCTCGCCAATGGCCAGCGCACGGAGATCTATGTCGATGCAGTCACGGGGCAGGACATCCCACGGCCGGGCGCGACCACCGCCATGCTGATACCCATGTCCGCCGTGGTGGCAGCCGTCACCCGCTTGCATCCCGGCACCGTGCTGCAGGTCGAACTGGAGGAAACACGCGGCCCCAGGCCGTACTACGAGATCCAGCTGCTCACGCGCGAAGGCCGTGAGCAGTTGCTGCGTGCCGACGCCCAGACAGGCCGCATCCTGGTGGAGCCTCCCCTGAACCGGGAGCAGGCCGCCACGCTGCAACCGCTGCCTCGCATTCTTGAGGAGCTGGAGCGCAAGTACCAGGCCCGCGCCACAGAGGCCGAGCTCAAGTTCGACCCCCGGCAGCGCGCCTACTATGAGATCGAGTTGCAGTTGAGCGCCGGCCGCAGCATCGAAGTGCATGTGGATGCGTACAGCGGCCAGCCCATCGAAGAGGACGGACTGCGCTGATGCGGGTGCTCATCGTCGAAGACGACGCCGATCTTGCTGCAGGCCTGCAGGCCATCCTGCAGGAGGCCGGCATGCTGGCCGAGTGCTGCGCGGACGGCCGCCTCGCCCAGGAACTGGGCAGCGTCGAGCACTATGACGCCGCCTTGCTAGACCTGGGACTGCCAGGACAGGACGGCGTCTCGGTGCTGCGCCATTGGCGCGAGCAGGGCCGCTCCTTTCCCGTGCTGGTGCTCACGGCTCGCAACCGCTGGAGCGACAAGCTCACGGCCTTCCAGGCCGGCGCAGACGACTACCTGACCAAGCCCTTTCTGCACGAGGAGGTCGTCACGCGGCTGCGCGTGCTGCACCGGCGCGCAGCAGGCAGCAGCCGGCCCCTGCTGCAGATAGGCCCGCTGGCCTACGACACCATGGCAGACCGCTTCACGCTCGAAGGACGGCCGCTTGCGCTGACCGCGCAGGAGCAACGCATCCTGAGCTTTCTGGCCAACCGGCATGGACAGCTCGTCAGCCGCGCCGACATCAGCGAGCATGTCTACGCACGCGACCTGGACCCGGACTCCAACACCGTGGACGTGCTGGTCGGCCGCATCCGCCGCAAACTGTACCCGCATGGCCTGATCCATACCGAGCGGGGACGGGGCTTTCGCCTGCAGCAGGCCAACGGCGACCATGCGTCCTAGGCACTGGGGCCTGTCGGAGCGCCTGCTGGCACTGAGCCTGGTGGCCACGCTGGCCTGCGGCACGGCCGCCAGCTGGGTGCTGCGCGAGCAGTTGCACGAGGCGGTGCTGCGCAGCTTCAAGGCCGGCCTGCAGGACCGCGCCGAGCGGTTGCAGGCCGAGCTGCAGTCCCCGGCCGCCCTGACCGGACAGGGCACGCGGCTCAATCGTGGCGAGTTCGGCCGTATCTTCTCGGGCTGGTACTGGACGCTGGAGCAGGACGGACGGCTGCAGCAGTCGCGCTCGGTCTGGGACGACAGCCTGGACCTGGACGACGCCCGTCCCTGGCACCCGCACAAGAGCGGCGAGACGCTGCTGTCGTTGCGCGGGCCGCAGGGGCGCGAACTGCTGGGCCTGCGCCGCAGCTTCGATGTCGCGGGCCGGCCCGTACAGTTGCATGTCTTCGGCCCGCTGGACGGTACGCGCCAGGAATGGCGCCGCATCGACCGCATCCTGCTGGTCACCGAGCTGGGACTGGTCGCCGCGCTGCTACTGTGCACGGTGGCGCTGGTGCGCCTGGGATTGCAGCCGCTGCGCAGCCTGCAGCAGGCGCTGCAGGACATGGAAGACGGCACGCGCACGCAGTTGGGGCGGCACTTCGGCCCCGACCTGGACCCGATTGCCGAGGCCGTGGACCAGGTGCTGCAGCGCAATGCCCAGGTCGTGGAGCGCGCACGCCACCAGGCAGCCGATCTGAGCCACGCGCTCAAGAAGCCTCTGGCCGTGCTCGGCATACAGGCACGCGACCATCAGGTGGATGGCCCATGGCTGCGTGACCAGGTACAGGCCATGTCCCACACCATCGACCGCCATCTGGCGCGTTTCGCCAGCGGCGCCGGCAGCGCCGGCAGCGTGGCACTGGACGAGGTGCTGGCGCGGCTGCTGGATGCCATGCGCCAGATCCACGCCCAGCGGCGCCTGTCCTGGTCCATCCAGACGCCCACGCCGCTGCCCGGCCATGGGCTGCGCTGGCGCGGCGCGGCCTCGGACCTGGAGGAGATGGCGGGAAACCTGCTGGACAACGCCGGCAAGTGGGCGCGCAGCCGCGTCACGCTGGTCGTGCGCCAGGATGGCACGACGACGCTGCTGCAGATCGATGACGACGGCCCAGGCCTGGCGCCGCAGCATCTCGCGCAGGCCATGGAGCGCGGTGTCCGCTTCGACGAACAGGCCCAGGGCCACGGCCTGGGCCTGGCCATCGTGCGCGACATCGCGGAGACCTATGGTGGATCGCTGGAGATGGGACCGAGCCCGCTGGGCGGGTTGCGCTGCACGCTGCACCTGGGCTGAGCACGGCGCCGGGCGACGTTTAACGCGAGGCGTCGGGCAGCTCGATCTTGACTTCGAGCACTTCGAGGTTTTCCTGGCGCTCCAGGTGCACCTTGATGTCGTTGACGTCGATGTCCACGTACTTGGAGATCACCGCCATCAGTTCCTTTTGCAGCGCCGGCAGGTAGTCGGGGCCGCCGCCGCTGCCTCCCACGCGTTCGCGCGCGAGGATGATCTGCAGGCGCTCCTTGGCCACCGAGGCCGTCTTCTTCTTTTCTCCGAGCAGGAAAGAGAGCATGGACATGGCCGCTTACCTCCCCCCGAACATGCGTTTGAAGAAGCCGGGCTTTTGCGCTTCGGTGAAGCGCATGGGCTTTTCCTCGCCCAGGAAGCGTGCCACCACGTCCTGGTAGGCCTCGGCCACGTCCGAGCCCTGCATGTGCACGGCGGGAATGCCCTGGTTGGAGGCCTGCAGCACGGTTTCGGACTCGGGCACGACGCCGATCAGCTCGATGCGCAGGATGTCCTGTATGTCCTCCAGCGACAGCATCTGGCCGTCCTGCACGCGATTGGGGTTGTAGCGCGTGATCAGCAGGTGCTCCTTGACGCTCTCGCCCGCGATGGCGCGCGCGGTCTTGGAGCTGAGCATGCCCAGGATGCGGTCGGAGTCGCGCACCGAGGAGACTTCCGGATTGGTCACGACCAGGGCCTCGTCGGCAAAGTGCATGGCGATCAGGGCGCCGCTTTCGATGCCGGCCGGCGAGTCGCAGATGATGTACTCGAAGTCCATGCCCGACAGGTCGTCCAGGATCTTCTTGACGCCGTCCTGCGTCAGCGCATCCTTGTCACGCGTCTGGGAGGCGGCCAGCACGAAGAGGTTGTCGCACTGCTTGTCCTTGATCAGGGCCTGGTTGAGGTTGGCCTCGCCCTGGATGACGTTGATCAGGTCGTAGACCACGCGGCGCTCGCAGCCCATGATCAGGTCCAGGTTGCGCAGGCCCACGTCGAAATCGATGACGGCGGTCTTGTGCCCGCGCAATGCGAGGCCCGATGCGAAGCTGGCGCTGGTGGTGGTCTTGCCCACGCCACCCTTGCCGGAGGTCACGACGACTATTTTGGCCATGTTTGCACGGTTCCTTAAAGACTGGAGAGCAAAGAAGAGGGGTCCGGTGTCATACCGGCTCGATGAGGATTTTCTCGCCGTCGAGACGCACCTTGGCGGGCCTGGCAGCCACGTCCGCCGGGAGATCGGTCTCGATTGTGCGATAGATGCCGGCAATCGACAGCAGCTGTGCTTCCATGCAGGTGCTGAAGATGCGCGCCTCGGTGTTGCCGCGTGCCCCGGCGATGGCCCTGCCGCGCAGCGGCGCGTAGACATGGACGTTGCCGTCGGCGATGACTTCGGCGCCATAGCTGACCATGGCCAGCACCACGATGTCGGTGCCGCGCGCATAGACGCGCTGGCCCGAGCGCAGCGGCTTGTCCACGATGAGGGCGTCGGCCTGGGGAGCAGGCACCTCGCGCACCACCTCGATCTCGCGCACGACTTCCTGGATCTCGACTTCGGGCACGGTGGGCCGCACGGGGGCTGCCTCGGGCGCGGGCGCCAGTCCTGCGGCACGCGCCGCCTCCATCTGGGCCGGGCTGCCGCCGCGCACGGCCACGGGCACGGTGTGGTGGGAGCGCAGCGCCTGGACGAGCACGGCGAAGTCGATGGCCTGTTCGGCCTCGCGCACATGGGCCAGGTCGATCAGTACGGGGTCGTTGTCGAAGAAATCCGGGTCGTCGGCCAGGCGCTGGGCCAGGTCGGCCACGAGCACGCTGACATCGGTGTCCCGCAGGGCCACGGCCACCACGGGCAGCTGCGCGCTCTTGAGGTCGAAGCTGGGGCGGGCAGTACTCGTCGTTTCAACGGCCATGGGACTGGGAGTGCGGTGGATGGGAGAGTTGCCTCTCGACGCGCAAAGTGTACTGTGTGCGCAGTACATGGGCGCCCACTCCCGCCGGGAGGCCGGCACCGGGGAGTGTCCATTTGTGTTGTGTCACATACGGCCCATGCCCCCGTGGCGGGGGCCGGGCGGGCCCGGTCACTGAAACCGGGGCTTACGCTTCTCCACGAAGGCCATCACGGCCTCGCGGTGGTCGGCGGTCTTGTGGGCCAGGGCCTGGTAGCCGGCGGACAGCTCCAGCAGCGATTCCAGCGTGCTGTGCTCGCCCTCGCGCAAGAGGCGCTTGGTCATGCGCATCACGGCGCCGGGGTTGGCGGCGATCTTGTCGGCCAGCACGCGCGCCGTGGGCAGCAGCTGGTCGGCGGGCACGACACGGCTGACCAGGCCGCAGGCCAGGGCCTGCTGCGCGTCGATGGCCTCGCCCGTGAACGCCATCTCGGCCGCCTTGGCGCGGCCCACGGCGCGCGGCAGCAGCCAGGCGCCGCCGTCCCCGGGGACGATGCCCACGCGCACGAAGCTCTCGGCAAAGGTGGCCGTCTCGCTGGCGATGCGGATGTCGCACATGCAGGTCAGGTCCAGCCCGGCGCCGATGGCCGGGCCGTTGACGGCGCAGATCAAGGGCACGTCCAGCTGGTTGAGCGCGCGCGGTATGCGCTGTATGCCCTGGCGGTATTCCTCGCGGATGGCGTCGGGCGTGAGCGCGTCGTCGAAGAAGCGCTGCATGTCCTTGACGTTGCCGCCCGAGCTGAAGATGGGGCCGGCACCCGTGAGGATCACGGCCTTGACCGAGGCATCGCGCCGGATCTCGTCGCAGACCTGCACGAATTCCTCCACGGCCGTGTTGCCCGTGAGCGCATTGCGCGTCTCGGGCTGGTTCATGGTGAGGGTGAGGATGGCGCCGTCGCGCGCGATGTTCAGAAAGGGCATGGATGGGGTTCCTTCGAGAGCCTGTCAGGCGGTGATATCGGCGGTGATATCGGTGGTGGAGCGGATCAGATCCAGGGTGCTGCCCGCGTGGCCATGGACCAGCGCGGCACCCGCCACGCCATGCCAGTACGACTCGGAGCCGGCCGTCTGGCGCCAGGCATGCAGGCGGCGCGTGAGCAGTTGCAGGTCGTATTCCTCGGTGAAGCCCATGGCGCCGTGGATGGCGTGGGCCGCCTCGGCCACGGCCGGCGCGGCCTGGCTGCAGCGCGCCTTGGCCACGGCCACGCGCAGCCGCTCGGGGAAGATGCCCTGCCCCGCGCAGCCCAGCCGGGCCGCCATGCGCGCGGCGAAGACATGCTCGCTCATCACCGCCAGCTGGTGCTGGATGGCCTGGAACTTGCCGATGGGGCGGCCGAACTGCTGGCGGTCGTTCGCATACTGCAGCGTGCGCTGGAACACCTCCATGAGCGCGCCCGCCAGCTGCGCTGCCACCAGGCCGGCCTGCAGCGTGCGCAGGTCCAGCCCACCCGGCAGGGCGATATCGGGAGCAGGCGCCGCGCGGACCTGGTCGGCGCTCCAGCGCAGGTTCACGTCCAGGCAGAAGGCCGCCGGCTCGGACTGCGCCTGCGCCACGGGCAGCAGGCTACAGCCCTGCGCATGCTGCACCAGCACGCTGTCCGCCACCGCGCCCAGGCGCACGGGTGCGCAGTGCAGGCTGCCATCCGGCTGGAGCAGGCCTTGTGCCAACGCGATGGCACCTGAAGGGTGCTCGGCGCCCTCCCCCGCCAGCAGCGCGCGCGCCAGCATGGTCTCGCCCAGCGGCACGGGCAGCGCATGGGCGCCGGCCTGCGACCACACATCGAACAGCTGCGCCAGCGCCAGCCCCGCGCCGCCCGCATCCTCGGGCACCAGGGCATCGGCAAAGCCAGCCTGCTCCAGCGATTGCCACAGCGCCCGGGGCGAGCCCCCGGCCTCGATGGCGCGCACCCGCGCGGGCGTGCACTCGCCCTGCAGCAGCTGGCGTGCGGCATCGGCAAACAAATCGTCTTCCATGTCTCTCTCCATTCATGACACATGACGCCAGGCCTTGGGCGTTCCGTTTGAAACTGGCGCACCCCAACTCAGGGGGAACCTTATTCAACGCAGGCCGAGGCCACGCGCGATCATTCCGCGCAGGATGTCGCGCGTGCCGCCGCGCAGCGAATACGAAGGCGCAACCTCCGTCACGTAGTTGAGGGTGCGCAGCAGCTCCAGCGGAACCTCGGACGCCTCGCGTGCGAACAGGTCGTCGGCGATGGCGGCGGGAATGGACTGCTCCAGCGTCGTGCCCAGCTCCTTGACCAGGGCCGCCTCGACGATGGGGCTTTCGCCGCGCACCAGCTTGTCCTGCACGGCCACCGACATGGCGCGCAGCGGGGCCAGCTCGGTGAACACGCGGCCGGCCAGGCGCAGCGCGCCTTCGCTGCGCTCGCCCGTTGCACGCAGCCAGGCCAGCCATTCGTCGAACAGCACGATGCTGGAGAACAGCCGCTCGGGCCCGCTTCGCTCGAAGGCCAGCTCGGCCGTGACCTGCTCCCAGCCCTGGCCTTCCTGGCCGATCAGGGCGTCGGGCGGCAGCTGCACGTTGTCGAAGAAGACTTCGCAGAAATGGCTGTCGCCCGAGAGGTCGGTGATGGGCCGCACGGTCACGCCCGGCAGCGACAGGTCCACGATGACCTGGGACAGCCCCTTGTGCCGGTCATCCGCCTCGCCCGAGGTGCGCACCAGGGCGATCATGTAGTGGCAGTGGTGGGCGTTGGTGGTCCAGATCTTCTGGCCGCTGAGCACGAAGCCCTTGCCGTTTGGCGCGGCGCGCGTCTTCACGCTGGCCAGGTCCGAGCCCGCGCCCGGCTCGCTCATGCCGATGCAAAAGAAGGCCTCGCCCCGGCAGATGCGCGGCAGGTAGAACCGCTTTTGCGCCTCGGTGCCGTACTTGAGGATCAGCGGGCCGCTCTGGCGGTCGGCAATCCAGTGCGAGCCCACGGGCGCGCCGCAGGCCAGGTATTCCTCCACCAGCACATAGCGCGTGAAGGCGCTGCGTCCGCCGCCGCCGTACTCGCGCGGCAGGGTGACGCCTATCCAGCCCTTTTCGCCCAGTTGCCGGCTCAGTTCGGCGCTGTAGCCGCCCCAGGAGCGCGCACGCACATGGGGCGGCAGGCCGCGTATGGCCTGGGCGAGGAAGGCGCGCACCTCGGCGCGCAGGGCTTCGTCCTCGGCAGGGATGCGGGTCAGGGCAAGGGAATCAAGCACGCTCATTGCAGGGCTCCATGGTTGGACCCCACTCTAGGCAGCCGGTCTGTCGCAGTCCAATATTAAAAACCACGCCACTGATACCGTTCGCATATCAGACGGCCGCCTGCCCCGCCTCTTGCACTGCCGCCTGCCTTTTGGCGTGCTGCGCCGCAAAGCCCACATACCAGTCCAGGCAGCCCGGGTTGGCCATGGCCTCCTTGTTGACCACCTTGTCCAGAGGCTGGCCCAGCATCAGCTTCTTGATGGGCAGCTCCTGCTTCTTGCCGCTGAGCGTGCGCGGGATCTCGGCCACCTGCACGATGTCGTCGGGCACGAAGCGCGGCGACAGGGCCTGGCGGATGGCGCCCTGCAGGCGGGCGCGCAGGGCGTCGTCCAGATCCACGCCCGGGCGCAGCACCACGAACAGCGGCATGTAGCTTTCGCGGCCCAGGTATTCGAGGTCCACGACCATGGAGTCCAGCACCTCGGGCAGGGCCTCGACGGCGCTGTAGATCTCGCTGGTGCCCATGCGCAGGCCGTGGCGGTTGATGGTGGCGTCGCTGCGGCCGTAGATGATGCAGCCGCCCTCCGGGAGGATGCGTATCCAGTCGCCGTGGCGCCAGACCGGGCCCATGGAGGCGGGGCCGTCGCCGCCGCCGGGCGCGCGGCCATGGCCGGCCGGGTACATGTCGAAGTAGCTGGACAGGTAGCGCTTGCCGTCCGCATCGCCCCACAGGTACAAGGGCATGGAGGGGATGGGCTGGGTGCAGACCAGCTCGCCCACCTCGTCGATGACGGGCTGGCCCTGCTCGTTCCAGGCCTCGACGGCCGCGCCCAGCTGGCGGCATTGCATGATGCCGGGCTGCTGGGGCAGCTCGCGGTGGCCGCCGATGAAGGCGCCCGCAAAGTCGGTACCGCCGGAAATATTGTTCCACCAGATGTCAGGCCGCCCCATGCCTGCGAACTGCGCCGTACCCCAGCTTTGCACCTCCGGCGACAGCGGCGAGCCCGTGGTGCCCAGGCTGCGGATGCGTGACAGGTCGCCGCACTGCGCCAGCTCCACGCCGGCCTTCATGCAGTTGGCGTAGAAGGCCGCGCCCGAGCCGAAGCTGGTCACGCCGGTCTCGGCCGCGAAGCGCCACAGCACGCCCCAGTCGGGCCTGTCCTTGCTGCCGCCGGGGCTGCCGTCGAAGATCACGCAGGTGGTGCCGCCCAGCAGGCCCGAGACCTGGGCATTCCACATCACCCAGCCCGTGGAGCTGTACCAGTGGTAGCGCTCGCCCCAGCTGTTGGGGTGGTAGCTGCAGCCCACGTCGTTGTGCAGGGCCTTGAGCTGCAGGGCCACCAGCACCATGCCGCCATGGCCGTGGACGATGGGCTTGGGCAGGCCGGTGGTGCCGCTGGAGTAGACGATCCACAGCGGGTGGTCGAAGGGCAGCCATTCGGGTTCGAAGGCCGCCGTGGCCGCGTCGTCGCGCGCCGTGACCTGGCCGTAGTCGGCGGCATCGGCCAGGCTGGCCTGCAGGTCCAGGTTGGGCACAAGGACCACATGCTCCACGCTGGGCAGGCCTGCGCGCAGCTCCGCCAGCACGGCCATGCGGTCGATATCGCGCCCGGCGTAGTGCACGCCATCGACGGCGATCAGCGCCTTGGGCGCGATCTGGCGGAAGCGGTCCAGCACCGCGTTGGTGCCCATGTCGGGCGCGCAGATGCTCCAGACGGCGCCCAGGCTGGCCGTGGCCAGCAGGGCGACCATGGCCTCGGGGATGTTGGGCAGGTAGGCAGCCACGCGGTCGCCGCGGCCCACGCCCTGGGCCTTCAGGTGCAGGGCCAGGGCGGCGACCTGCCGGCGCAGGTCGGGCCAGGACAGTTCGCGGTGGCGGCCCGTCTCGTTGCGGCTGACCACGGCGGGCATGCCGGCCGCATGGGCGGCATCCACATGGCGCAGCGCCTGGCGCGTGTAGTTGATCTGGGCACCCGGAAACCACTGGGCGCCGGGCATGGTGTTGCGCTCCAGCACGGCCGTGTGCGGCGTGGGCGACTGCAGCGCGTTGTAGTCCCAGATGCTTTGCCAGAAGGCGTCCAGGTCGGTGACCGACCAGCGCCACAGCGCGTCGTAGCTGTCGAACTGCAGGCCGTGGCGCTCGCGCAGCCAGTCCTGGTACAGGCGGATCTGGGGGATGAAGGCAGGGATATGGCTCATAACCGGCCACGGTACGCGCGCGCTGCCCGCGAGCCCAGACGGGAAAGCCACTAGCCTGGCACCTGGGCGACAAAGTCTGCGGGCCGGATCGCGTATCTGCGCACAAACACTGGGAAAAAATTTCCGCTCCACCCCACCTGCCAGAAAACAAATGCCTCTAATATCGCGCCAATTTTTTACAAGGAGCGATGCCACATGGGCCTTTTCCAATGGACGGAAAAATCCGCCAACCAGCTGCAACGGGGAGGCGTGATCGGCCCCGATGAGCGCCTGCCCTGGCCCCAGACCGGGCTGATGGGCATACAGCACGTGATCGCCATGTTCGGCTCCACCGTGCTGGCGCCCATCCTCATGGGGTTCGACCCCAACGTGGCCGTGCTCATGAGCGGCATCGGCACGCTGATCTTCTTCCTGATCACGGGCGGCAAGGTGCCCAGCTACCTGGGTTCGTCCTTTGCCTTCATCGGCGTGGTGATCGCAGCCACGGCCTATGGCGGCAAGGGCGCCAACGGCAACATCGGCGTGGCGCTGGGCGGCATCATTGCCTGCGGCGCGGTCTATGCGCTGATCGGCCTGGTGGTGCAGATGGTGGGCACGCGCTGGATCGAGCGCTTCATGCCGCCCGTGGTCACGGGCGCCGTGGTGGCCGTGATCGGGCTGAACCTGGCGGCCATCCCCGTCAAGAACATGGCGGCCAACAACTTCGAGTCGTGGATGCAGGCCCTGACCTTCGTCTGCGTGGGCCTGGTGGCCGTGTTCACGCGCGGCATGGTGCAGCGCCTGCTGATCCTGGTGGGCCTGATCGCCGCCAGCCTGCTGTACGGCCTGTTCACCAATGTGCTGGGCATGGGCAAGCCCGTGGACCTGTCGGGCGTGATCAATGCCGCCTGGTTCGGCCTGCCCCAGTTCCACGCGCCCGTGTTCAGCGGCCCGGCCATGGTGCTCATCGTGCCCGTGGTCATCATCCTGGTGGCCGAGAACCTGGGCCACATCAAGGCCGTGACCGCCATGACCGGCAAGAACCTGGACCAGTACATGGGCCGGGCCTTCATCGGCGACGGCGTGGCCACCATGGTCAGCGGCGCGGCCGGCGGCACCGGCGTGACCACCTATGCCGAGAACATCGGCGTGATGGCCGCCACGCGCATCTACTCGACGGCCGTGTTCTTCGTGGCCGCCGTCCTGGCCGTGCTGCTGGGCTTCTCGCCCAAGTTCGGCGCACTGATCCAGGCGATCCCGCTGCCCGTGATGGGCGGCGTGTCCATCGTGGTGTTCGGCCTGATCGCCGTGGCCGGCGCCAAGATCTGGGTGGACAACCGCGTGGACTTCTCGCAGAACAAGAACCTGATCGTGGCGGCCATCACCCTGATCCTGGGCACGGGCGACTTCACGCTCAAGTTCGGCGACTTCGCGCTGGGCGGCATCGGGACCGCGACTTTCGGCGCCATCATCCTGTACGCGCTGCTGGATCACGCACGCGACGATCAGCCACTGATTCATTGAATGTGAGCACACGCAAACATTCTTTGAGCCTTTGACTGCGCGGCAGGGCCTTTACGGGGAAACCCGAGGGCCGCTGCCAGCGCTGCTACCATCGGTTTCCGGAGATATACCGCCCTTGCGTTCTTGCATGGGGCGGTTTTTTTTAGGCTTGCAAGCCAGCGCTGCGGCATGTTGCCGGCTGGCGCGAGCCGTCAGCCGGAGCCATAGATGTCCCTCGCAGACCGCGTACGTTTCCCAGAATTCCTTTCGCGCACCATGACGGCCGAGCAGGCCGCCGCCCTGATCCCCCACGGCGTCAACGTCGGCATGAGCGGGTTCACGGGCGCGGGCTACCCCAAGGCCCTGCCCCAGGCCATCGCCCGGCACGCCAAGAGCGAACACGCGGCCGGCCGGCCCTACAAGATCAATGTCTGGACCGGCGCCTCCACGGCGGCCGAGATGGACGGCGCGCTGGCCGAGGCCGACGCCCTTGGCCAGCGCCTGCCCTTCAACACCGACCCGACCTGCCGCGCCAGGATCAATGCCGGCGAGATCGACTTCATCGACATGCACCTGTCCCACGTGGCCCAGCATGCGTGGTTCGGCTTCCTGGGCCCCATGAGCGTGGCCGTGGTCGAGGTACTGGGCGTGACCGAGGACGGGCGCCTCATCCCCTCCACCGCCGTGGGCAACAACAAGACCTGGCTGGAGATCGCCGACAAGGTGATCCTGGAGGTCAACACCAAGCCGCCGGCCAAGATGGAAGGCATGCACGATATCTATTACGGCACGGCCATCCCGCCGCGCCGCGTGCCCATCGCCCTGACCCATGCCGATGACCGCATCGGCGAGCCCTACCTGCGCGTGGACCCGGCCAAGGTGGTCGCCGTGGTCGAGACCCACAAGGGCGACCGCGACAACGTCTTCGCCCAGCCCGACGCCAACTCCAACCTGATCGCCGCGTCCATCATCGACTTCCTCGCGCACGAGATGAAGATGGGCCGTCTGCCCAAGGAGATGCTGCCCATCCAGTCGGGCGTGGGCAACGTGGCCAACGCCGTGCTGGCCGGCCTGCTGACGGGTCCGTTCGAGAACCTGCTGGGCTTCACCGAGGTGCTGCAGGACGGCATGCTGGACCTGCTGCGCGCAGGCAAGATGGCCAAGGCCTCGGCCACCTCTATCTCGCTGTCCGGCAGCGCCTACAGGGACTTCGAGGAGAACATCGACTTCTACCGCGAGCGCATCATCCTGCGCCCCCAGGAGATCAGCAACCACCCCGAGCTGGTGCGCCGGCTGGGCGTGATCGCCATGAACTCCATGATCGAGGCCGACATCTACGGCAACATCAACTCCACCCACGTCATGGGCACGGGGATGATGAACGGCATCGGCGGCTCGGGCGACTTCGCGCGCAACGGCTACCTGTCCTTCTTCGTCACGCCCTCGGTGGCCAAGGGCGGCAAGATCAGCTGCATCGTGCCCATGTGCTCGCACGTGGACCATACCGAGCACGACACGCAGATCATCGTCACCGAGCAGGGCCTGGCCGACCTGCGCGGCCTGTCGCCGCGCAAGCGCGCCCAGGTCATCATCGACCGCTGCGCCCATCCCGACTTCCGCCACCAGCTGCAGGACTACTTCGACCGCGCCCAGCACCAGGGCGCCCTGCACACGCCCCACATCCTGGGCGAGGCGCTGAGTTGGCACCAGCGCTTCGTGGAAACGGGCGACATGCGCGCCTGAAGCGCGCAAGCGCGCCAGCGGCAGTCTCCTGGGCTACAGGCAGCCATCGGCATGGCTGCCCGGACTGGCGTAGCATGCAAGGACGGCCCACGGGGCCGTCTTTTTCGTTGCACCCACAGGACTTCTCCCATGCCGATCTGGAAGCGCAGCTTCACCCTTGAAGACATCACCTCGCTGAGCGCCGACACGGCCGTCTCGCACCTGGGCATCGAGTTCACCGAGATCGGTGACGACTTCCTGCGCGGCCGCGTGCACGTGGACCAGCGCACCTGCCAGCCCTACGGCATCCTTCACGGCGGCGTGAACGTGGTGCTGGCCGAAACCCTGGGCTCGGTGGCGGCGGCCTGCTCCATCCCCGAAGGCTGGCGCAGCGTGGGCCTGAACGTCTCGGCCAACCATGTGCGCGCCGCGCGCCAGGGCTGGGTCACGGGCACGGCCCGCCCCGTGCACCTGGGCCAGACCACCCATGTCTGGGCCATCGAACTGCACGACGAAACCGGCCGCCTGACCTGCACCTGCAGCCTGACCATGGCGCTGCTGCCGCCCACGCATGCGCAGAACGTCAAGCTCGCGGCGCAGCCGCCGGTGGCGGCACAGCCCTGATCAAACCCCCAGCAACTCCGACAGGCGCTGCGGCTGCGCCAGCAGTTCCCGCGAATCGGCCTGCAGCGCCAGCCGGCCCTTGGCCATGACCACGGCGCGGTCGGTGTGGGACAGGACCTTTTTGTAGTCGCGGTCCACGATCAGGGTGGAGATGCCGGTGCTGCGGATGGCGGCGATCACGCGCCAGATTTCGGCGACGACCAGGGGGGCCAGGCCTTCGGTGGCTTCGTCGAGGATGAGCAGGCGCGGGTGCGTCATCAGCGCGCGGCCTATGGACAGCATCTGCTGCTCCCCGCCCGAGAGCTGGTCGCCGCCGTTGGCCAGGCGCTCCGCGAGCCGGGGGAAGGTGTCGAGCACGCGCTCCAGCGTCCAGTGGCGCTCTCCCTGCAGGCCGGGGCGGGCGCTCATGACCAGGTTCTCGCGCACGCTGAGGTTGGGGAAGATGCCGCGCCCCTCTGGCACATAGCCAATGCCCAGCCGCGCCATGCGCTCGGGCGGCGCGCCCGTGCAGTCGCGGCCATCGGCACGCAGGCGGCCGGAGCGTGCCGGAACATAGCCCATGAGCGTGCGGATCAGCGTGGTCTTGCCCATGCCGTTGCGCCCCAGCAGGCCCACGGCCTGGCCCGCGCCCAGCGCCAGGCTCACGCCCTGCAGGATGTGGCTGTCGCCGTAGTACGTGTGCAGCTCGTCGATGGCGAACATGGGCTCAGTCATGGTCTTCTCCCAAGTAGGCTGTACGCACGACCGGATCGACACGGATCTGCGCAGGCGTGCCCGTGGCCACCACGCAGCCGTTGACCATCACGGTGATGCGGTCGGCGATGCGGAACACGGCGTCCATGTCGTGCTCGACCAGCAGCACGGCATGGCCGCGCTTGAGCTCCTGCAGCAGGGCCAGCATGCGCTCGGTCTCCTCGGCGCCCATGCCGGCCAGCGGTTCGTCCAGCAGCAGCACGCGCGGGCCGGTGGCCAGGCACATGGCCACTTCCAGCTGGCGCTTGGCGCCGTGGCTCAGCGTGCCGGCCACGGCCTGGGCCTGCCCGGCCAGGCCAGCCTGCGCCAGGGCCGCATGGGCCTGGCGCAGGCTGGCCGCGCAGCGCTGTGCGGGCAGGCCCAGCTGCCAGGGCCTGAGCGCCATCTGCGCCTGGGCCGCGAGCCGGCAGTTCTCCAGTGCCGAGAACTCGGGAAAGATGGTGGTGCGCTGGTAGCTGCGGCCCACGCCGGCACGCGCGCGCCGGGGCTGGGGCATGCGCGTGACGTCCTGGCCCGCGAGCGCGATGCGCCCCGCGCTGGCCGCCAGCTCGCCCGAGAGCATGTTGACCAGGGTGGACTTGCCCGCGCCGTTGGTGCCGATCACGGCATGGACCTCGCCCTCGTGCAGATCCAGGTCCACGCCGCCAACCGCCGTGAGCCCGCCGAAGCGGCGCGTGAGGCCGCGCACCGAAAGCAGTGCCGCATCAGCCATGTCCGGCCTCCTTGTGGTGGACCTCATTGCGTACTCCAGCGCGTTGCCGCGCGAGGCCCGCCAGCCCGATCAGCCCCATCAGTCCTTTCGGCAGCAGGGCCACGAGCACGATGATGGCCAGGCCCAGGCTCAGCTGCCAGTGATCGGCCATGGGGCCGACGATGGCATGCGTGGACAGCACCTCCTTGAGCGCGATGAAGGCCACCGTGCCCAGCACGGCGCCGCGCAGCGAGCCCAGGCCCCCGAGGATGACCATCAGCAGCACCTCGCCCGAGTGGTGCCAGGACAGCAGCTCGGGGTTGACCACGGCATCGCGCACCGCCAGCAGAAAGCCCGCCACGCCGGCCAGCATGCCGGCCAGCACGAAGGCCGCGAGCTTGTACCCGTAGGTGGTGAAGCCGGCCGCGCGCATGCGCTGTTCGTTGACGCGTATGCCTGCCAGCGCCGCGCCGAAGCGCGACTGGCGCAGCCCGGCCAGGAAGGCATAGACCAGCACCAGGGCGGCCAGCACCACGTAGTACTGCACGCGCGGGATTTCCATGTCGATGGCGCCCAGCGCGGGCCGTGCCATCAGGTAGATGCCGTCGCTGCCGCCGCCGATGCCCGTGTCGTGGACCACGAAGTAGGCCATCTGTGCGAAGGCCAGCGTCACCATGATGAAGTAGATGCCGCGCGTGCGCAGGCTCAGCAGGCCCACCAGCAGCGCATAGCCGCCCGAGGCCAGCAGCGCCCAGCCCAGCATGGCCGGCAGGCTGCCGCCTTCGTTGCCTGCGGACAGCACGGCGGCATAGGCGCCCAGGCCCATGAAGGCCGCATGCCCCAGGCTGACCAGGCCCGTGCCGCCCACCAGCAGCTGCAGGCTGAGCGCGAAGATGGCCAGGATCATGGTCTTGACCACCAGGCCCGACAGATAGTCCGACCACCAGGGGCCGGCCAGCGCCAGCAGCGCCACGCAGGCCAGCGGCACGGCGCAGGCCTGCCATCGGCAGGCGCGCTGCGGCATCTCTGCGGGCTGTACAGGCTGCAGGGGCTGCACGGCAGCTGCCAGCAGGGCCGGAGAAGGATTGGATACGGCCATTGTTCAGCTCCTTTGCCCCATCAGGCCCTGGGGCCGCCACACCAGCACCACCGCCATCAGCAGGTAGACGCTCATGCCGCTGAGCTCCTGGAAGAACAGCTTGCCGAAGGTATCGACAAAGCCCACCAGCAGCGAGGCCAGCAGCGCGCCCGTGATCGAGCCGATGCCGCCGATCACCACCACCACGAAGCAGATGATGAGCACGTTGCCGCCCATGCCCGGATAGACCGAACTCATGGGCGCGGCGATCATGCCGGCCAGTGCCGCCAGCGCCACGCCGATGGCGAAGACGATGCGGTACAGGCGCTTCACGTCGACGCCCAGGCCGCGCACCATGTCGCGGTTGCTGGCGCCCGCGCGCACCATCATTCCCAGGCGCGTGCGGTTGACCACCCAGTACAGCGCCAGCGCCACCAGCAGGCACACGCCCGAGGCGAACAGCCGGTACCACGGATAGCTCATGAGCCCGCCCAGCGAGAAGCTGCCCGACAGCCAGCCGGGCAGCGGCACGCCATGCACGTCGTTGCCCGCCAGCAGCGAGCGCAGCTCCTCGAACACCAGGATCAGCCCGAAGGTCATCAGCACCTGCTGCAGGTGCTCGCGCTCGTAGAGGTAGCTGAAGAAGGCCCACTCCAGCGCATAGCCCAGCACCACGGTCAGCGCCACGCCGGCCAGCAGCATGGTGATGAAGTGCTGGCCCAGCAGCGGGGACAGCGCAAAGGCCATGTAGGCGCCGATCATGTAGAAGCTGCCATGGGCCAGGTTGATCACGCCCATGATCCCGAAGATCAGCGTCAGGCCCGAGGCCAGCAGGAACAGCAGCAGCCCGTACTGGACGGCGTTCAGGCACTGCACGAGAAAGGTGGCAAGGTCCATGGCGATGTCCGTATGCGTCCGTATATGAGTGCGCCCCGCGCCTCACATGCGGCAGCCGCGGCCGGTATCGCCCAGGGCCTTGATGGCCACGCCCATGCGCTGGTTCTCCTTGCCCACGACCTTGCGCAGGTACATGTCCTGCACGGGGTTGTGCGACTTGCTGATGGTGAAGTCGCCACGCGGGCTGGGAATGGTGGCCTTCTCGATGGCCTGGCGGAACTCGGCCTTCTTCGCGATGTCGCCGCCCGCCGCCTTCAGGCCCACGCCCAGCATCTGGGCGGCGTCGTAGCCCTGCACGGCATACACATCGGGCATCAGCTTGTAGGCCTGGGCATAGGCGGAGCGAAAGCGCCGGTCGCGCTCCGTGCCCAGCTCGTCGGCGTAGTGCAGCGTGGTCAGCACGCCCTGGGCGGCCTCGCCCTGGGCCTCCAGCGTGCCATCGGTCAGAAAGCCCGAGCCGTACAGCGGGATGGTCTTGTGCAGGCCGGCCGCGTGGTAGTCCTTGACGAACTTGACGGCACCCGCGCCCGCGAAGAAGGCAAACACCGCATCGGGCCTGGCGGCCGCGATCTCGGTCAGCAGGGCCTGGAACTCCACGTTGGGAAAGGGCACGGTGAGCTGCTTGCTGACCTTGCCGCCCTCCTTCTCGAAGCCTTCCTTGAAGGCATTGGTCATCTCCTCGCCGGCCGCGTACTTCCAGGTGATGGTCATGGCGGTTTTCCTGCCCTCCTGCCTGGCCGCCACCACGCCCATGGGATAGGAGGACTGCCAGTTGGAGAAGGACGAACGGAAGATGTTGGGCGCGCACATGGCGCCCGTGACCGCATCGGCGCCCGCATTGGGCACGATGAGCACGGTGCCGCTTTCCTTGGCCGCGCGCGCCATGGCCATGGCCACGCCCGAATGCACGGTGCCCACCAGCACATCGACCTTGTCGCGCTTGATCAGGCGGTTGACGTTGTCCGTGGCCTTGGCCGGATCGGACTCGTCATCGACCTTGAAGAACTCGATCTCGCGCCCGCCCAGCCTGCCGCCCTGCTCGTTCACGAACATTCGAAAGCCGTTCTCTATGGCCGAGCCCAGCGCCGCATAGGTGCCGCTGTAGGGCAGCATGAAGCCGACCTTGATCCTGTCCTGCGCATATGCGCCGCAGGACAGGGAGGCCGTCAGGGCGAGGACGGCCCAGTGTTTGCGATCGGTGTTCATGCGTGTCTCCTTGTGGTGGATGGGTCTTGCTTTTGCCAGGGGAATCGGAAGGGGCTGTTCAGCCGACGCTGGCCTCGCGCTCACGGAGCCTGAAACGCTGGATCTTTCCGGTGGCGGTCTTGGGAAGTTCGTCCACGAACTCGATGAAGCGCGGGTACTTGTAGGCGGCCAGGCGCTGCTTCACGAAGGCCTTGAGCTCGGCCTCGGTGGCGCTGCAGCCGTCCTTGAGCACGACGAAGGACTTGGTCTTGAGCAGGCCGTCGGCGTCGGTCTTGCCGATCACGGCGGCCTCCAGCACGGCCGGGTGCTGCATCAGCGTGGCCTCGACCTCGAAGGGCGAGACATAGATGCCGCTGACCTTGAGCATGTCGTCGCTGCGCCCGGCATAGGTGTAGTAGCCATCGGCGTCGCGCACGTACTTGTCGCCGCTCTTGAGCCAGCCGCCCTGGAAGGTCTCGCGCGTCTTGTCGCGGTTGCCCCAGTACATGAGGGCGGCGCTGGGGCCCTGGATGAACAGGTCGCCCACCTCGCCATCGGCCACGGGGCGGCCGTCCTCGCCGCGCAGCTCCACGCAATAGCCGTCCACGGGCTTGCCCGTGGTGCCGTAGCGGATGTCGCCGGGCCGGTTGGACAGGAAGATGTGCAGCATCTCGGTGGAGCCGATGCCGTCCACGATGTCGGCGCCGAAATGCGCCTTGAAGCGCTGGGCGATCTCGGCCGGCAGCGCCTCGCCGGCCGAGGAGCACATGCGCAGGCTGACCTGCTCGCGCGCGGGCAGCAGGGGCGAGGCCAGCATGCCCGCAAAGCCCGTGGGCGCACCGAAGAACACCGTGGGCCGGTGCTGCACCCAGCGCGCGAAGGTGGCCTCGGGCGTGGGCCGCTCGGCCATCAGCAGCACGGTGGCGCCCACGCTCAGCGGAAAGCTCAGGGCATTGCCCAGGCCGTAGGCGAAGTAGAGCTTGGCGGCGGAAAAGCAGATGTCGCCCTCGCCCAGGCCCAGCACCGGGCCGCCATAGAGTTCGGCCGTCCAGTACGGATTGGCATGCGTGTGGACCGCGCCCTTGGGCTTGCCCGTGGATCCCGAGGAATACAGCCAGAAGCCCGGGTCATCGCCCAGCGTGGGCGCCGGTGCGGGCAGCGGCGGCTGCGCCGCCAGCCAGGGCTGCAGCGGCGCAAAGCCTGCGGCGCGCGCCGCCGCTTCGTCGCCGGCCACCCAGACATGGCGCACCTCGTTGGGCGCCCGGTCCAGCGCCTGGCGCAGCAGGGGCAGCAGCGCATCGCAGGTCAGCACGGCCTGGGCGCGGCTGTGGCCCAGCATGTAGGCGTAGTCGTCGGCCGTGAGCAAGGTGTTCACCGCCACCGGCACCACGCCCGCATACAGCGCCCCCAGAAAGGCCACGGCCCATTCATGGCGGTCGTGCATGAGCAGCAGCACGCGCTCCTCGCGGTGGATGCCCGCCGCCAGCAGGCCGCTGGCCATGCGCTGCGCCTGCTGCTGCAGCTGGCCGTAGCTCAGCGTGCCGTGGTCGTCGATGTAGGCGATCTTGCCGGGCCGCCCCTCATTGAGCTCGAACAGGTGCGCGGCGAAATTGAAGGGCTGGGTGAAGTCGATCATCGGGGTCTCCTTCGACATCGGGCATCCGGCCCGACTTGTGATCTTCCGCGCAACATGCAATATTGTGCGTGCAACACAAAGATAGTTAGAACACAATCCAACGTCAAGCACTATATTGCATGGCTGGTGTTAACCCCGACTGTTTATCATTCACGCCCTCTTCAAGGAAACTCTATGGACCAGTTCGAGACGGCAGCCCAGTCCGCCGGGGCGGCGGATTCCCTCTCAGAAGCCCCCAGGAACCTGGTGCTGCAGGCGCTGGGCGAGCGTGTGCGCAGCCTGCGCTCGCGCCGGGGCATGACGCGGCGCGCCCTGGCGGCGGCGGCCGATGTCTCGGAGCGCCACCTGGCCAACCTCGAATACGGCACGGGCAATGTGTCGGTGCTGGTGCTGCACCATATTGCACAAGCCCTGCAATGCTCCATGGCCGAGCTGCTGGGCGACGTGACCACCACCAGCGCCGAATGGCTGCTGATCCGCGAGCTGCTCGAAGGCCGCAACGAAGAGGACCTGCGCCGCGTGCGCCTGGCCGCGGGCGAGCTGCTGGGCACGGCGCCCAGCGACCGCCAGCGCCACACGCGCATCGCCCTGATCGGCCTGCGCGGCGCGGGCAAGTCCACGCTGGGCCGCATGCTGGCCGAGCAGCTGGGCGTGCCCTTCCTCGAACTCAACCAGGAAATCGAGCGCATTGCCGGCTGCAGCGTGCGCGCCATCCACGACCTGTACGGTGCCAACGCCTACCGCCGCTACGAGCGCCGCGCGCTGGAGGAGGCCGTGCAGATCTACAGCGACGTGGTCATCGCCACGCCGGGCGGCATCGTCTCCGACCCGGCCACCTTCAACGAGCTGCTGTCGCACTGCACCACGGTCTGGCTCAAGGCCCAGCCCGAGGAGCACATGGCCCGCGTCGTGGCCCAGGGCGACACCCGCCCCATGGCCGCCAATCCCGAGGCCATGGACGATCTGCGCAGCATCCTCGAAGGCCGCGCCGGCTTCTACGCCAAGGCCGACCATGTGGTGGATACCAGCGACCAGACGCTGGAGCAGAGCTTCGATCAGTTGAAGGCACTGTTCCTGCCCGCACGCTGAGACAACGGCAGCAACCCACGGCATCCAGGCCCCAGGCCCCAGGCCTGGATTTTTTTCGCCTGTGCTGGCTGGTGTTTACCCTGGATAGGGCCAAAACACGCACTATCGTGCGTGTTGTTGCGTGCATTTTCTGAATGAATCTGCATAATTGTGCCTGCACCGTATCTGCGACTGCACTATTTTTCATCCAAGAGGCCGTCCATGCACCCGTCCAGCCCCACTGTCGATTACCGCACCGAGCCCGCCCAGTACCGCCACTGGTCGTTCACCGTCGAGGGCGCCATCGCCCGCATGCAGCTGAACATCGCCGAGGACGGCGGCATACGGCCCGGCTACAAGCTCAAGCTCAACAGCTACGACCTGGGCGTGGACATCGAGCTGCACGACGCGCTCAACCGCATCCGCTTCGAGCATCCGCAGGTGCGCACCGTCATCGTCACCAGCGGACGCGACCGCATCTTCTGCTCGGGCGCCAACATCTTCATGCTGGGCGTGTCCAGCCATGCCTGGAAGGTGAACTTCTGCAAGTTCACGAACGAGACGCGCAACGGCATGGAGGACAGCTCGCGCCACTCGGGCCTGAAGTTCCTGGCCGCCGTCAATGGCGCCTGCGCGGGCGGCGGCTACGAGCTGGCCCTGGCCTGCGACGACATCGTGCTGATCGACGACCGCTCCTCCTCCGTCTCCCTGCCCGAGGTGCCGCTGCTGGGCGTGCTGCCCGGCACGGGCGGCCTCACGCGCGTGACCGACAAGCGCCATGTGCGCCATGACCTGGCCGACATCTTCTGCACCAGCGTCGAAGGCGTGCGCGGCCAGCGCGCCGTGGACTGGCGCCTGGTCGATGCCGTGGCCAAGCCCGCGCAGTTCGAGGCCGTGGTGGCCGAGCGCGCGCAGCGCCTGGCCGAGGGCAGCACGCGCCCCGCCAATGCGCAGGGCATCACGCTCACGCGCCTGGAACGCGAGGCCACGGACGACGCGCTGCACTACCGCCATGTCAGCGTGCAGATCGACCGCGCGCGCCGCAGCGCCACGCTGACCGTGAAGGCGCCCACGCTTGGGCAAGGCCCGCAGCCCGCCACCCTCGAAGCCATCGAGCAGGCCGGCGACGCCTGGTGGCCGCTGGCCATGGGCCGCGAGCTGGACGACGCCATCCTGCACCTGCGCACCAACGAGCTGGACGTGGGCACCTGGCTGCTCAAGACCGAAGGCGATGCCGCCGCCGTGCTGGCCGCAGACGCAGCCCTGCTGGCCCACCAGGACCACTGGCTGGCGCGCGAGACGCTGGGCCTGCTGCGCCGCAGCTTTGCGCGGCTGGATGTGTCCTCGCGCACGCTGTTCGCGCTGATCGAGCCCGGCTCCTGCTTCGTGGGCATGCTGGCCGAGCTGGCCTTCGCGGCCGACCGCGCCTACATGCTGGTGCTGCCCGACGACACCGAGCGCGCCCCGCGCATCCAGCTGGACGAATTCAATTTCGGCCTGCTGCCCCTGGTCAACGACCAGTCGCGCCTGCAGCGCCGCTTCTACGAGGAGGCCGCGCCGCTGGAGGCCGCGCGCGCCACCACGGGCCGCGCGCTGGACGGCGACCAGGCCCTGGCCCTGGGGCTGGTCACGGCCGCGCCCGACGACATCGACTGGGACGACGAGATCCGCATCGCCATGGAAGAGCGCGCCGCCATGTCGCCCGATGCGCTCACGGGCCTGGAGGCCAACCTGCGCTTTGCCAGCCGCGAGAACATGGTCACGCGCATCTTCGGGCGCCTGTCGGCCTGGCAGAACTGGATCTTCAACCGCCCCAATGCCGTGGGCGACAAGGGCGCTCTCAAGCTCTACGGCACGGGCCAGAAGGCCGGCTTCGACTTCAACCGCGTGTGACCCCCTACCCCCACGGACACAGAGGAGACAGACCATGAGCGCCATCAACTACAGCGAGAAGATCCCCAACAACGTCAACCTCGGCGAGGACCGCACCCTGCAGCGCGCGCTGGAGAGCTGGCAGCCCAACTTCCTGAACTGGTGGGGCGACGTGGGCCCCGAAGGCTCCACCGACTACGACGTCTACCTGCGCACCGCCATCAGCGTGGACCCCCAGGGCTGGGCCCAGTTCGGCCACGTGAAGATGCGCGACTACCGCTGGGGCATCTTCCTGAACCCGGCCGAGGCCGACCGCAAGGTGCACTTCGGCGACCATGCGGGCGAGAAGGCCTGGCAGGACGTGCCTGGCGAGCACCGCGCCAACCTGCGCCGCATCATCGTCACCCAGGGCGATACCGAGCCCGCCTCGGTGGAGCAGCAGCGCCACCTGGGCCTGACCGCGCCGTCCATGTACGACCTGCGCAACCTGTTCCAGGTCAACGTGGAGGAAGGCCGCCACCTGTGGGCCATGGTCTACCTGCTGCACAAGCATTTCGGCCGCGACGGCCGCGAGGAGGCCGAGGCCCTGCTGGAGCGCCAGTCGGGCGACGAGAACAACCCGCGCATCCTGGGCGCCTTCAACGAGAAGACGCCCGACTGGCTGTCCTTCTTCATGTTCACCTACTTCACCGACCGCGACGGCAAGTTCCAGCTGGCGGCGCTGGCCGAGAGCGCCTTCGACCCGCTGGCGCGCACCACCAAGTTCATGCTGACCGAGGAGGCGCACCACATGTTCGTGGGCGAGTCCGGCGTCTCGCGCGTGCTGCAGCGCACCTGCCAGGTCATGAACGAGCTGCGCACCGACGACGTGGGCCGCCTGCGCGCGGCCGGCGTGATCGACCTGCCCACGCTGCAGCGCTACCTGAACTTCCACTACAGCGTGACCATCGACCTGTTCGGCGCCGACCAGTCCAGCAATGCCGCCACCTTCTACAGCAGCGGCCTGAAGGGCCGCTACGAGGAAGGCAAGCGCGCGGACGACCACCGCCTGCACGACCAGCACTACAAGGTGCTGGAGGTCGTGGACGGCAGGCTGCAGGAAAAGGAAGTGCCCATGCTCAACGCGCTCAACGAGGTGCTGCGCGACGACTACATCAAGGACTCCAACGCGGGCGTGGGCCGCTGGAACAAGGTCATGGAAAAGGCCGGCATCGACTTCCGCCTCACGGTGCCGCACAAGGCCTTCAACCGCCAGATCGGCGCGCTGGCCGGCGTGCGCATGAGCCCCGACGGCCGCGTGGTCAGCGAGCAGGAATGGCGCATGCGCGAGGCCGAATGGCTGCCCACGGACGCCGACCGCGCCTTCGTCGCCTCGCTCATGGGCCGCTGCGTGGAGCCGGGCCAGTTCGCGGGCTGGATCGCGCCGCCGGTCATGGGCATCAACCGCCAGCCCGTGGATTTCGAATACGTGCGCTTCAACTGAAGCGCCGCGCCAGCAGGGAGTCGCCCATGACAGTCGCCTTGGTAGAACACGGCATCCTCACCCAGCACCTGATCGACCCGGAGATCTGCATACGCTGCAACACCTGCGAGGCCACCTGCCCCGTGGGCGCCATCACGCACGATGACCGCAACTACGTGGTCCTGGCCGATCAGTGCAACGGCTGCATGGACTGCGTCTCGCCCTGCCCCACGGGCGCCATCGACAACTGGCGCAAGGTGCCGCTGGCGAGCGCCTATCCCGTGGCCGAGCAGCTGCTCTGGGACGAGCTGCCCGAGGAGCTGCCGCCTGAGGCGCTGGTCCAGGCACAGGACGCAGCGGACGCGCCCGCCGCCGAGGACCTGAGCCAGGCCCAGGCCGTGATCGCGGCGGCCGCCACGCGCGGTGCGGATGCGGCCCGGCCCGATGACCAGGCCGATACCCAGGTGTTGCGCAGCGCCAGCTACGGCGCCACCGTGCCGCCCTGGTCGGCCGCCCATCCGTACACCAACCTGCATGGCCCCAGGAGCCCCGTCACGGCCACCGTGGTCGGCAACCTCAACTGCACGGAGGCGGGATTCGACAGCGAAACCCACCACATCGTGCTGGACTTCGGCAGCCAGCCGTTCCCCGTGCTCGAAGGTCAGTCCATCGCCGTCATCCCACCCGGCACCGATGCCCAGGGCCGCCCGCATGTGGCGCGCCAGTACTCGGTGGCCAGTGCGCGCAATGGCGAGCGGCCCGGCTACAACAACCTGGCGCTGACCGTGAAACGCGTCACCCAGGACCACCAGGGCCGCCCCGTGCGCGGCGTGGCCAGCAACTACCTGTGCGATGCGCGCATCGGCGACAGGGTCCAGGTCATAGGCCCGTTCGGCCAGTCGTTCCTGATGCCCAACCATCCCCGATCGCACATCGTGATGATCTGCACGGGCACGGGCAGCGCCCCCATGCGCGCCATGACCGAATGGCGCAGGCGGCTGCGCAAGGGCGGCAGGTTCGAGGGCGGCAAGCTCATGCTGTTCTTTGGCGCACGCACGCCGCAGGAGCTGCCCTACTTCGGCCCGCTGCAAAGCCTGCCGCGCGACTTCATCGACAACAACCTGGCCTTCTCGCGCGTGGCCGGCCAGCCCCGGCGCTACGTGCAGGACCTGCTGCGCGAACGTGCGGCCGACCTCGCCGCCCTGCTGCGCGACGACAACGCGCACTTCTACGTCTGCGGGCTCAAGAGCATGGAGGAAGGCGTGGTGCTGGCACTGCGCGACGTGGCGCAGCAATCGGGACTGGACTGGGAGCAGGTCGGCGCGCGCCTCAAGCGCGAAGGCCGGCTGCATCTGGAGACTTATTGACCCCCCCCCCTGAGTCGCTTAGCGCCTTCCCCCCGAAGGGGGACGACACCCTCGGTGCGGGGCGGCCCTTCCTCGGTGTCCCTGAGTTGAGCCGCGCCAGGTTCCTAGGCAGTTATTGAATGGCGCGCAACACCTTAAAAACTAATGCGCTGGAGCTCGGACCTGTCCATAGGCATCGCTGGCCAGGGCCTGGGCCAGTATCCAGGCCGGGTCCACCAGCTCGGCACCGCGCGCCAGCGGCGACTGCGGCAGGGCCAGCGGGATCTCGGTGCAGCCCATGATCACGGGCACATCGCCATGGCGCTGCAGCAGCGGCGCCAGCACCTCGCCGAAGCAGCGCGCAGCCAGGTCCATGTCGCCCTGCTTGACGCCGTCGTAGATGCCCTGCATGAGCCGCGCGCGGCCCTGCGCGTCGGGCTGCAGCGCGGTGATGCCGCACTCCCTCAGCGCCGCGTCGTAGAGCCCGCTGTCATAGGTGCCCTGCGTGGCCAGCACGATGGCCTGCTGCGCGCCGCCGGCCTGCAGGTGCAGGGCAGCCTGGCGCGCGATGTGCAGCACATGCAGCTGCGGAAACAGCGCCTGCAGCTGCCCATGCCAGGCATGGGCCGTGTTGCAGGCCAGGGCCACGCTGCGCACGCCCAGCGCCGCCATGCGGCCCACGCCCTGCAGCAGGTGCTGGGCCGGCCCCGTGGGCGACTGCGGGTCCGCGCGCAGCGCGGCGCTGCGGTCGGGCATGGGCAGCTGCACCAGCCAGTGCTCGGGATAGGCCTGGTCATGCACGGGCAGGCCCTGTTGCTGCAGGTGCGCCGTGCAGGCCTGCACGAACAGGCGCACGAAATCCGCGCCTGCGGCCGGGCCCATGCCCCCGAGAATGCCCACCGCGCGCGGGGGCTGAAGCTGCTGCTGCATGCTGCGATCCGAAATCAAAAAGCGGGTTTGTCGCTGAGGTCCTGCAGGTTTTTCTGCAATTGCTCGCTCATCGGCAGGCCCAGGGCCACGTTCCTCGGGGCAATGGGCTGCATGAACCACTTGTCATACAGCCTGGCGAACGCGCCCGACTTCATCATGTCGCCGATCACGCCATCGACCAGCTGCTTGAACTGGACATCGTCCTTGCGCAGCATGCAGGCATAGGGCTCGACCTGCAGCGAGTCGGCCACCACCTCGAAGTCGCCGGGGTTCTTGGCCGTGGGGATCAGGCCGAAGAGCAGGATGTCGTCCATGCCGAAGGCCGCGGCGCGGTCGTTCTCCACCAGCAGGAAGCCGTCCGCATGGTCCTTGGCCATGACGATGTTCATGCCCCAGGCCTTGTCGGCATTGGCCTTGCGCAGCACCTGCAGGTTGGTGGTTCCCGTGGTGATGGCCACGGTCTTGTCCTTGAGGTCGGCGTAGTTTTTGATGCCCGAGCTCTTCTTCACCAGCAGCCGCGTGCCCGTGTAGAAATGGTTGATGGCAAAGGCCACCTCCCTGCCGCGCACCGTGTTGTTGGTGGTCGAGCCGCATTCCAGGTCGATGGTGCCGTTGGCCAGCAGCGGCATGCGGTTCTGCGAGGTCACGGCCTGCCACTGCACCTTCAGATCGGGCCGGTTCACCGCCTTCTTCACGGCCTCGGCCACGGCCTGGGACATCTCCACCGTCATGCCGATGGGCTTGCCGTTGTCCAGGTAGCTGAAGGGCACGGACGACTCGCGGTAGGCCAGCGTGATGCGGCCGCTTTCGCGCACCTTGGCCAGCGTATCGGCATGGGCCGCAGCCAGGCCGCCCAGGGCCAGGGCCGCGCACAGCGCGGTGGTGTGAAGTTGCATGCTTGTCTCCTCGTCTTTGGTGGATGTGCGGCCAGTGTAGGAAGGGCGGCGGCCTTTGCGGAATGACAATATCGGGCCGGTCCATGCCCGCCGGTTATGGGCTGTCGCCCTGCCCTGAGCAGCAGCCGCCGGCCATAACCTGCGTGCATGGCCCGTGTGCGAAATGCCATGGCCCGGCCTGCCGCGCGCGGCCTACAGTGCGGCTGCATGGAGAAACGATCAATGCATGTCTGCATCGTGGGCGCCGGCATCGTCGGCCTGGCAACGGCCTGGGCGCTGCAGCGGGCCGGCCACCGCATCACCGTGCTGGACCGCGCACCGGGCCCCGCCCAGGGCGCCAGCGGCGGCAATGGCGCGCAGCTGAGCTATTCCTACGTGCAGCCGCTGGCCGATCCCGGCATCTGGAAGATGCTGCCCCGCCTGCTGCTGGAAAAGGATTCGCCGCTGGCCTTCCGCCTGCGCGCCGACCCCGCGCAATGGGCCTGGGGGCTGCGCTTTCTGGGCGCCTGCAATGCCCATGCCTCGGCCGAGGGCACGCGCGCCCTGCTGGCCCTGGCCGCCGAAAGCCGCCGGGCCTTCGAGTCGCTCCAGGCCGACGAAGCACTGGCCTGCGACCTGCACACGCCGGGCAAGCTGGTGCTCTACCCCACCCAGCAGGCGCTGGATGCCGCCGCGCAGCAGGTGGCACTGCAGGCGGGCCTGGGCGGCGCGCCGCAGCGCATCGTCAACGCCGCCGAAGTGGCGCGCATCGAACCCGCGCTCGCCGGCTACGCCCAGCGCATTGCAGGCGCCGTATACACGCCCAACGAAGCCGCAGCCGACTGCCGCCTGCTGTGCGAGCAACTGGCCACCCGGCTCACCGCGCGCGGCGCCGAACTGCGCTACGGCGTGGAGCTGCAGGGCTTCGAGCGCGAAGGCGACGCCATCACCGGCCTGCGCACCGCCGCAGGCCCGCTGCCGCTGCGCGCCGACCACTACGTGCTGGCCAGCGGCTGGGAAAGCGCGGTGCACGCGCGCCAGCTGGGCCTGAGCATTCCCGTCTATCCGCTCAAGGGCTACAGCATCACCGCCGATGCCGCCGCGCAGCTGCCGCACGCCGCGCCCCGGGTCAGCGTCACCGACACCGCACGCAAGGTCGTCTTCGCACGCATCGGCGAACGCCTGCGCGTGGCCGGCATGGTGGAGATCGTGGGCCGGGACACGCGCACCGACCCGCGCCGCATCGCCAGCCTGCGCCGCTCCACGCAGGAGGTCTTCGCCGACCTGCCGCTGGACGGCAACCTCCACCCCTGGACCGGCATGCGACCCGCCACACCCACCGGCTTGCCCCTCACCGGCCGCCAGCGCGGCGGTCCGCGCAACCTGTGGCTGCAGACAGGGCACGGCGCGCTGGGGCTGACGCTGGCGTTCGGGTCGGCGCAGAGGCTGGTGGGGCAGATGGAGGCGGACGATCTGTAGAACCCGGTCCCGCAGCCACCTATGTCATGTCGCCGCTCAATCTCCGTACGAGTTGCCAGTCGTCCTTGGACCAGCCATGTCGGGCATCCACCGACATGGCTGCGGCGCCAATCAAGGCAAGCCAACCGCTGGCCTCCACACTTCGCAACGGCTCCCATGCCGGCCGCTGGGCTATTTGCTGCCAATCCGAACCATGGCAACCAGTGCACTTTGTCAGCGTGTCATCAGGCCGGAGTGGTTCGACCGTGACCGTCCCGGGTGGCACTTCGCCCCAATCAGCGATGAGGGTCTCCAAGGAACCTGTTGGAGGCATACCTCCTCGACCCAGAATCCACTTGATCAAGCGCTCCCATAGCGAGACATCGGGAGGTTGATTGCGTGAATCGACATTTTTTGCTTTGGCCCAGGCATCGTGAGACATCGGATTGATGTAGGCCACCAAAATGCATCTACTGGATCCTGCTTGACAGATGGTCACTGTATCTCCGGGCTTCCACTGTCCAATCGACAAGGACGAGTTGACCGTCTCCAGGATGAATCGAGCAATCTCGGTGTTGTTCCACCCGCGCGGATCTTCCTGGGTGTCGGAGACGCCACGCCAACTCGCTGCGATGAGTAACGCGGCAAGCGCGATGATGATCATAGAGCGCCACGTTTGGGGCAGGCGCGGTGACAACGAAGTTATTTGGCTAGCCACCACAGCATCTCCTCAGCAACTCCTGGGCCATATCCCTCGCGCGTTGACGGCCCTCAGGCGGCACTCGTTGGTCGATGCTCTGAAGCAGGTTTGCTTGCGATGACACATTGCCTTTGGCCTTGGCGTCGGCATAGACATATGCCCACACCTCGGCAGGCTGCGGCTCCCCCCATGTGGGGTTACTTCTGATGGAGGCCATCGAGATCAGCGCATCGACATAGCCTTGGTCGATCAAGGCGTTGAGGTATATCAGGGTGGTGCGCCGATACTCGGCGAGGCGCTCTGGATCCGTTCTCGCATGCTCCAGACCCCGGGTCCAGTAGGCTCCGCCATAGTCCATCATGCTCTGAGGATCTCCCTGCACCGCGAGCCGGGCCGTCCACTCATCGGCCCTTGTGTATGCGTCCATCGGGAGTTGTCCGCAGCCAGGGCGCGCACTGGCCCTCTGCTCCCGAGCCAGCCGTTGCGCCATTGCGTGCCCCTTGGGGTCGGAATCCGGCGGAACCAGCAGCGCCATGCGCTCATAGAGGGACGCCATCCAGCAAGGCTCCAATGCCTTGTGGAGTTTGGCGACTTCGCCGGCCTGGTCCAGCGTGACCTCGCTGCGGGCAAGCCGGTTGTACAGAATCTCCGCCGATGCATCCACGACAACGGCAGGAAACGCCTTGGCTCTAGGTGCCGTGGGGGGCGCCACCGGCACGGGCGCCGGTACGGAAGCGATCGCCGGTGGAGCGGGAGTTTCAGGTGCTGGCGCAGCAGGCCCGGAAGCTTGCGCAGGTGGCTTGGTTGCGCTCACCTGTGCATGCCTGACCTCAGGCGCTGGTTCGGCAAAAAAGATGAGCGCCAGCCCACCGGCAAAGGCAAGAGCAGCACATGCCCAGGCAACTATCTGCCAGCGCGGACGCAAAGCTACTGAATTTCTCATGCCCCTCCTTCATGACGATGCAGTCGTCAGATCCCGGGCAATGATTGTGAATAATTCTCATTAACAAATCAATCGATCATGAGAATCCAGTTGAATTTGGCAATCGATCGTGCCAATGACCACGGCGCACCAGCCGCAGTCCAGCAGGCATGCCTGTATGAACGGCCTCAGCCAGCCAGCAACTCGCGCAAGGCCTTGCGCATTTCCTCGGTCATTGCCCGCGCCAGCACCGACCCCGGCCGCTGGGGCAGGCTGAGCGCATTGACACCCACCGTGATGCGCGGCAGCAGGGGCACGACATGGACCTTGCGGCGGTCGGCGGCCAGGGCGGTGCAGCCGTCCATGATGGCGGCGCCCAGGCCGTACTCGGCCATGGACAGGGCCGCGTGGTAGGTCTGCACGGTGACCACGGGCGACAGGCCCACGCCGTGCTCGCGGCAGGCCTGGCCCAGGCGCATGCCCAGGGGGTCGCGCGCATCGAGCGCGACCACGGGCAGCTCGGCCAGGTCCTTGAGTTCCATGCCCTCTTCACGGATGCGCGAAGGTGGCAGCAGGCCCTTGGGCAGCACGCAGAACATGTCCACTTCGGCCAGCAGCTCATGCTCCAGCGCGGGCTGGCCCACGGAGCTGATGACGAAGCCCACGTCGGCCTCCTGCAGCAGCAGGGCCGAGACCACCTGGGGCGTGTGCAGCGCCTGCACATGGACCTGCACCTGCGGGTGGCGGCGCCGAAATCCGGCCACGGCGCGCGGCAGCACCTCGCGGCTGAGCGCGAAGACGGTGAGCACGGTCAGCCGGTCCGCTGCCTGGCCATGGCGCAGGTTGTCGGCCAGGCGCTGCACCTCGTCGAGCTGCTCGAACAGCTTCTCGATGTGGGGGAACAGCGCCAGCGCCTCATTGGTCGGCGTGAGCCGCCCGCGTGCGCGCTGGAACAGCGCAAAGCCCAGCTGCAGCTCCGCGTGCTGCAGGGTGCGGCTGACGGCCGGCTGGGTGATGTTGATCAGCCGTGCGGCAGCGCTGACGCTGCCGGTCTGCATGACGGCATTGAAGACCTCGATGTGGCGCAGGCGCATGGGCCGTCCTAAACGCGGGATTGGCGCGGGATTGGCGCAGGTTCAGTGCAGGTTCACTCTTCGGCGGACTGCGCGCGGGCCAGCCGCTCGCTTTTCCAGTACACGTCGTCGCCGCCATCCATGCGGTTGAGCACGCGCGCCAGCACGAACAGCAGGTCCGACAGGCGGTTCAGGTACTGGCGCGGCGCGGGCCGCATGGCCTCGCCCTGCTCCAGCGCCACGACCATGCGCTCGGCGCGGCGCGCCACCGTGCGGCAGACATGGGCCTGGGAAGCGGCGCGGCTGCCGGCCGGCAGGATGAATTCCTGCAGCCGGGGCAGCTGCGCGTTGTAGTGGGCCAGCGCCTCGTCGAGCTGCAGCAGGGCCTCGTCCTTGAGCAGCTCGTAGCCGGGAATGGACAGCTCGCCACCCAGGTTGAACAGCTGGTGCTGCACATCGACCAGCAGCTCGCGCACGTCGTCGGGCAGGGCCTCGCACAGCAGCAGGCCGATGTGGGAATTGAGCTCGTCCACATCGCCCATGGCGTGCGGCCGGCCGCTGTTCTTGGAGACACGCGTGTTGTCGCCCAGGCCCGTGCTGCCGTCGTCTCCGGTGCGCGTGGCGATCTGTGTCAAACGGTTGCCCATGGGCATTCTCCTTGGCGATGTGGGGGGAAATCCGGGCCGGTAACGGCCCATCACCTGATTGTGCGTTACAGCCGGCACGCAAATGTTGTAGCAGGCAACAGCCGGCAAAAGTGCTGGCCGTGTTGCGCTGCAGCAGGTGGAATGCAGTCATGTTCCACGTTCGACAAGGAGTTCGACACATGACCTCTCAACTGCGCAAAGTCTCCGGTTTTGAAATCCGCAGCGTGATGTTGTTCGCGGCCATCTCCCTGGGCAGTGTTGGTGCGATGGCCCAGGAATTGGGTCCCGGCAATGGTCCAGCGACAGGTGTCAGGGCTGCGCCCGGGCCGGCAGCAACCAGCCCCAGCGCCCCCGCCAATGATGTCCAGGCCGCCTTCGACCGCGCCGACACCAACCGGGACGGCAAGCTGAGCAAGAAGGAAGCCGAGGCGCTGCCTGCCGTGAGCAGCAATTTCGCCCAGATCGATGCCGACAAGAACGGCTCGCTGTCCAGGGATGAATTCAGCAAGGCGGTCCAGCCGCGTTGATGCTGAGGCGCATGGCGGCAACCACTCACACGAGGGCGGCAGGGCCGGTGGTATTCTTTCCAGTTCCCCTGGAGAACACCGATGAACGCCCCTGTCGCCCCCGTCCGCCTGCAGCCTGATTTCGTTCAGCGCACCATCCCCGAAGCCTTCCTCCAAGCCCTGGCCCAGCGTTTCGGCGCCCAGTGCTCCACGGCTTTGGCGGTGCGCGAACAGCACGGCCGCGACGAGGGCGCCATCCAGGCCCCCCCGCCTGCGGCCGTGGTCTTTGCCGAGAGCACGCAGGACGTGCAGGACGCGCTGAGGCTGGCCGACCAGCATGCCGTGCCCGTGATTCCCTATGGTGCCGGCTCCTCGCTCGAAGGCCATCTGCTGGCTGTCGAAGGCGGCATCAGCCTGGACCTGAGCCGCATGAACCGCATCCTCTCGGTCAACACCGAGGACCTCACGGTCACCGTGCAGCCCGGCATCACGCGCAAGCAGCTCAACGATGCCATCAAGGACACGGGCTTCTTCTTTCCCATCGATCCCGGCGCCGATGCCTCCATCGGCGGCATGACGGCCACGCGCGCCAGCGGCACCAATGCCGTGCGCTACGGCACCATGCGCGAGAACGTGCTGGCGCTGGAAGTGGTGACCGCCTGCGGCGACATCATCCGCACCGGCACGCGCGCCAAGAAAAGCAGCGCGGGCTACGACCTCACGCGCCTGATCGTGGGCAGCGAGGGCACGCTGGGCGTGGCCACCGAGATCACGGTGCGCCTGTACCCGCTGCCCGAGGCCGTGAGCGCGGCCATCTGCTCCTTCCCCAGCATCGAGGCCGCCGTGCGCACGGTGATCCAGACCATCCAGATGGGCGTGCCGATCGCGCGCGTGGAGCTGGTGGACGTGAACTCGGTGCGCATGGTCAATGCCTACAGCAAGCTCACGCTGCGCGAGGAGCCCATGCTGCTGATGGAGTTCCACGGCTCGCCCACGGGCGTGAAGGAGCAGGCCGAGATGGTGCAGGACATTGCGGGCGAGTTCGGCGGCAACGCCTTCGAATGGGCCGAGCGTCCCGAGGACCGCACGCGATTGTTCACGGCCCGCCACAACGCCTATTTCGCGGCCGTCTCCAGCCGCCCCGGCTGCCGCTGCATCACCACCGATGCCTGCGTGCCCATCAGCCGCCTGGCCGATGCGCTGCTGGACTCGGTGCGCGAGGCCGACGACAGCGGCATCCCCTACTTCATCGTCGGCCACGTGGGCGACGGCAACTTCCACTTCGGCTACCTGATCGACCCGGCCGACGAGGACGAGCGCTCGCGCGCCGAGCAGCTCAACCACCAGCTGGTGTCGCGCTCCATTGCGCTGGGCGGCACCTGCACGGGCGAGCATGGCGTGGGCATCCACAAGATGGATTTCCTGCGCGAGGAAGCCGGCGACGGCGCGGTGCAGATGATGCGCTCCATCAAGCAGGCGCTGGACCCGAAGAACATCCTGAACCCCGGAAAGATCTTCAGCCTCTGAGTCCCTCCGCCGCGGCCTTCTCGCGCAGGAAGTCGATCAGCGTGGTGATGGCCCGCGTCTGGTAGTGGGACGGCATGTACAGCAGGTACTGGCGCGTGGCCAGAAAGTCCAGGCTGCCCGGCGGCAGCGGCAGGCGCTCAAGCGCGCCGCTGGCCAACTCGGCCGCCACCATGTAGCGCGGCACCACGGCCACGCCCAGGCCCTGCAGCACGGCATCGCGCAGGAAATGGAAGTTGGGCGACATCAGGCGCGGGCGTATGCGCAGTTCGGTGGGCCGCGCGCCGTTCATGCCGGCCGTGCGCAGCTTCTGGCCCGTGAGCGCCGAGGTGATCAGCGGCACGCGCTTGAGCGCCAGCAGCGAGTCAGGCTGCCCATGCTGCGCCAGGAACTGCGGCGTGGCGCAGGCCTCGTAGAGCACATCGCCGAGCTTGCAGGCCACCAGGCTTTCGGGGGGCTCGGTCATCACGCGCACGGCGAAGTCCACCGCGCCCTGCATCAGGTCCTCGATGTCGTTGTCGAAGATCACCTCCAGCGTGATGCCCGGATGCATGCGCATGAACTCCGTCAGCCAGCCCGACATCTGCAGCTGGCCGTAGCCGCTGGGCACGCTCAGCCGCACGGTGCCCTGCAGGCTCTGGCCCAGGCTGTCCACCGACTCGTCCGCCGCCATGGCTTCCTGGCGTATCGCGCGTCCATGGGCGTACAGGCGCAGGCCCAGCTCGGTGGGCTCGACCTGGCGCGTGGTGCGGCGCAGCAGCTGCTGGCCGATCTGTCGCTCGAACTGGTTGAGCCGGTGGCTGACGTTGGCACGGCTCATGCCCAGGCGCACGGCGGCGCGGCTCAGGTTGCCGGCTTCGATGATGTCCACCAGCAGGGACAGTCCGCCCAGATCCATTGTCAAACCTCAGTACACACAATGTCCATTTTTTAGCACGATTGTCAAAGTCCATAAACGAATGAAGAATGCGGGCCTGCCCGGGCTCTGGCCCGACGCGGTTTTCGTGGTTCGACAAGGTTTCGCATGAGTGCTCTCCCCTCTTCCCTGCCGCTGGACGGCGTGCGCGTCCTGGATCTTTCGCGCGTGCTGGCCGGTCCCATGTGCGCCATGGCGCTGGCCGACCTGGGCGCCGATGTCGTCAAGGTCGAGCACCCGGGCCGCGGCGACGACACGCGCGACTGGGGCGTGCGCGTGGGCCAGCGCAACACCTCCTACTTCAACAGCGCCAACCGCAACAAGCGCTCGGTCACGCTGGACCTGCAGGCCGAAGAGGGCCTGCGCATCGCACGCGAGCTGGCGGCCGACAGCGATGTGGTCATCCAGAACTTCAAGGTCGGCGGCGCCGAGAAGCTGGGGCTGGGCTACGAGCAGCTGTCGGCACTGAACCCGCGCCTGGTGTACTGCTCCATCTCGGGCTACTCGCGCAGCGGCCCCGAGGCCACGCGGCCCGGCTACGACCTGGTGGTGCAGGGCGAGTCCGGCATCATGGCCATGAACGGCGAGCAGGGCCAGGGCCCGCTGAAGTTCGGCGTGGCCGCCGTGGACATGTTCACGGGCATGTACTCGGCCCAGGCCATCCTGGCCGCGCTCTACGAGCGCGAGCGCAGCGGGCGCGGCCGCCATGTGCAGATGGCCCTGTACGACTGCGGCCTGATGATCACCAGCTACTACGGCATGGAGGCCCTGCTCAAGGCCGGCGACCCGCCCAAGTTCGGCAACGCCCATCCGTCCATCGTGCCCTACGGCGTGTTCGAGGCGGCCGACGGCCCGCTGGTCATCACCGTGGGCAACAACGGCCAGTTCCAGCGCTTTTGCACCGACGTCATCGCCAAGCCCGAGTGGGCCGCCGACGAGCGCTTTGCCACCAATACCGCACGCTCGGCCAACCGCGAGCTGCTGATGCCGCTGGTGCAGGCCGAGTTGCTGCGCTTCACGCGCGCCCAGCTGCTCGAATGCCTGACAGCCGCGCAGATCCCCTGCGGCGAGGTGCTGGGCCTGTTCGAGGCCCTGAACTCGCAGCGCACGGCCGATGCCGGCCTGCTGCACCGCTTCGAGGACAGCGAGGCCGGCAGCCAGTCCGTGCTGGCCCCGCCCTATGCGCTGGATGGCCAGCGCCTGCCCGTGCGCCGACCGCCGCCCCACCAGGGCGAACACACCGACGAGGTGCTGCAGCAGCGCCTGGGCCTGGACGAGCAGGCCCGCGCCGCGCTGCGCGCCAGAAACATCATCTGAGAGCGCGCAGACGTTCCCAACCAGACCGCTCCACGGCTCTCATTTCCACCCCTTCCCGATTGAGGAGACATATGACTTCCACCCCCTTCCAGGCCTCGCGCCGCCAGATCCTGTCCGCCGCCTGCGCCACCGCCATCGCCGCGCTGGCACCCGCCGCCCGGGCCCAGGGCCAGTGGCCCGACAAGCTGATCAAGCTGACCGTGGCCTTCCCGCCCGGCGGCCCCACCGACACGGCCGCGCGCATCGTCGCCCAGCGCCTGACCGAGCGCCTGGGCCAGACCATCGTCATCGACAACCGCCCCGGCGCCTCGGGCTCGGTGGGCACGGCGGCCTTCATCAAGTCGCAGCCCGACGGCTACTCGTTGTCCATGTTCGGCATGCCCGCCCTGCTGGCGCCCATGCTGTTCAACAACAACCTGTACGACGTGCGCAAGGACTTCCTGCCCGTGGCCACGGTCTATGACCTGCCCATGGCCATCGTCATCAACCCGCGCGAGCTGCCGGACGTGACCAACCTGCAGCAGCTGATCGAGCATGCCAGGAAGGCCAAGCCGGCGCTGAACTACACCAGCTCGGGCACGGGCAGCTTCGGCCACCTGTCCATGGAGCAGCTCAAGGACCTGGGCGGCTTCGACATGCAGCACGTGCCGTATCGCGGCAGCGCGCCGGCCGTGACCGACCTGATCGGCGGCCAGATCGCCGTGATGTTCGCCGACGTGGTCGCGGCCCTGCCCCACATCCAGGCGGGCAAGCTGCGCGCCATTGCCGTCAGCTCGCAAAAGGCCAAGCAGCTGCTGCCGAACGTGAAGTCGGTGGCCGAGCAGGGCTTCCCCGGCTTCGACGCCGACACCTGGGGCGGCCTGATCGCCCCGCTGAACACGCCGCCTGCCGTGGTCCAGCGCCTGAACCAGGAGCTCAAGCTCATCCTGGCCGAGCCCGAGCTGCAAAAGAAGATGCTGGCCGCAGGCGCCATCGCCACCTACCAGGACGGCGCGGCCATGAAGGCGCGCCTGAATGCCGACTTCACGCGCTGGAGCAAGATCGCCAAGGACAAGAACATCTCCTCGCAGTAAAGAACACAGAGCGCCCCACGATGCGCCTTCAGGGCATGCCGCAAGGCATGCCCTTTTTTGCGTCCGCAAATGCTCGGCGCCTGCTGTTCGCTCCCGTATGGCCGCGCCCGTAGCGAAGCGCAGGGGTCGCGGACGTCCGGGTCGCCTTCTTTGACCTGACCTTTCTCGGCGAATCAAGAAAGGGCAGTCGGCCGCCGGGCCGAGACCCGGCCTCGAAAAACAACCTCCCGGCAGGGTCAGAAAAAGCGACCCAAGCCACCGTCTGGCTTTGGCTTAACGCAGGATTGCAGCCTGATAGCCGACCCTTACTTGGAGAGATCCATGATCATGCGCGTGGCCAGGTACAGGCGGGGCACGATGGTGTTCAACTGTACGTACTCCGCATCATTGGAGTGCGCGCCGTAGCCGCTCAGGCCAAAGCCCTCGATGACGGCACCCTTGGCCTTGAGCGCCGCAAAGGCCGCGTCGGTGCCGCCGCCCGTGGCCTTTTCCATCACGCTCATCTTCAGGCCCAGCTCATCGCTGTAGATGGTCTGCGCCTGCCTGGCCAGGCTGCGCGAGGCCTCGTTGGCCTCCAGCGGCGGGCGGCGCACTTCGAACTTGAGCTGCACCTTGCTGGCGTCCAGCAGCTTGTGGCCCACCTTGGCCTGCATGGCCTGCTCCAGCGCCGTGAAGTCGGCCACGCGCAGCGCGCGGGCGTCGGCCTGGGCCGTGGCCTCGGCGGGAATGACGTTGCGGTTGGTGCCGGCCTTGGCCACGGTCCAGTTGAGCTTGAGGCCGGTCTCGGGCTTGGACAGGTCCTTCATCTGCAGCAGCTGGTGCGACAGCTCGTACAGCGCGTTGACGCCGTCCTCGGGCTTGGCGCCTGCGTGCGAGGCCTTGCCCTCGACCTTGAGGTAGGCCGCGCCGATGCCGCTGGTGGCCAGGCGCACGCCGCCGTCGGTGCCCCCGCCTTCGAACGAGAAGACCGCATCCTGCTCGGCACCCATGCGCGTGATGGTGCTGCGCGCGCCGGGCGAGCTGATTTCCTCGTCGCTGTTCATCAGCACGGTCAGCGTGCCGTAGTTGTCGAAGCCCATCTGGCGCAGCATGGCCACGGTGTGCAGGATCAGGGCCACGCCCTGCTTGTCGTCGGCAATGCCCAGGCCGTAGGCGCGCTCGCCATCGATGCGAAACGGCTGGTCCTTGAGCATGCCGCGCAGGTAGACCGTGTCCATGTGGGCGATCAGCATGATGCGGCTGGTGCCCTTGCCCTTGAACTCGGCATGCACCATGGGGCCGATCTTCTCGGGCGTGTCGCCCAGCCGGTAGACGTCGGTGGGCTGCAGGATCTCCACCTTGCCGCCCTGCTCGCGCAGCTTGCCGGCCACGTAGTTGGCGATCTGCTCCACGCCCTCCATGTCCTTGCTGCCCGACTCGATGTGCACCAGGTCGCGCAGCGTGTCCAGCAAGGGCTGCTGGTGCTTTTGCGCCAGCGCCTGGATATCGGCCTTGGGCGCGGCCAGGGCACTGCCGGACAGGCCGGCCACGGCCAGCGCCAGCGCCAGCGGGGCGCTGCGGAACATGAGGGAAAGCGGTGCAAAGGCGGAACGCATGGACAGGTCTCCTGTGTTGAAAAAGTTGTGCCTGCACGATAGCAGGCGCCGCGCAGGTCGCACGCAATTGCCGTGCCTGCCTTGTCCGTCTCACAGCCCAAAGCAAAGGCCCCGCAAGCCTTGGCCTGCGGGGCCTTTGGGGAGCGTGGCCCGGGATCAGCCTGCGCTCAGAGCCATGCCGCTTTTCCGGCTCACGCCATCGCCCACGACCACGGCCGACACGACGCTCAGTACCAGGGCAATGGCCGATCCGTAGAACACGCCGTGGCTCATGCCGTGGTCCAGCATGTAGCCGAACACGGGGGCTGCAAGGCAAAAGCCCAGGTCCAGCCCCGAATACACCGTGCCATAGACGCGGCCCGTGGCGCCGGGGGGCGCGGCGCGCTTGATCAGCATGTCGCGCGAGGGGCCGGCCAGGCCCGTGCCCAGGCCCGCCATGGAGGCCACGCCCACGGCCACCATCGCCGGCAGCCAGCCCGTGCCGACCAGGAACAGCGCCACGCCCGAACCCAGCATGCAGATCGAGATCACCTTCTCCAGCCGCTTGACGCGGCCCACCAGGAAACCGCCCGCCACCATGCCGGCCGCGCCGCAGAGCATGTAGCCCGTGACGATGAGCGCCGTCACGCTCAGCGGCAGGCCGTACATGGACTGCATGGCAGGGCTGGCGAAGCTCTGGATGGCGCTGAGCGCGCAGGTGCTCCAGAAGAAGAACGAGAAGCACAGCCAGACCGAGGGCAGCTTCAGGAAGGCCATGGGATGCTCCTGCGGCACGGCCGCAGCCGTGCGCGAAGCCACTGGCGCATGGGCATCGGCCGCGCGGTCGTCCAGGGCCTTGCGGTTGAACACCATGATGGCAAGGACCGTCGCCGCCAGCACCGCGCCGCACAGGCAGGCCAGCCGCCAGGACCCCGTGGCCGTGGTAATGCCCGCCATGAACAGCGGCGCCAGCGCCCAGCCGATATTGCCCGACAGGCCGTGCACCGAGAACGCATGGCCGATGCGCTTGGCCGACACGCGCTTGTTGAGGATGGTGAAGTCCACCGGGTGGAAGGGCGCATTGCCCAGGCCCGCGAAGAAGGCCGCCAGCAGCAGCATTCCATAGCCCTGTGCCAGGCTGGCGACCACGCCCGCCACGGTGAAGCTGCCCAGCGCCGCAAACAGAATGGGGCGCGCGCCGAAGCGGTCCACCGCAAAGCCGGCCATGGCCTGGCCCACGCCGGAGACCACGAAGAACAGCGACACCATCACGCTGAGTTCGGCATAGCTGTAGCCGAACTCGGCGATCAGCCATGGAAACAGCGGCGGCAGCAGCAGGTGAAAGAAATGCGAGGAACCATGCGCCAGGCCGATCAGGCCGATGGTGCGCACATCGCTGCGCAGCGGGTCCGGAGCCACGGCGTCCGGCATGGAAGAAGAAGAGGCGGTCATGGGCCGCATCTTAGGCAGCAGCGTTTCGTCTTGTATGCGATAGTCTGCCAACTTCTGTCGCAAACATGCCAAAGCCTGTCTCCACGCCCGGCACCCTTGCCGACACTTCTGCCGACACCCTGCCCAGCGCCTGCCCCGCAGCCGCACTGCGGTCGGCGCGCAAGGCCCGGCCGATGGAGCCGGTCGAGGCCCTGCATCCGCACCTGTTCGTGCCCACGCCCCAGCGCCCCGTGCGCGCCAAGCAGCACCGTCTGTCGGCACGCACGCGCGTCATACCGCACAGCCACAGCTGGGCACAGATCGCCATCTCGCTGGACGGCGTGCTGCACCTGTCGGCCCCCCAGGGCACGCTGATCGCCCCACCCTCCAAGGCCGTATGGATTCCGCCCGGCCTGGTCCACGCCGTGGCCATGGTCGAGGAAGCCGATCTCGTCTCCATCTACGTGCTGCAGGACGATCCGGCCCAGGGGCCCGTGCTGCCGGATCACCCTTACTGCGGCGTGGCCTGCAACCCGCAGGACTGGGCACGCTGCCGCGTGCTGGAGGTCTCGCCGCTGATGCGCGAGCTGATCACTGCCCTGCCCAAGCAAAGCGATGACCAGCCCGCACCCGACGCCGCCACGCTGCAGCGCGAACACCATCTGAGCGCCCTGCTGCTGGAGGAGCTGCGCCGGGCCAGCGAAGTCCACCTTGGCGTGAACATGCCCCAGGACAAGCGGCTGCGCATGCTCTGCGAGGCCGTGGTGGCCGACCCCACCCAGCACGAGAGCCTGGCCGACTGGGCGGCAGACACCGGCGCCAGCCCGCGCACCGTGGCCCGGCTGTTCCAGCAGCAGCTGGGCTGCAGCTTCACCGCCTGGCGCCAGCAAGTGGTGCTGGCCCATGGCCTGAGCCTGGCCGCGCGCGGCCTTCCCATACAGCAGATCGCCGCCGAGCTGGGCTACAGCCCCAGCGCCTTCAGCGCCATGGTGCACCGCACGGTGGGCATGCCCCCTGCCCGGTTCTTCGGGCAGCAGGCGGGCGCGGCGGCCCACAGGGCCGGAACAGGCGCTGTATCCCGACCGCCCATGGACCCTCAGAGGGCCATCGTCTCTTCGCGATAGCTGAGCCGATATAGGGTTTGCCGGTCGGCAGGCCATGGAATGCAGCGGCGCCCGGCGTGCTCTTATGCCGCATGATCTCCATCGCCGAGTCGCGCTACAACCAGTGGGTGCGCGAGCACTACCGATTCCTGCTGCGCAGCGCCTGGGCGCTGACCGGCTCGCGCGCGCTGGCCGAGGACGTGGTGCAGGACTGCTTCACCAGCGCCTGGCGCTTTCGCCACCAGCTGCGCGAGGCCGCGATGGCGCGGGCCTGGCTGTTCCAGATCATGCGCCGCCATGCCTTCCGCCACCTTGCGCCATCGGCCCATCTGGTCAGCGATGACGAGGCGCTGGACCAGCATCCCGCCCCCTCGCCTTCGGCGCTGGACGACCGGCTCGACGTGGTCAAGGCGCTGGCGCGCATCGCGCCCATCCACCGCGAGGTGCTGGTGCTCTATTACTTCGACGACATGCCCACGGCCCAGATGGCCGAGGCCCTGGACATTGCGCCGGGCACGGTGCTGTCGCGCCTGTCGCGCGCCCGCGATGCGCTGAAGGCGGCGCTGGAGCAGGCCGCCCCGGCGCCTGCCCCAGAGACTGCCAGCGTGATCCCGCTGCGCCCCACCCCGCTGCGCCCCACCCGATACCAAGGCTTGAAATGACTGCCCCGGACACGACCGACGAATCGGCCTTCGACCTGCGCGCGCGCGCCGAACTGGCCCTGGCCTTCGACCCCGGACCGCACGGTGGGCCGCCCGTCCATCTGCTGCGCCACACGCCCTGGCATGCGCGCAGCGGCGTGCGCCGGCTGATCGCCGCGCTGCTGGTGGGCAGCTCGGCCGCCACGGCCGTGTTTGCCATGCGCCCGCCCGAGCTGGTGCGCGCCGCCATCGAGCACGAGTACTACGAGCGCACGCTGCGCGGCAGCTTCATGCCCGAGGCCGAGGTCGCCCACCGCCTGGACCTGCCTGCCGGCGAGAAGCTGCCCGGCTACACCCAGCTGATGCGGCCCTGCGATATCGACGGCACGCGCGCCTACCACCTGACCACCTTCTTCGAGAAGGGCGGCATCGTTACCGTGCTGGCCTTCGACCAGCCCCAGCGCCTGGCGGATGGCCAGGGCTGGTGGGCCAACATGCACTGGCAGGTCGTTCGCTCGCGCGAAGGCCGGCCGCTGGTGCTCGTGGCCCAGAAGAAACAGGCCCTGGCCGTGGCCAGCAGGGCCCTGGGCAGCCCTGCCCCATGACACGACCCCTGACAACCACCACGAGGAGACAACCATGAACCACTTGCCCACCTCCCCCGCGCGCCGCAGCCTGCTGGCCGGCAGCGCCAGCGCACTGGCCGCCGCAGGCCTGGCCGGCCTGCACCAGGGCGCATCGGCCCAGGCACCGGCCGCCAAACCCCTGCCCGGCTACGCGGGCTGGAAGAAGGCCGATGCCCTCATCGTCCACAGCTCCACCACCATAGAGACGCGGCGCGGCGCCTTCGGCACCAGCGTGATCACGCCCAGCGACCAGCTCTATGTGCGCAACAACCTGCCCACGCCGCCCGAATCCATCGTGGCCGACCGCGATGCCTGGCAGCTGCAGGTGGAGGGCGTGCGCCAGCCCCGCAGCCTCAGCGTGCGCGAGCTCAAGTCCCTGGGCCTGGAGACCGTGGCCATGGTGCTGCAGTGCTCGGGCAATGGCCGGGCCTTCTTTCCCAGCAAGCCCAGCGGCACGGCCTGGACCGTGGGCGCTGCCGGCTGCGTGGTCTGGAGCGGCGTGCCCGTGCGCGAGGTGGTCAAGGCCCTGGGCGGCGTGGCCGATGGCGGCCTCTACATGACCGGCACGGGCGGTGAGGTACTGCCCGCAGGGCTGGACCCCAAGAGCGTCATCGTCGAGCGCTCGGTGCCGCTGTCGGCCATGGAAGACGCCCTGCTGGCCTGGGAGATGAACGGCGAGCCCGTGCCGCTGGCCCATGGCGGGCCGCTGCGCCTGATCGTGCCCGGCTACACCGGCGTGAACAACATCAAGTACATCCGGCAACTGGCCTTCACGCCGCGCGAGAGCGAGGCCCACATCATGTCCCACGGCTACCGCATCTCGCCGCCCGGCAGCAAGGGCGACCCGAGCCAGCCCTCGGTGCAGGAGATGAGCGTCAAGTCCTGGATCAACTCGCCCCTGCCCGAGGACGGCGGGCAGGCCGCCGGTCTGGTGCAGATCCACGGCGTGGCCTTTGGCGGCATGGACGCCGTCAAGGGCGTGGAGGTGTCCACGGACGGCGGCAAGAGCTGGCAGGCCGCACGCCTGGTCGGCCCCGACCTGGGCAGGTACGCCTGGCGCCAGTTCGTGCTGCAGGCGCGCCTGCCCAAGGGCACGCATGTGCTGGCCAGCCGCGCCACCGACGCGCGCGGCCGGGTCCAGCCCGAGATGCGTGGCGAGAACCAGAGTGGCTACAACAACACCAGCTGGGCCGACCACGCCGTGACCGTCACCGTGGCCTGAGCACGGCCCGCGCGCCCATCCCGCCCCCCTTCCCGTCACCTCCCGCACACGGCGCCAGACCGTGGCGGGCCCGTACCCCCATTGCCATGTTCACGATGAAACACCTGATCCACACCGCCCTGCTGGGCAGCGCTTTGCTCGGCAGCGCCCTGCTGTCCGGCCCCGCCTTTGCCAATGAAGCGGCCCAGATGGCCCTGGGCAAGAAGCTGTTCGCCACGGCCACGCCCGCCTGCGCGCTGTGCCACACGCTCAAGGACGCGGGTGCCGAGGGCGCCATCGGCCCCGTGCTCGACGAGCTGCAGCCCGACGCCGCGCGCGTGGCGCGCGCACTGCGCGACGGCATAGGCGCCATGCCCTCGTTCAAGGCCACGCTCAGCGAGGCCGATATCGCCGCGCTGTCGCTCTATGTGAGCAAGGCCAGCGCAAAGAAGTAGGCGGCACGGCCCCTCACCGGCGTTCCTGCAGTTCCCGCAGTGCCTTTTCGTAGTGCGTTTCCTCGGGCTCGGGCACATGCACCACGGCCTCACCGGCACCGCCCAGCGGCATGCGGTAGACCCAGAGGCTGTGGCGGCCCGGGCCCTGGCGCTGCCAGGAGGGCTCCACACCGGGCAGCGCAAAGTCCAGGCTGACCAGCCAGGCGCCCTCGGGCAGTTCCGTGGCGGCCTTGACGGCCGCACGGCCCATGCTTTCGGGGCGCTGGAACAGGTAGACCATCTGGTAGCCGCTCCAGTCGGCCAGCCAGATATCGGCGCGGCGCACGCGGGCCCAGGGGCAGCGCAGCGCACACAGCCAGCGCAGCGGCCAGCTCCACTCCATGCCATGGAGCCGCGCCTGCGGGTACTGGCCGCGCAGCGCGCGCAGGCCGTCACCCAGGCCGCAGCCGGCATCCAGCACGGCCGCGCCATCGGGCAGCGGCGCGGCATCGGCCAGGCCTTGCAGCGCATCGGTAGGCGTGGGAAACAGCGGCGCATCGCGCCAGGCGTTGAGCGGGTAGACCAGGGTGAGCAGGCCCAGCGCCGCCAGCCACAGCCAGGGGCTGATGGCGGCCAGGCCGCCCGGCCCCCACAGCATCAGGCAGGACAGCGGAAAGCCCGCCGCCACGGCCAGGCGCCGCCACCAGGGCGTGGCCAGCAGGCTGGCGAGCACGCCCAAAAAACAGGCCGCCAGCCAGGCGGCCAGCGGCCCTAGGGTCGATTGCAGCGCGGCGTAGACAAGCCAGGCGCCCGCCCAGGCAAGAAGGGCCGGGGCCGGCCAGGGAAGGCGCCGCATGTCAGAGCCTCATTACGCGACGCGCCTCCCACAGCCCATGAAACGAGCGCGACCTATGAGCCCGAAACGCCCCAAACCAGGGACAGCGAGCAAGGGCCGCCCCGCAGCGAGGCTGTCGCCGGCCGCCCGTATGCCCCCCTCCCGCAGGAGAGGGGGAAGGCGCGAAGCGACTCAGGGGGTGCTGCATCTCATTGCTGTTGCAGTGCTTGCGAGGTGGCACGGTCGAGGCGGCCGGTCTGCGGCAGGCTCTGGTCGCGCTGGAACTCGCGCAGGGCGTTCTGGGTGTTCTTGCCCATGGCGCCGTCAGGCGTGCCGGCGGTATAGCCCAGGGCATTGAGCTTTTGCTGGGCAGCGCGCAGCGACATGCCGGCGGCATTGGCGCCCGGAGCCGATGTCTGCGACGGTGCGGCACCGCCGTCCACGCCCAGGCGTCCACCGCCGCCCAGGCCCTGGCCCTTCACGGTCTGCGCCTTGTAGTTGCGCAGCGAGCGAACCATCTGGTTGTAGGCGTCCATGAAGGCGGCGGCGATCACCTTGCCCTCGGCCGTGCGCGTGTAGCCGCCCAGCGAGGCGCCGGCGGAGCCGCCGAACAGCGCGCCCATGCCGCCCCAATCGGTCTTGGAGGACGAGCCCTCGGAAGCCGAGACCTGCACGCCCGAGCGGTTGTCCACCAGGGCCAGCATGACCGAGGCCTCGCGGGTCTTGGTGGCTGCCGCCAGCGCGCCGAAGATGCCGCCTGCGCGGCCGCCGATGGCGCCGCCCATGCCACCGGCATCGCTCTGGTTGAAGATCACTTCAGGGGACAGGCCGTAGTCGGAGGCCACCATCTGGCCCTTGCCCAGGTTGCTGCCGCCACGCATCTCGCCCGAGTCCATCAGCGCGCGCTCGCGTGCCATGGCGCCCATGCCGGCCGCGCCGCGTTCCACGACGATGAAGCAGTTGGACTGCTGGATCATCAGGCGCAGCAGCTGCGAGGTGGGGGGCAGGCGGTACTGCTGGGTGAGGATGGTGTACCAGCCCGCGGTCTGGTTCTCGACCAGGGAGATGGTGCCCAGCGAGGAGTCGCAGCGCTCCAGCTCGGTATTGGCGTTCTCGGCGCTGGCACCGCCTGCGGCGCCGGTGGCCACGGTCTTGGCTTCGGGCGAACCCATGCGCATGTCGGTGGTTGCGCAGCCAGTCAGCGCCACGGCAGCGATGGCGGTCAGGGCAAGATACTTCTTCACGTTGTAATCCTCTCGGGTCTGGTCTAGGTGAATCAGCGCCAGGGCGATGGGCGTCCACGGCCTGGCGGCGTCGCCAGCCATCGATTACACACAATTACCCCGCATGACAGCGCGCAAATATACCGGGATTCACCCTTGCGAAAAAGCGCTGCTTTGCTGGAGAACGACAGATGACAGACGGTTACAAGCTGTTGTCATCACTCGGGGGCATCACCGCGCAAACGTTCGATCAGCCCGTTGAGCGCATCGAGCGAGCCGAACTGGATCGCCACTTCGCCCATTTCCTGCAGCTTGCCGCCACGGCGCACGGACTTCTTGATGCGCACTTCGACATCGGCCATGAGCAGGTCGGACAGCTCCTCTTCCACGCGCTTGATGTCGCGCGACTTGCCGTCCTTCTTGGACTTCTGGCGCACCAGGCTGAAGTCGGCACCGATCTTCTTGACCAGGGCCTCGGCCTCGCGCACCGACAGCTTCTTGGCCGCGATCTGGTTGCCGGCCGTGATCTGGGCTGCGCGGTCCAGCGACAGCAGGGCGCGCGCATGGCCCATGTCGATGTCGCCGGCCATGAGCATGGTCTGCACCGGATCGGCCAGGTTGAGCAGGCGCAGGATGTTGGTGGCCGCGCTGCGCGAGCGGCCCACGGCCTGGGCCGCCTGCTCGTGCGTGAGGCCGAATTCCTTGACCAGGCGCGACAGGCCCTGGGCCTCTTCCAGCGGGTTCAGGTCCTCGCGCTGGATGTTCTCGATCAGCGCCATGGCGGCGGCGGCCTCGTCTGGCACCTCGCGCACCAGCACCGGCACCTCGGCCAGGCCGGCGATGCGGGCCGCACGGAAGCGCCGCTCGCCCGCGATGATTTCGTACTTGCCGGCGTGCTCGCCCTTGGCCAGGCGGCGCACCAGGATGGGCTGCATGATGCCCTGGGCCTTGATGCTTTCGGCCAGCTCGTAGAGCGCGCCCTCGTCCATGTGGGTGCGCGGCTGGTACTGGCCGGGCACCATGACGTCGAGCTGCAGGATGCTGGGCAGGCCGGTCTCGGCCACCGGTCCGCCGCCCTCTTCCTTGTCGTGGACCTTGGGTCCGAGCAGGGCTTCCAGCCCGCGTCCCAGTCCCTTGGGTTTCTTGGTCACCATGGTGTTGTCCTTGTCAAAGCGATGCCAGCAGCGCGTGTCCGCTGTCCCAGTCGCCCAGCCCGCTGGCCGTGTTGAGATGGCCCGAAGGCCCTGCGTCGACGAAGCGTGCGCCCCAGGCATAGGCCATGGCTTGCACGCGCTGGGCGCTGCAGTAAATGTCGTTGTCGCTACCGACCACGATGGAGGCAAACGGCAGGCGCTGCATCATCACCGGCGACCAGCCCGGCAATTGCTCGCGCAGCTGGGGCTGCTCGGTATCGCCGGGGGCCACCAGCAGCGCGCCGCGCACCTTGCGGGCGGCCAGCGGAGAATGCGCCGCCCACCAGGCCACAAGGATGCAGCCCAGGCTGTGCGCCACCAGCACCACGGGGCGCGGCGCGTCGAGCACCGTCTCCTGCAGCCTGGCGCTCCAGTCGCCGCGCAGCGGGCGGTCCCAGTCGTTTTGCTCCAGGCGGCGGTAGCCGTGGCGCTGCTCCCAGCGGCTTTGCCAGTGATCGGCATCCGAGTTCTGCCAGCCGGGCAGCAGCCAGACGTCCTCGGCGGCCCACCCGGTCGGCACGCCCTGCTCTGCCGCTTCATGTGAACCTTGCATGGCTACATCTTCTTGATGCGGCGCACCATCTCGTGCGCGAAATCGATGAAGGCCTTGCTGCCCTTGGCGCCCGGGTCGAAGACCACGCCAGGCACGCCATAGCTGGGCGCCTCGGCCAGGCGCACGTTGCGCGGGATCACGGTGTCGAAGACCTTGTCGCCGAAGTGCTCCTTGAGCTGGTCGCTGACCTGCTGCTGCAGCGTGGTGCGCGGATCGAACATCACGCGCAGCAGGCCGATGATCTGCAGGTCGGGGTTCATGTTGGCGTGCACCTGCTTGATGGTGTTGACCAGGTCGGTCAGGCCTTCGAGCGCGAAGTACTCGCACTGCATGGGCACGACCACGCCATGGGCCGCGCACAGGCCGTTCAAGGTGAGCATGGACAGGCTGGGCGGGCAGTCCACCAGCACGAAGTCGTAGTCGGCATCGGCTGCCTTGAGGGCGCCCTTCAGGCGCTCGTTGCGGCGCTCCAGGGTGACCAGCTCGATCTCGGCGCCGCTGAGTTCGCGGTTGGCGCCCAGCACGTCGTAGCCCACGGCCTCGGAGCGCACGGCGGCTTCCTTGACGCTGGCGTTCTCCAGCAGCACGTCGTAGACCGACAACTCCAGCGCGCGCTTGTCCACGCCCGAGCCCATGGTGGCATTGCCCTGCGGGTCCAGGTCGATCAGCAGCACGCGCTGGCCGACCTTGGCCAGGCCCGCTGCAAGGTTGACGGCGGTGGTGGTCTTGCCGACCCCGCCCTTTTGATTGGCGACACAGAAGATTTTGGCCATGGTATTTACACGCTTATTTGGCGATGGCCAGCTTGAGGCCAAAACCGATCAGGAACACGCCCGCAGTCTTTTCGAGAACCCGGGAAACCGCAGGATTGGCGCGCATGCGCTCGGCCAGATGCGCGGTGAGCAGCACCACGATCAGGCAGTAGAGAAAGGTCAGCACGGCCACCGTGGCCGCCATCACCGCGAACGTGAGCAGGCCCTGGTGGCTTGCAGGGTCCACGAACAGCGGGAAGAAGGCCATGTAGAACACGATGGACTTGGGGTTCATCAGGGTGATCAGGCCGGCCTGGCGAAAGTAGTGGCGCGGCTCGATGTGCAGCACGGGCTTGTCGCCGGGCCTGGCGGTGAGCATCCTGAAACCCAGCCAGCCCAGGTAGGCGGCGCCCAGCCACTGCACGGCATGGAAGGCCGCGGGATAGGAGGCCAGCAGCGCGGCCACGCCCGCCACCGCCAGCCAGATCAGCACCTGGTCGGCTGCCAGCACGCCGGCGCAGGCCGCCATTCCGGCACGTATGCCGCCCTTGCCGGTGGAGGTGATCAGCGCCAGATTGCCCGGCCCCGGAATCAGCAGGAACAGAAGAATGGCAACAACGAATGCGCTGAAATCGGAGATGCCGAACATGCTGACCCCTGAGCTATGAAAGCTGGGAGTTTATGCGAGGGCCATGGCCAGCGCATGGGGAACATGGCCCCGCCGCAACGCGGCAGTGTGCCATTCGGTAAAAAATCAGGCGGCAACGCGCAGCCAGAGGATGCAGCGCTCGGCATCCAGGCCCGGCACCTTCAATGGTTCCACGTGAAACACCTGCACGTCGGCAGGCAGCGCGGCGATTTCATCGTCGGGGTGCTTGCCCTTCATGGCCAGCCAGGTGCCGCCCTCCGCCAGCGCCTGGCGCGACCAGCCGGTGAAGTCCACCAGCGAGGCAAAGGCGCGGCAGCTGATCAGCGGATAGCGCGTGGTCAGCTGCTCCACACGGCTGTGGATGCCGCGCAGGTTGGGCAGGCGCAGCGTGGCCGCCGCCTGCTGGATGAAGGCGGCCTTCTTGCCCACCGTGTCCACGCAGTGCACGTCGATCTGCGGGCAGCAGACGGCAAAGACCACGCCGGGCAGGCCGCCGCCCGAGCCCACGTCCAGCATGGCGGTGCGGCCTTCGCGCGCAGGCATCTGTGCCAGATGGCGCTGCAGGGCCGGCACGGCGGCCAGGCTGTCGAGCAGGTGATGGGTCAGCATCTCCTGCGGATCACGCACGGCCGTGAGGTTGTAGACCTTGTTCCACTTGCCCAGCAGGGCCTGGAATTCCATCAGCGTATCGACCTGGGCGGGGGAAAGCTCCAGGCCCAGCGCCCGCAGGCCGGCTTCGAGAGGGATGCGCAGATCCTGGCTCATGCGGAGATCTCCTCGCCCTGCGCGTCGGCAGCGAAACCACGGAAGCCGCCCTTCTTCAGGTGGACCATGAGCAACGAGATCGCAGCGGGCGTCACACCCGACATGCGCGACGCCTGGCCCAGCGTCTCGGGCCTGTGCTTTTGCAGCGACTGGCGCACCTCGAATGACAGGGCCGGCACCTGCATATAGTCCAGTTCGGCCGGCAGGCGCAGGTTCTCGAAGTGGGCGGCGCGCTGCACCTCGTCCTTCTGGCGGTCGATGTAGCCTGCGTACTTGGCCGCGATCTCCACCTGCTCGACCACGGCGCCGCTGAGATCGCCCAGCACCTCGGGCTGCACATCGGCCGAGGCATAGCGGCCCTCGTTCAGGCTCATCAGCTTGCCATAGCCCACATCGGGGCGGCGCAGCAGGTCGAACAGGTTGTACTCGCGCTCGATGGACTTTCCCAGCACACGCTCCGATTCCTCGGGTGCGACGATGCGCGGATTGACCCAGGTGGACTTCAGGCGCTCTGTTTCACGTGAAACAGCATCGCGCTTGCGGCTGAAGGCATCCCAGCGCGCATCGTCGACCAGGCCCATGGCGCGGCCGGCCTCGGTCAGGCGCATGTCGGCGTTGTCCTCGCGCAGCTGCAGCCGGAACTCGGCGCGGCTGGTGAACATGCGGTAGGGCTCGGTCACGCCCTTGGTGATCAGGTCATCGACCAGCACGCCCAGGTAGGCCTCGTCGCGGCGCGGCAGCCAGGCTTCCTGGCCGCGGCACTGCAGCGCGGCGTTGAGGCCGGCGAACAGGCCCTGGGCCGCCGCTTCCTCGTAGCCGGTCGTGCCGTTGATCTGGCCGGCGAAGAACAGGCCCTGGATCTGGCGCGTCTCGAAGCTGCTCTTGAGCGAGCGCGGATCGAAGTAGTCGTACTCGATGGCGTAGCCGGGGCGCAGGATGTGCGCGTTCTCCAGCCCCTTCATGCTGCGCACCAGTGCGTACTGGATGTCGAAGGGCAGGCTGGTGGAGATGCCGTTGGGATAGAACTCGTTGGTGGTCAGGCCTTCGGGCTCCAGGAAGATCTGGTGGCTATCCTTGTCGGCAAAGCGGTTGATCTTGTCCTCGACGCTGGGGCAGTAGCGCGGGCCCACGCCCTCGATCTTGCCCGTGAACATGGGGCTGCGGTCAAAGCCGCTGCGGATGATGTCGTGCGTGCGCTCGTTGGTGTGGGTGATCCAGCAAGGCATCTGGCGCGGGTGCATGGCCGCATTGCCGATGAAGCTGAACACGGGCAGCACGCCTTCGTTGACAC